>CAJTSP010000006.1 GCA_910578965.1 uncultured Oscillospiraceae bacterium
GGGGTAAAGGGCGGGCCGATCCCGGGGACGCGTCTGCCCCAGGGAATCTTCCGTCTCCGGCCTTGGAACCGCCGCTTTGCGGCGAGGCCTTTGACGCGCGCCTGCGGGCGCAGTATTGCCGCTGCGCGGCAATTCACCTTGCTCCTGGACCCCCATTTTGCCGTACGAACTATCGTGCGGCGGGGAAATGAAGGCGGGCAGGGCGAGTCGCCGCATTGCGCGGCGTGCGCGGGGCCTTGCCGCACCTGAGACAAGAGCCCCCGGCGTTCTTTTGCTGCTTTTTTTGACGCCAAGAAAAGCAGAAGGAGCGTTGTTTTTACGCAAAACCTTCCGGCGTGCAATGCACACATCACCAACAACAGGAGGACAACTGCCATGCAGAACGCGGACCTTTACTCCCTGCTCAAAGCAAACCCCTACCCTGGCCGGGGCATCCTGCTGGGCCGCTCGGCAGACGGCGGGCAGGCCGTGATCGCCTATTTCATTATGGGCCGCAGCGAAAACAGCCGCAACCGGGTGTTTGAAAAAACAGACGACGGCATCCGTACCCGCGCCTTTGACGAATCCAAGATCACCGACCCCAGCCTTATTATCTACCATCCGGTGCGGGTGCTGGAAAACGGCATGGTGATCGTGACCAACGGCGACCAGACCGATACCATCAAGGAATATCTTGAGCAGGGCAAATGCTACCGCCACGCCCTTTTGAGCCGTACCTTTGAGCCGGACGCGCCCAACTATACCCCCCGCATCTCGGGGGTACTCAAACCGGACGGCAGCTATAACCTTTCGATCCTTAAGAGCCTTGCGGGCGACGCCGGCTGCTGCTGCCGGTATTTTTATGAGTACGACGCGCCCCAGGCCGGGGTAGGGCATCTGATCCACACCTACCGGGGCGACGGAAGCCCCCTGCCCTCCTTTGAGGGGGAGCCGGTGCGGGTGGCGCTGACCGCGCCCGGCCCGGAGGCCCTGGCCGCCGCGCTTTGGGAGAGCCTTAACGAGGACAATAAAATTTCGCTGTTTGTGCAGTACCACGACCTCAAAACCGGGCAGGCCAAGACCGTACTTTGCAACAAGCACAAGGAGGGCTGAAGGATGAAGGAACTGGAACTGAAATACGGCTGCAACCCTAACCAGAAGCCGGCGCGTGTGTTTATGGAAACGGGCGAATTGCCCATTACGGTGGAAAACGGGCGGCCCGGTTACATCAACCTGCTGGATGCGCTCAATTCCTGGCAATTGGTGAAGGAAGCGCGCGAGGCGTTGGGCCTGCCGGCGGCGGCTTCCTTTAAGCATGTCAGCCCGGCCGGGGCGGCGCTGGGCCTGCCGCTGGACGATGTTCTGCGGCAGATGTATCACATCCCGGCACAGATGGAATTGAGCCCGCTGGCCTGCGCCTATGCCCGGGCCCGCGGGGCGGACCGGATGTCGAGCTTTGGGGACTGGATCGCCCTTTCAGACATCTGCGACGAGGCCACCGCCCGGGTGATCCAGCACGAGGTGTCGGACGGGATCATCGCGCCCGGCTACGAGCCGGCGGCGCTGGAAATTTTGAAGGGCAAAAAGAAGGGCAATTACAATATCGTGTCCATCGACCCGGGCTACCAGCCCGCGCCGGTAGAGCACAAGCAGGTGTTTGGGGTGACCTTTGAGCAGGGCCGCAACGACCTTGCCATTACGGCCGACACGATGCTTTCAAACCTTGTGACCGACAACAAAACCCTGACCGAGGCCCAAAAGCGGGACCTTGTTTTGAGCCTGATCACCCTCAAGTATACCCAGAGCAACAGCGTCTGCTATGTGCAGGACGGCCAGACCATCGGGGTAGGCGCGGGCCAGCAGAGCCGCATCCACTGCACCCGCCTGGCGGGAAATAAGGCGGATTTCTGGCAGCTCCGCCACCACCCCAAGGTGCTGGGGCTGCCTTTCCGCCCGGATGTGGCCCGGCCGAACCTGGACAACGCCATCGACGTGTATCTAGGCGAGACGCCCGAGGACGTGATTGGGGACGGGGTGTGGGCCGAGACCTTTACCCGGCAGCCCGAACCGCTTACCGCCGAGGAAAAGCGGGCCTGGCTGGCGGGAGTGACCGGCGTGGCCCTGGGCAGCGATGCCTTCTTCCCCTTTGGGGACAACATCGAGCGGGCCCGCCGCTCTGGCGTGGCCGCCATCGTGCAGCCGGGCGGCTCGATCCGGGACGCGCAGGTCATCGAGACCTGCAACCGGTACGGCATCGCCATGGCCTTTTGCGGGCTGCGGCTGTTCCACCATTAAGCGGGTGCGTGCGGGGAACGTTTTTGGCCGATCTGGGGGATTTATCCCCCAGACCCCCGTTACCCCGCGCAAAAAATTGCGCGGGCCGGGATTGATTTTTGGGATCAGCCATCACAAAATGCGGAGTGTTTTATGGATGTGAGGCATCGGGCCGGATCCATCTCCCGCCGGACAAATATTTTTTGTCCGGCTGTTTTGGGGGTATGGGGGCCGTTGGCCCCCATATTCAGCAAAAAGCCTTTCCCGTGCCACTGCATTTGGCTAAAAAAGGAGAAACCGATATGAAAATCCTGGTCGTGGGCGGCGGCGGGCGGGAGCACGCCATCCTCCGCAAGTTGAAGGAAAGCCCGCTGTGCACCGAAATCTGGGCCGCGCCCGGCAACGCCGGCATCGGCTGCGACGCGCGCTGCAAGCCCATTGCCGCCACCGACCTTGCGGGCATGGTGGAATTTGCCAAGCAGGAGCGGTTTGATTATGTGGTCGTCACCCCGGACGACCCGCTCGCCCTCGGCATGGTGGACGCGCTTGAGGCCGCCGACATCCCTGCCTTTGGGCCCAACAAGGCCGCCGCCCGCATCGAGGCGTCCAAGGTCTTTGCCAAAAACCTGATGAAAAAATACGGCATCCCCACCGCCCGCTATGAGGTGTTTGAGGACCCCCAAAAGGCGATGGACTACATCCGGCGGCAGGGGCGGTACCCGGTGGTGGTCAAGGCGGACGGCCTTGCGCTGGGCAAGGGGGTGCTGATCTGCGAAAACGAGGCCGCCGCCGGGGATGCCCTGCACGAGATCATGGTGGAGGGAAAGTTCGGCGCGTCCGGCAGCCGGGTGGTGGTGGAGGAGTTTTTGACCGGCCCCGAGGTGTCGGTGCTGAGCTTTACCGACGGCAGGGTGATCGTGCCGATGGTCTCGAGCATGGACCATAAGCGCGCGCTGGACGGCGATAAGGGCCTTAACACCGGCGGCATGGGTGTGGTTGCGCCAAACCCCTATTATACGGCCGGTATTGCAGCCCGCTGTATGGACGAGATCTTTTTGCCCACCGTGCAGGCCATGCAGGCCGAGGGCTGCCCTTTCAAGGGCTGCCTGTACTTTGGCCTGATGCTGACGCCGGATGGGCCTAAGGTCATTGAGTACAACTGTCGTTTTGGCGACCCCGAAACCCAGGGGGTGCTGCCTCTTTTGGACAGTGACCTTTTGGAGATTATGCTGGCCGTTACCGGAGGCAGGCTGCATGAGGTACCGGTGAGCTGGAAACCCGGCGCTGCCGCCTGCGTGGTGCTGGCCTCGGGCGGGTATCCCGAAGGCTATCAAAAGGGCAAGCCGATTGCCGGCCTTGCTGCCGACGGCCAACTGGAGGGCGAGGCGGATGTGGCTGTTTACCACGCCGGAACCGCCCAAAAGGAGGGCGGCTTTGCAACAAACGGCGGCCGGGTGCTGGGGGTTACCGCCACCGCGCCCAGCCTGCCCGAGGCGCTGGGCAAAGCGTATGCCGCAGCCGGCCGTATCACGTTTGAGGGGATGCACTGCCGCAGCGACATTGGCAGGCGTGCCCTGAAGGCCCTCTGAAAAGCCCGCCACAGCTTCCTCTGAAGGCCCTCCCACAGGCGTATTTTTGCCTGGAACGATAAAAGGAGCAACACGATGGTCTATCGCGTCTATGTAGAAAAAAAGCCCGCTTTCCGGCAGGAGGCCGACAGCCTTGCGGCCGAGCTGCGCACCCTTGTGGGGGTTACGGGGCTTGAAAGCCTGCGTATACTGAACCGCTACGATTTGGAGGGTATCAGCGAGGAGCTGTTTTTGGCCTGCCGCGACACGGTGTTTGGCGAGCCGCCGGTGGACGACTGCTATGACGAATGCCCGGCGGCGCAGCATGTGTTTGCGGTGGAGTACCTGCCTGGCCAGTTTGACCAGCGGGCCGAATCCGCTGCCCAGTGCATCCAGCTCATCAGCCAGGGCGAGCGGCCGGCCGTGCGCACCGCAAAGGTCTACCTGCTGGAGGGGCAGCTCGACGAGGCGGACATTGCGGCCACCCAGAAATATGTGATAAACCCAGTGGAGGCGCGGCTGGCCGGGCTGAAAAAGCCCGGGAGCCTTGCAATAAGCTACCCGGCGCCCGGCCCGGTAGAGGTGCTGCATGGCTTTTGCGCGCTGGACGCCGCCGGCCTTGCCGCTTTCCGGCACGAAAAACGCCTTGCGATGGACGAGGCGGACATTGCCTGCTGTCAGGCGTATTTTAAGGGTGAGGGGCGCGAGCCGACCCTGGCTGAGATCCGCATGCTGGATACCTATTGGAGCGACCATTGCCGCCACACCACCTTTGGCACCATCCTGGACAAGGTGGAGCTTGAGGACAGTCTGGCCGCCCGCTCCTTCCAGCGGTATTTGGGGCTGCGCAAGGCGCTCTATGCCGGGCGGCAAAAGCCTGTATGCCTGATGGACCTTGCCACCATCGGGGCCAAGGCGCTTAAGGCAAACGGGAAGCTGAACGACCTAGACGAATCCGAGGAGATCAACGCCTGCACCGTAAAGATCACCTGCGATGTAAACGGCAAAGAGGAACCGTGGCTCTTTCTGTTCAAAAATGAGACCCATAACCATCCCACCGAGATCGAACCCTTTGGCGGGGCGGCCACCTGCATCGGCGGGGCTATCCGGGACCCGCTCTCCGGCCGGAGCTATGTCTATCAGGCCATGCGGGTCACCGGCGCGGGCGACCCTTTGGCGCCGGTAAGCGGAACCCTGCCCGGCAAGCTACCCCAGCGCAAGCTGGTCATCGGCGCGGCAAACGGTTACTCCAGCTATGGCAACCAGGTGGGGCTTGCCACCGGGCTGGTAGAGGAAATTTATCACCCGGGCTATGCGGCCAAGCGGCTGGAAATCGGTGCGGTAGTGGGCGCGGCCCCGGCGGCGAATGTGCGGCGGGAGGCGCCGCTGCCCGGCGACCTTGTGGTGCTGCTGGGCGGGCGTACCGGCCGGGACGGCTGCGGCGGCGCTACCGGCTCGAGCAAGGCGCATGAACGCGGCAGTCTTGAAGCCTGCGGGGCCGAGGTGCAAAAGGGCAATCCCCCCGAGGAGCGCAAGCTGCAAAGGCTTTTCCGCAACCCGGCGGCTGCCCGGCTGATCAAACGGTGTAACGATTTTGGGGCCGGCGGGGTGAGCGTGGCTGTTGGCGAGCTGGCCGACGGGCTGGAAATCGACCTTGATGCGGTGCCAAAAAAATACGATGGGCTTTCGGGCATCGAGCTGGCCATCAGCGAGAGCCAGGAGCGGATGGCGGTGGTGCTTTCGCCCAAAGACCTGGATGCGTTTTTGAAGCTGGCCGGCAACGAGAACTTGGAGGCCACGGTGGTGGCCCGGGTCACCGAACGGCCGCGGCTGGTGATGCGCTGGGACGGCGAGGCCATTGTAGACATCAGCCGGGATTTTCTGAGCTCCAACGGGGCCGAAAAGCACGCCGACGTCAAGGTGGAGGCGGGCGAGCTGTTCATCCCGGAATGGCCCGGCGATACGCTGGCCGAAAGGCTCACGGCGCTGGTGGGAGACCTGAACGTCTGTTGCCAAAAGGGGCTTGCCGAACGGTTTGACTCTACCATTGGCGCGGCCAGCGTGCTGATGCCCTTTGGCGGGCGGTGGCAGTTGACCCCGGCCCAGGCAATGGTGGCCAAGCTGCCGGTGGAGGGCGAGACCACCACCTGCAGCGGTATGGCCTGGGGGTTTGAGGTACACATTGCCGAAAAAAGCCCCTGGCACGGCGGGTACCTGGCGGTGGTGGAGAGCGTTTCCAAGCTGGTGGCCACCGGGTTTGCACCGGGCAGCATCCACCTGACCTTCCAGGAATATTTTGAGCGTTTAGGGGCCGACCCTGCGCGCTGGGGCAAGCCGGTGGCGGCGCTGCTGGGCGCGCTGGAGGCACAGTTGGGGCTGGGGCTGGCGGCCATCGGCGGCAAGGACAGCATGTCTGGCAGCTTTGAGAAGCTGGACGTGCCCCCTACCCTGGTGAGCTTTGCGGCCGGTATCGGCCGGGTAGGCGAGGTGCACAGCCCCGAATTCAAAAAGCCGGGAAGCGCGGTGGTGCTGCTCCGCCCCCAATATACCGACCCTCTGTGCCCCGACGCGGACAGCCTCCTGGCGGTATATGCCGAGGTGGGCCGGCTGATGGCCGGGGGCAAGGTGCTGGCGGCGGCCACCCCGGGCTATGGCGGGGTGATGGCCTGTCTCTTTAAGATGGGGCTGGGCAACCGGTTAGGCTTTGCGCTGGCCGACGGCATAGGCGTCGACGCACTGTTTAAGCCTGCCTACGGCAGTTTTGTGCTGGAGTTGGCGGACGGGGCGGCGGCGGGCGAGCTGCTGGGCCGTACCACCGCAGCGTACCAGTTTGCGGCGGGCGGCGAGACGGTGGAGCTGGGCCCGGTTTGCGAGGTGTGGCAGGCAAGGCTGGAGCCGGTGACACCCTGGCGCCGTCTGCCAAACGCCCCGGAGGAAAAGGGCGAACCCGGCGCGCAGGAGCAGAACAGCGAAAATGCCGCGCAGCACGAGGCCCCGCCCACCCTGACCTGGCAGAACGCCCGGCCTAAGCCTTTCCGGCGGGGGTCGCTGTTCGGGCGGCTCCGCCCGCGGGTGGTGATCCCGGTCTTTCCCGGCACCAACTGCGAGTACGACACCGCGCGGGCCTTCCGGGCGGCGGGGGCCGAGCCGCAGGTGCTGGTGGTGCAAAACCTTACCCCGGCGGCGGTGGCCGAAAGCTGCGCGGCCTTGGCAAAGGCCATCCGCCAAAGCCAGATCGTGATGCTGCCGGGCGGCTTTTCCGGCGGGGACGAGCCGGACGGCAGCGCCAAGTTCATCACGGCCTTTTTCCGCTCGGCGGCGGTCAGCGAGGCGGTGGCCGAACTGCTGCAAAAGCGGGACGGGCTGATTTTGGGCATTTGCAACGGTTTTCAGGCGCTTATCAAGCTGGGCCTTGTGCCCTATGGCGAAATTTGCCCGCTCACGGCCCAAAGCCCTACCCTTACCTACAACACCATCGGCCGGCACCAGAGCATGCTGGTGCGCACCCGGGTGGCCTCCTCCTTAAGCCCCTGGTTTTGCAGATGCGAGCCGGGCGAGGTGTACACCGTGCCGGTAAGCCACGGCGAGGGCCGGTTTGTGGCCGGGCCGCGGCTGCTGAAGGAGCTGGCCGGGCGCGGGCAGGTCGCCACTCAGTATGTGGGCCTGGACGGGGCGCCGGGCATGCAGCTTACGGTAAACCCCAACGGCAGCGTTTGGGCTATTGAGGGAATTACCAGCCCGGACGGCCGGGTGCTTGGCAAGATGGGCCATACCGAGCGGTGCGGCGCGGGGCTCTACAAAAATGTGCCCGGCAACGCCGACATGCCCCTGTTTGAGGGGGGAGTTGCGTATTTTGGGCTGTGAGAGGCCGGGGCGCGGCAAACGTGCAGGGGCTGGCCAATCTGGGGGCGGGATTCCCAGGGTTCTTTTGCTGCTTTTCTTAACCTCAGGAAAAGCAGACGGAAGAGGTGTTTTTATGCAGTATTTTCGGCGCCGGCAGGGCCTTTTTGTATCGGGATTGCGTTTGGGGTAAAAACCGGAGTTTGCCATAAAACCAGATCAGGAGATGAAACCATGTCACATGACCGTTATATTTCGCCCTTTTCCACCCGTTATGCCTCGGATGAGATGCAGTATATCTTTTCGGAGGACAATAAGTTCCGGTATTGGCGCAGGCTCTGGCTTGCACTGGCCTCGGCCGAGCAACGGCAGGGCCTCGCCATTACCGACGGACAGTTGGACGAGCTGCGCGCACACCTGGACGATATCAATTATGAGGATGCCGTGCAGCGGGAAAAAGAGGTGCGGCACGACGTGATGAGCCATGTGTACGCCTATGGCCTGCAGTGCCCGGGGGCAAAGGGGATTATTCACCTGGGGGCCACCAGTTGCTATGTGGGGGATAACACCGACATTTTGGTGATGCGCGAGGGCCTTCTGCTGGTGCGCAAAAAGCTGGTTGGGGTGCTGGCCCTGCTGGCAAGGTTTGCCGAGGAATACAAGGCTATGCCTTGCCTTGCCTACACCCACGGCCAGCCCGCCCAGTTGACCACCGTAGGCAAGCGGGCCACCCTCTGGATGAATGAGCTGTATATGGATTTGGAAGAGATCGACCATCGGCTGTCGGCCCTTGCCATGCGCGGGGCCAAGGGTACTACCGGTACCCAGGCCAGCTTTATGGAGCTGTTTGAGGGGGACGAGGCAAAGGTCAAGGCGCTGGAGGCCGATGTTGCGGCCCAGTTTGGGTTTGATAAGACCGTGCCGGTTTGCGGGCAGACCTACAGCCGCAAGGTGGATGCGATGGTGCTTTCGGCCCTTTCCGGTATTGGGCAGAGCGCCATGAAGCTGGCTACCGACCTGCGTCTTTTGGCCAACTTTAAGGAAATGGAAGAGCCGTTTGAAAAGCACCAGATCGGCTCCTCCGCTATGCCCTACAAGCGCAACCCCATGCGAAGCGAGCGGGTCTGCGCATTGGCGCGGTATCTCATGGCCGATGTGCTCAACCCGGCCTTTACCGCCGGTACCCAGTGGTTTGAGCGCACCCTGGACGATTCGGCCAACAAGCGGGTGGCGATGGCCGAAGGCTTTTTGGCCGCCGATGCGATCCTCAACCTGCTGCTCAACATCTGCGACGGGTTGGTGGTCTACCCCAAGGTAGTGCGCGCCCGGGTAATGGCCGAGCTGCCCTTTATGGCCAGCGAAAACATCATGATGCGGGCGGTGAAAAAGGGCGGCGACCGCCAGGAGCTGCACGAGCGGCTGCGCCGGCATGCCGTTGCGGCGGCCGCCACCGTGAAGCAGGAGGGCAGGCCCAACGATATGCTCGGGAGGATTGAGGCCGACCCCGCCTTTGGCCTTACCCGGGAGGAGCTTGAGGCCGAGCTGCGCCCGGAGGCATTTACAGGCCGCAGCCAAAGCCAGGTGGAGGAATACCTGGAGGAGGTTATCTACCCGCTGCTGGCTGCAAATCCCGAGGCCCTGGGCCAGACCGCGGCCCTGGAAGTATAAGGCCGTGCGGCTGGACAAGACGGTCAGCGTGGCGCTCGGCCTCACCCGCAAGGAGAGCCGGGCGCTGATTGCTGCCGGGCGGGTGACGGTGGACGGCTCAGTTTGGAAAAAAGCGGACGCCCGGTTGACCGGGGCCGAAAAGCTGCGGGTGGACGGAAAGCCGGCGGCGTATGAGGAATATGTATATCTCATGCTGAACAAGCCCGCCGGGGTTTTGAGCGCCGCCGAGGACGGCCGCGGCCTGACCGTGGTGGACCTGGTGCGGCCGGCATGCCCGCGGCGGGCGCTTTTTCCGGCCGGGCGGCTGGACAAGGACAGCACCGGCTTTGTGCTGCTGACCGACGACGGCCCCTTTGCCCATGCCCTGCTGAGCCCCCGGCGGCATGTGCCAAAAACCTATGAGGTGATGCTGGATACCCCGGCGACCGAGGAGATGGCCCGGGGCTTTGCGGCCGGGGTAACCCTGGCCGACGGTACCGCCCTCAAGCCTGCCGTCCTGCTGCCAAACGCGGCCGACCCCTTTTGCTGTACCGTAATACTTACCCAAGGCGTTTACCACCAGGTCAAGCGGATGTTTGGGGTATACGGCGCGGGGGTGAACGCCCTGCACCGCACCGCCATTGGCGGGGTGCGGCTGGACGAGGGGCTTGCGCCGGGGGATTTCCGGCCGCTTACCCCCGAGGAGCGCCGGTTGCTGGCCCGGACGCAAACGCCTTGAGCCGGGCCGGAGGCCTGGGAAATTTTCCCAGCGGAAAGAAACGGGAAATTTGCGGCTTTTTCAAAAAATCAACACATTTTGCGGATAAAATGGGGATTTATAGAGCCAAAATTCCCCTGATTTACCGCTACTACCCAAAATACACAAGAAAGAACTTCCTTTTTTGTTGAAAACTGTTGCAAAAGTAAATTCTATTGTGTAAACTATACAGTAGCAGAGTTTGTAATTGTTGAAAATCACAAACACAAACCGGTGGCCCGCTGGGGGCCCTTGCCGGACGGACAAAAAGGGGAAGAGATTATGGCTAACCGAGTGTTTCAGGGCGTAGTGTACCAGATGAAGGACGCCATCGACCGTGCAGTGGGCGTGGTGGATGAAACCGGCACCGTGATCTCCTGCTCGGACCTCAATTTGATCGGCGAGGTGCGGGACGGGTTTGCGGCCCAGCGCATGGACGGCGGCGACGCCTTTGTGCAGGGCGGCTGGTCGTACCATCAGTTCAGCTCCAACAAGCACAACGATTATGCGGTGTTTGTGGAAGGGGTGGACGAGCTGGCCGGCCGGTATGCCGGGCTGCTGGCCATCAGTTTGCAGAGCATCAAGCAGTACCACGACGAAAAGTACGACAAGGTCAACTTTATCAAAAACGTGGTGCTGGACAATATCCTGCCCGGCGATATCTATGCCAAGGCCCGGGAGCTGCACTTTGCCACCGATGTCTCGCGGGTGGTGGTGCTGATCCGGGTGACCAGCGGCAGCGATATCTCGGCCTACGATGTGGTGAGCGGGCTGTTCCCGGATAAGCAAAAAGATTTTGTATTCAATATCAGCGAGACCGACACGATTTTGGTTAAGGAGATCCGCCGAGGCATTGACCAGAGGGACATCGAAAAGCTGGCCAGCAGCATTGTGGATACCCTTGCGGGCGAGCACTATATCAAGGCGGTGGTGGGGATCGGTACCCCCATTGCCAACCTCAAAGACCTGGCCACCAGCTTTAAGGAGGCCCAGATCGCCATGGAGGTGGGCAAGGTCTTTGACACCGAGCAGTCGATTATCAGCTATGACCATCTGGGCATTGCCCGGCTGATCTACCAATTGCCCACCACCCTGTGCGAGATGTTCTTGAAAGAGGTGTTCCGCCAGGGCAGCATCGAGAGCCTGGACGCCGAGACCCTGTTTACCATCCAGCGCTTTTTTGAAAACAACCTCAACGTATCCGAGACCAGCCGCGGCCTCTTTGTGCACCGCAACACCCTGGTATACCGGCTGGAAAAGATCAAAAAGCTCACCGGCCTGGACCTGCGGGAGTTTGACGACGCGATTGTGTTCAAGGTGGCGCTGATGGTGAAAAAATACCTCTCGGCGAACCCCGCGAAGTATTAAACGGGGCGGGGAGCTTTGTGCGCAGCCTTTTGCGCAAAAGCACCCGGCAGGGGCAGGCCGGACAAGCAGGCCTTGCTGTGAGGCCTCAGGTGAAAAACTACGGCCGGGCCGCCCTGGCCCGGCCTTTTGAGACACTGTTTTTTAGGCGCCGAAAAGGAAAGCCATTCATTCGACAAAACAGGAGCGGAAATGATCGTTTTTGACCATGTGACAAAGATATACCCTGGCGGGAACATCGCGCTCAACGATGTGAGCCTGCACATCAACAAGGGGGAGTTTGTGTTTGTGCTGGGCCATTCCGGTGCGGGCAAATCCACCTTTTTAAAGCTTATCCTGCGGGAGGAAAAGGCCACCGAGGGGCATGTGTACATCAACGGGCAGGATCTGGGCGCGCTGCGCGAGCGCAAGGTGCCCTACCTGCGGCGCAATATGGGGGTAGTGTTCCAGGATTTCAGGCTTATCCCCACCATGACCGCCTACGAGAATGTTGCCTTTGCCATGCGGGTGACCAACATCCCCGAGCGGCAGATCAAAAAGCGGGTGCCGTATGTGCTGAACCTTGTGGGCTTAGGCGGCAAGCTGGACCGGCTGCCCGAGGAGCTCTCGGGCGGGGAGCAACAGCGGGTGGCTCTGGCCCGTGCGATGGTACATAGCCCGCAGCTAATTATTGCGGACGAGCCCACCGGCAACATCGACCCCGAGCTGAGCCTTGAGATGATGGAGCTGCTGACCGCCATCAACTCGGTGGGTATCACGGTGGTAGTGGTGACCCACGAGCACGACCTGGCCCGCCGGTTCAACAAGCGGGTGGTCACCATCGACCACGGCAGCGTGGTGGGGGATACCGAGATCCCGGGGGAGGTGCGGCTGTGAATTGGTCCAGCTTTAAATACCTGACCCGGCAGGGCCTGCACAGCATGGGGGCCAACCGGCTGATGACCCTTGCCAGCGTGGGTGTGCTGACCGCCTGCCTGATTATTACCGGAATTGCGGGGCTCTTCAGCGCCAATGTCAACAGTGTGGTGGCTTACCTGGGCGACCAAAACGAGTCGGTGGTATATCTGGCCGAGGGCCTTGGCCCTGAGCAGGCTGCGGCGGTAGATGCCGGTATCCGCTCGATCAGCGGCATTGCCGAGGTGAGTTATGTCTCGGGCGACGAGGTGCTTGAGCTGTATAAGGGCTACATGGAGGAATATGCCGACCTCTGGGAGGATTTTGAGGGGGACGAAAACCCCTTTAGGGCCAACTACCGGGTGGTGGTGTCCGACCTGGAAAACCTCGACAGCATTGTGGGGCAGTTGGAGGCCATTGAGGGGGTGGACCGGGTGCGCGCACCCACCGATATGTCCAGCATGTTTGTCAGCATCCAGCACGCGGTGAATTTTTGCGGCTGGGCGCTGGTGGTGATGCTGGGGGTGGTGAGCGTGGTGGTAATTCACAACACGATTCGCCTCACCGTGTTTGCCCGCCGGCGGGAGATCAACATCATGAAATATGTCGGGGCCACCAACGGTTTTATCCGGCTGCCCTTTTTTATTGAGGGGATGGCCAGCGGCCTGCTGGCCGGGGCCCTGGCCGGCGGTTTGGTGCTGGGCGGCTATGCGGCGCTGCTGCATTTTGCGGGCGAAGCGCCCGGCGTTTGGCGGCAGGTGGCAGCGAGCAGCGTTTTGCCGGTGTCGGCCGTGTGGTATGTTGTGCTGGGCGGCTTCTTTGCCTTTGGCGTGCTGATCGGCAGCCTGGGCAGCGCCATCTCGGTGCGTAAGTATCTCAAGGTATAAGGGGGCGTGCAGCGTGTATACGCAGGGCGTGAAAACCGGCCGCAGGCTGCGGTTTCTGGCGGCGCTGCTGGCCCTTGTGGTGCTGGCCCTCGCTTTGGGCGGCGGTATGGTACGGGCGGACGACAAGAGCGACGAGCTGCGGGACAAATACAAGGAGCTGGAGGAACAGCTCGCCCAGGAAAAAAAGGAGATGCAGAACATCCAGGCCCAGCGCCAGAGCGCCCAGGCCCAGAAGGAGAGTCTGCAGCGCCAGCAGCAGTTGTTAAGGCAGCAGATCGAAACCCTGGTGGCGGCCATCGACGAGACACAGCGGCTGATCGACCTGAAAAAGATCGAGATCGAGGCAAAGCAGGCCGAGATCGATACCCGCTGGGACGAATTTAAGGATCAGATGGTCGCGATGCAGATTATGAACGATTCTGGTGCGGTGGCTATGCTGGCCAGCGCCGAGAGCTTGTACGAGCTGCTGACCTTTTCGGACGTTTTGCAGCAGATGAGCGAAAAACAGGTAAGCGTGCTGGATTTTATGAAGGCCCAGCGCGCCGAGCTGAACGAGCAGAAGGCCGAGCTGGATGCGGAAATGGCTCAGTTGGAGGCCGACAGGGCCGAGATGGAGGCCAAGGTGGCCGAGCTCGCCGGCAATATCCAGGCAGCGGACAAGACCATCAGCGCGGCCAAGGCGCAGGAGCAGGCCCAGCAGGTGGAAATCGACGCTACCGAGGCCGCCTATGAGCAGGCAAAAAAAGAGTTTGACGATTACATCCGTTCGATCACCGCATCGAGCTTTAACCCGGTGTTTTTGAGCGGCACCTTTATCTGGCCTACCAGCTCCAACCGCATTACCCAGTATTACGGCGGGGGTCACGGGGGGGTGGATGTCGGCGCACCGGCCGGCACCCCCATCTATGCTGCGGCTGAGGGCACGGTACGGATCAGCGGCTGGCACGACCATCGCTACAGCTATGGCAATTATGTGGTGATTGACCACGGCGGCGGTATGTCCACCATCTACGGCCATATGTCCAGCCGGGCCTGCTCGGCAGGGGACTATGTGCAGCAGGGGGATGTGATCGGTTATGTGGGCAACACCGGCTATTCGTTTGGGAACCATCTGCATTTTGAGGTGCGGGTCAACGGCGGGCGTACCAACCCCATGGGATATTTCAGCTCGTAAGCCGGGGCTGCCCGGTACAAAACGGCGCCGCAGGGGGCTTGCTGCCCTGCCGGAGCTGGAATATGAGGGAAAATAAATGAAGGATAAAAGCTTTTGGGTGCGCGCCGGATGCCTTTTGCTGGCCGCGCTGATGCTGGGCAGCGTGGTAGGGGGCCTTATTTGGCAGTTGCTGGCTTTTTGAGCGCGGTTTGCCATTTTATCCGAGACGGGGAGCAATGCGTATGAACAAAAAAATTTCGGTGGGGCTGGCCATTACGATTGCCATCATCGCCATGACGGTTACCTTTTCGATTACGATGATTTTGGCCATGCAGTTGTACGACCGCACGGTGACCGCCGTACAGGAAAAGGCTACCATGTACGACAAGCTGGCCGAGATCGATAACTATGTACGTGCCAGTGCCTATTATGAGATCAACCCCGAGACCCTCTCGGACACCATCGCATCGGGGTATGTGCTGGGCACCGGCGACCGCTATGCCACCTATTACACAGCCAAGGCTTACAGCGAGCTGCTGGACGTGCAGAACGGGGTACTGGTCGGCATTGGGGTAGAGGTAGTAAAGGACAGCTCCGGATACGCCAAGATCATCAAGGTATACGACGGGTCGCCTGCCGCCGAGATGGAGATGGAACGCGGCGGATATATCACTGCAATCGAGGGGACCGACGTTAAGACCTTGTCTACCCGGGAGGTCGTTGCCGCGCGGCTGCGGGGGCAGGAGGGCACCAGCATCAACCTGACCTATCTCTCGCCTATGAACGAGACGAGCGAGCTGTCCATTCCGCTGAGCGCCTACGAGACGCCCACCGTAGAGTACGAGCTGCTGGGGGGTAGCTGTGGATACCTAAAGATTCGCAATTTCAGCAGCAACACCCCCTCCGAATTGGACTATGCCATCCGGCAGGCCCAGGGCGCGGGTGCGAGCAGCCTGATATTTGACCTGCGGGACAACCCTGGCGGGCTTTTGAGCGCCGCGGTGGACTGTATCGACCTGTTGGCTCCCGAGGGGCCGGTTGCTTTTGCCGAAACCAAGGACGGCGCCCGCACCGAGCTGGGGGCCAGCGGCGCAAGCGAGGTGGAACTGCCGATGGTCTGTATCATCAACGGTTCCACTGCCTCGAGCGCCGAGCTGTTTGCCCTTTCGCTGCGGGAGTTTGGCAAGGCGCAGCTAATTGGCTCAAAAACCCTTGGCAAGGGCACCATCCAGGCCGCGCCGCAAAAGCTCTCGGACGGCAGTGCGGTGGTTATTACGGTGGCCAAGCTGCTTACCGGCCAGTTGACCAGCTTTGACGGTGTCGGTATCGAGCCGGACATTGAGGTGCTGCTGACCGCTGATGAGGAACAGACCTACTACGACCTGACCTTAGACCGCGACCCCCAGGTGCAGCGCGCGGTGGAGCTGGCCAGCTCGATTACCTATGCCCAGGCTACCGGGCAGCCGTCTTCGTCCGGCTCACAGCCGGCTCAGCCCGGGCCGGCAGGTTCGGGGCCGGCCAGCTCACAGCCTGAGCAAGACATCGACAATGACGAGGGCGGCGAAGGGGAATGAGCGGGCCGGAGCATCGCCGCAGGGGCGAAACCGGGAGGCTGAGCGTGCAGGGGAGTACGGCTGTGCCGGGGCCGGCCGATGAAGACGGCGCAAATGCGGGCCGGCGGCCGGATGTACCGAACCTGACTAGCCTGACCGAGCTGCGGGCGCTGTGCCGGCGGCACGGGTTTACCCTGTCTAAAGGGTTTGGGCAGAACTTTATCGTAAACCCGGGCATCTGCCCCCGCATGGCAGAACAGGCGGGGGTGGATGGACGGTACGGCGTGCTGGAAATCGGCCCTGGGGTGGGGGTGCTTACCCGGGAGCTGGCCGCCCGTGCTGCAAAGGTGGCCGCCGTCGAGCTGGACGAGCGGCTTTTTCCGATCCTGCGTGAGACGCTGGCCGGCTGTGGGAACGTGCGGGTGGTGCCGGGGGATGCGATGAAGCTGGATCTTGCGGCACTGATCCGGCAGGAGTTTGGCGGGCTGCGCGCGGCGGTGTGTGCAAACCTGCCCTATTACATCACCAGCCCGCTGGTGATGCGGCTTTTGGAAGAACGGCTGCCCATAGAGAGTATCACAGTGATGGTGCAGAAGGAAGCCGCCGAGCGGCTGTGCGCGGAGCCGGGCAGCCGGGCAGCGGGGGCGGTGAGCTGCGCGGTGAGCTATTACGCGCGGCCGCGGATGCTGTTTGCGGTGCAGCCGGGCAGCTTTTATCCGCCGCCCAAGGTGACGAGTGCGGTAATCCGGCTGGAGCTGCGGAAGGAGCCGCCGGTTGACACGCCGGACGAAGCCGGGTTTTTCCGGCTGATCCGGGCGGCCTTTGGCCAGCGCCGCAAGGCGGCGGCAAACGCGGTGAGCACCGGGCTGGGGCTGCCGAAGCCGGTGGTTGCAGCGGCGATGCAGGCGGCGCAACTTGCGCCCCTGGCCCGGCCGGAACAACTGACCCTTGCGGATTTTTGCGCCCTGCAGCGGGAATTGAGGGAGCGCACGGGCGGCTAAAGGCAGACGGGACGGCTGGGCTGCCATAGCAAAGGCTTTAGGGGGCGCCCTCCCGGAGAGGCAAGCCTTTCGGTCCACGCAAATGATTGCTGCCGGTTGGGCTTTGCCGTAAAGGGCGTGCCGGCATTGCAGCGGCCTTTGGAGGAAAATATAGCTGCCGGTATTGGGCTTTTTGGCATAGAGTAAATCCGGCAATCAAAGGCCTGGCACGGCGATAAATGGCAAAGGGGACATGGCCATGCCATACAGATAAGGTATACGCGAGCAGTGGGTGTGCTTTTTGCATGTGCCGCAAGAGGGCGCAGGATACGAAAAAATAAGAAAAGGCGGGACATGGCAGCCGGGCATGGCGACTGCGCCCCGCCTTTTTTATGGGCGCAGCCCCTGTGCGTTGCCGCGCCCTTTTACCTTTAGAGGGCATAGGGGATTTCTTGGCAGAAAATTTTGACCGGCGCATCGCAGCGTGAAGAGGGGCGAAAATACGGCCATGGATATCCGCTTTCTATGAGATAGGATCACATGCCAAGATGCTGGCCGAAATAGCTCACAAATACATAACGGCTGTTTTGTTTGTTAGGCTTATGTGATACAATATAGCCTGGGAGGAAGCGATATGGGACGGGGCAGATTGTTCAGGATCGTGCATTGCCTGTTGGAAAAGGGAAATCTACAGCTTCCGAGCTGGCCGAAAAGCTTGAGAGCTCAATAAGGACAATATACCGGCATATCGACGCTATCAGCGCTACCTTTTCCCTGCGGCATCCCTGTTTATGCTGTCGCAGGGAAAAGGCGGCGGTATATTTATCATGCAGGATTTTGTGCTGGATCAATCCTTGCTGCCGGAGAGGAAAAAAGAATTTTACGAAGCAAAAAATCCGGCATGGGTGCTTGTTCCGGCTCAAAATTATATTATGATAAGCGGGAAGGGCAATCCAAACGGTATCGGGAAATTTATTTGAACAATGTCAACCGGGTGGAAAAAGCAAGCTCAAAACCATCTTGCGCTATGCGGTAAAATGACCTTGAGATGAGGATAGGATTATGCACTTTGTAAATGCAAAAGGCATCTTATCGGCCCAAAACGGAATGAATTTATATCGCGGCTGCTCTCATGGCTGTATATACTGCGATTCACGAAGCAATTGCTATCACATCGAGCATGCCTTTGAGGATATTGAGGTGAAGGAAAATGCCGTGGAGCTATTGGAAAATGCCCTTAAACGCAAACGGGTAAAATGTATGTTGGGTACAGGATCCATGACGGACCCATATATCCCGCTTGAAAGTAAGCTTGGGCATGTTCGCAAAGCATTGGCCTTGGCAGATCAATATGGCTTTGGCTTTACATTGATAACCAAATCTGACCGGGTATTGCGGGATATGGATTTGTTGCAATCCATTAACAACAAAACAAAATGTGTTGTGCAAATGACCTTAACTACCTATGACGAAAATTTGTGCAAAAAAATTGAGCCAAACGTAAGCACGACAAAAGAACGGGCTGAGGCCCTGAAAAAGCTGAATGAAGCGGGCATTCCAACGGTTGTCTGGCTTTGCCCTATCCTTCCTTTCATCAATGATACAGAAGAAAATATCAGAGGGGTTTTAGAATATTGCATTAAGGCAAAGGTTTATGGCGTTATTTGCTTTGGAATGGGCCTGACACTTCGAGAGGGGAACAGGGAATATTTTTATGAGCAATTAGACCGGCTGTTTCCACACATGAAGGAGAAGTATATGCGTGTTTATGGTACGCAGTATCAAATCAAAAGCCCAAAGAGCAAGGAGCTTATGGGAATATTTCACCAAATATGTGAGGGCAACGGTATCCTGCATGATAATGCAAAAATATTCGAGTACCTATATAGTTTTGAGGAAAAGGGTAGCCCCATCCAATTAAATCTGTTTGATTAACTTTTGGGCAATAACCGCCCAGCAGGAAATAAAAGCGGCCAACCCACAGGCGTATCGTTTGGCGGCGCAAAAAAGTGCAGTTACCTTGACATTACAAACGCATTACGGGCAAACCCCCAAAAGCAAAAGAAAAGCCACCGGGAAAACAACGTTTCCTGGCGGCTTTTTGGAGCTGGCAGACGGATTCGAACCCCCGACCTGCTGATTACAAATCAGCCGCACTACCAACTGTGCTATGCCAGCATGCCGGGCATTTTGCCCAACAAAACTTATTATAACAAAAAGCGGCCGGATTGGCAAGCGGATTCCCGTTGGGCAGCCGGCTCAAAAAGGGTATAGGGGATATGGGCAAGGCCCGGCCGGCGCCGCAAGGGGTGCCGCATCCCGCACCCGAATCTTTTTTGGGGCGGTGCGGCCGCTTGTGCGGCGCCGGCTCTGACCGGGCAGAAACGGGCGGCCCCCGTTTACCGCTTTTGCTTTGGAGCGGGCTGGCCCGAAAGGCCGGTTTTTTTTGGGGGGGGGGGATGGCTTGCAGGGCCCTGTGCCGCGGTCAGGTCCGTTGGCTCCAGGGGATGTACTGCCGTACCGGCTGCACCGAGGCATAGGCCGGGCGGATAATTTTGCCCATGTTAACCAGCTCCTCCATCCGGTGGGCGCTCCAGCCGGCCACCCGGGCCACCGCGAAGATGGGGGTGTACAGCTCGACCGGCAGGCCCAGCATATGGTAGACAAAGCCGCTATAGAAATCGACATTGGCCGAGACGCCCTTGTAAATTTTGCGTTCCCTGGCAATAACCTGCGGGGCCAGCCGCTCGACCGCAGCGTAAAGCGCGTATTCCTCGCAAAAGCCTTTTTCCTTGCTGAGCATCTCGACAAAGCCCTTGAGGATGCCTGCACGCGGGTCGCTGATTGAGTAGACCGCGTGGCCCATGCCGTAGATCAGGCCGGCCTTATCAAAGTTTTGTTTATGCAGGAGGCCCAGAAGATAGCGGCTCAGCTCCTCGTCGTCCTTCCAGTCGCGGACCTTCCGCTTCATATCCTCGAACATCTGCACCACCTTGATGTTGGCCCCGCCGTGCCGCGGCCCCTTGAGGCTGGCCAGCGCCGCCGCCATGCAGCTATAGGTGTCGGTGCCGCTGGAGGTGACCACATGGGTGGTAAAGGTGGAATTGTTGCCGCCGCCGTGCTCGGCATGTAGCACAAGGCAGAGATCCAGCAGCCGGGCCTCCAGCTTGGAATAACGGCCGTCCGGCCGCAACAGGGCGAGGATGTTCTCGGAGGTGGAAAGCTCGGGCTGGGGCGCGTGGATAAAGAGACTTTTTCCCTCCTTGTAATAGCTGAACGCCTGGTAGCCGTACACCGCCAGCAGCGGGAAGATGGCCAGCAGGTCCATGCACTGGCGCACCACATTGGGCAGCGAGATGTCGTCCGGCCGCTCGTCGTAGCCGGCCATGGTGAGCACGCTGCGGGCAAGGGTGTTCATCATGTCCTGAGAAGGGGCCTTGAGGATGACATCCCGCACAAAGTTGGTGGGCAGGCTGCGGAAAAAGGATAGCTGCGCGGTAAAGCTTTCAAGCTCGGCCGGAGTGGGCAGCTTGCCGAACATGAGCAGGAATGCCGTCTCCTCAAAGCCGAACCGGTCGCTCTCAACAAAGCCGCGCACAATGTCGGCGATGGGGTAGCCGCGGTAGTAGAGCTCGCCGTCGATCGGCACCTTTTTGCCGCCCTCCATTTTAGAGGAGCGAATCTCGCTGATTTCGGTCAGGCCGGCCATCACGCCGACACCGTTCAGATCGCGCAGGCCCCGCTTGACGTCGTGGGCAATATACTCTGCGGGGTCGATGCTGCTGTTTGCAAGGCACAGCCCGGCCAACGCCTCCATTTCCGGTGTGACGCGGGAATAATCGGATACTTCTGCCATGGTACATACGCCTCCTTTTCAAAGCGATGGCGGCACCCCGGCCGGGCCGCCCCGAAGGGCTCGCACCTGCACAGCGCACGCCGGATGCGGATATCGGGACGTCAAAAACCCGGTGTTTACCGCGGCCCTTGGCGGGTGCGGGTTTTTGACGGCCCCGAGGATATAAAAAAGAAACGCCCCTCGGCACGCGGCACGACAGGCGCCCGTTTTAAAAAAGGCCGGCATGGTGTAACGGCCCGGCTTGCGGCAGGCCAAGCCCGCTGCATCAAAGGAACAAATCCATTATACCATAAAACGGGCGGCGAAATATAGTTTTTTTGTGAACATTTTTTGAGCCGGCAGGGGCCGCAGTATGGCCGTGCCCTTTTGCACGGCTCCGCAATGAAAGTACGAAAAAAGCGAAAATCCCCTCTTGCATTTTCTGCATAGGCCTGCTATAATAATCAAGCACTCATTTGATGTGCGGGGATATGGGAGTGTTCCCGAGCGGCCAATGGGGGCAGACTGTAAATCTGTTGCATAATTGCTTCGGTGGTTCGAATCCACCCGCTCCCACCAAAACAGGAAAGCACCGCTGGCCCAGCGGTGCTTTTTTGCTGTACGCCCCCTTTGTGGGCGGGATGGGCAAGGCGGGGCCGCGGCGGGCGGCGCGGCAAAAAGGAGGCGGGCGGCATGAAATTCATCCATCTTTCGGACCTGCACCTGGGCAAACGGGTGAACGGGTTTTCGATGCTGGAGGACCAGCGCGACATCCTTAAAAAGCTGCTGGAGCTTGCCGCAGCCGAGCAGCCCGACGGGGTACTAATTGCAGGGGACGTCTATGACCGGCCCGCTCCGCCGGCCGACGCGGTGGAGCTGTTTGATGCCTTTTTGGTGCGGCTGGCCGGGCTGTGCGGGAGGGTGTTTGTAATCAGCGGTAACCACGATTCGCCTGAGCGGCTTGCCTTTGGCGGCCGGCTGATGGCCCCGGCCGGGGTGCACATGGCCCCCGTATACAACGGGTACGTGGAGCCGGTAGAACTGTGGGACGAGCATGGCCCGCTGCGGGTGTACCTGCTGCCCTTTTTGCGCCCTGCTGCGGTGCGCCGTTTTTTTGAGGGCGAGACGATCGGGACGGTGACCGACGCGATGCGGGCTGTGGTAGCCCGGATGCAGGTTGACCCCGCCGTGCGCAACCTGTTGGTGACCCATCAGTTTGTGGTAGGCTCGGCCCGGGCGGAATCGGAGGAAATGTTTGCCGGCGGCGCCGAGGGGGCGGACGGTGCGGTGTTTGCCCCGTTTGACTATGTGGCGCTTGGGCATCTGCACCGGCCGCAGGCGGTGGGCGGCAATCTGCGCTACAGCGGCACCCCGCTGGCCTACTCGTTTTCGGAGGCGGGGGAGGCAAAGTCTGCCGCCATTGTGTGCTTTGGCGCTAAGGGGGAGGTTTCGGTGCGCTGTGCGCCCCTGGCCCCGCTGCACCCAATGCGCGAAATCCGCGGCCGATACGAGGAGCTTGCCGCGCGCCCCTATTACCAGGGTACCGGCCTGCCCGAGTGCTATCTGCACATCACCCTGACCGACGAGGAGGACCAGCCGGACGCGGTGGGCCGGCTGCGGGCTATCTACCCGCTGCTGATGAAGCTGGATTACGACAACGCCCGTACCCGGGCTGCCGGGCAGGCTCCCGGCCCCGTGGCGCCGGCTCAAAGCCCGCTGGAGCTGTTTGCGAGGCTGTACGAGGCCCAGAACGGTTGCCCAATGAGCCCCCGGCAGGCCGGATATGTGGAGGAGCTGATACGCGAAATATGGCAGACATGAGCCCGCCCGCCGGAAAAACGGGGTGGGATAGCGGCAAGCCGGCCGACAAGACGAGGAGGGATTTGGGATGAGGCCCCTTGAGCTGACCCTTTGCGCGTTTGGCCCTTATGCGGGCAAGACGGCCCTTGACCTGCGGCCGCTGGGCGGCAGTGGGCTTTACCTGATTGCAGGGGACACCGGCGCGGGCAAAACCACCCTGTTTGACGCCATTAAGTTTGCTTTATACGGCCGCGCCAGCGGCCGATACCGGGAAAGCGGGATGCTGCGCTCCAAATACGCCCGGCCCGAGGCCCCGACCTTTGTGGAGCTGGTGTTTGCCTATGCCGGCAGGGTGTATACCGTTTGGCGCAACCCGGAGTACGAGCGCCCCAAAAAGCGCGGGGAGGGCACCGTGCGCGAAAAGGCAGATGCCCGGCTGGCCCTTCCGGACGGGCGGCTGGTGGAAGGGATACGGGAGGTGGACGCCCGGATTGAAGAGATCCTGGGGCTTACGGCCGAACAGTTTTCTCAGATTGCAATGATTGCGCAGGGGGATTTCCTCAAGCTGCTGCTTGCTTCCACCGAGGAGCGGCGGGAGGTTTTCCGGCGGATCTTTTGTACCGAGCCCTACCAAACGCTGCAGGGCCGGTTGAAGGAGTCCTCGCTGGCGGTGGGCCGGGAGCTGGAGGAGCTGCGCCGGAGCGCCCGGCAGTATCTGGAAGGGGCCGATCCCGGCCCGCCGGCCGGGGGGCCGGAGCAAGCGGACGAGCCGGGCGGGCAAAGCGGCGTAGTACGGCAGGATACGGATGCGCGGCAAGAGCAGAGTGGGGAGCAGGAGGCTGTTGGGGGGTCGGGGGGAGCCCGGGAGGCCGGGACGCAGCCGTTGCCTGAGCTGCTGCGGGCTGCCGCCGCAGGATGTGCGCCGCTTGGGCAGGCTATTGCAGCTTTGGCCCGCTGGGTGGAGGAGGACGGGAAAACCGCCGCTTTGCTGGAACGGGCTGCCGCCGAAACCCAGGCCGAGGGCGCCGTGCTGGACAGACAGCTCAAAGAGGCGGCAGACCGGCACAGGACCGAGCGGGAGCTGGCGGCGGCCGTGGCCGGACGGGATGCCCTTGCACAGAAACGCAAAGGGCTTGAGGATGCGCTGGATGCCGAACAAGCGCGGGAGGCGGAAAGCGGGGGCCGGCAGGCGGAAATGGCCCGGCTGGAGGCATTGATGCCCCAGTACGCCCGGCTGAGCGCAGCGCAGCGGGAGGCCGACACCCTGAGCCGGCAGCTCAAGGAGGCGCAGGAGGCCCGCGAAAGGCGGGAATTGGATTGTAAAAAGGCCGGGGAGGACCTAACCATGGCCCGGGCCGCCCTGGACAAGGCCCAGGGCGCGGGAGAACGGGTGCAAAAGCTGCTGGGGGCATTACAGGCGGTTATTGCCCGCCGGGATCAACTGGCAGAAATGTGTGATGCGCTGGCTAACCTGCGCGAGGCCTGCCGGCAGGCAGGGGCAGCCCGGCAGGAGTATGGGGCGGCCTGCCTTGCGTATGAGAAGGGTCAGGCACGGTACGAGCAGGCAAACCGGGCCTGGCTGGATGCCCAGGCCGGTGTGCTGGCCAGCGGCCTGGTGCCGGGCCGGCCCTGCCCGGTATGCGGCGGATGTGAGCACCCCAGCCCCGCGCCGCTCCTGGCCGGCGCTCCCGGCCAGGAGGAGCTGAAAAGGCTCAAGGCCGAGGCGGGACAGGCCGCAAAAAAACGGGAGGCAGCCAGCCGTACCGCCGGTGAGCGGGAGGCCTTGGTACGGGAAAAGCGGGCCGACGCCGCCCGGCGGCTGGCCGCGCAGGGCGAGGCGGGGGATCCGCTGGCCGATGAGACCCGGCAGCGTGCGGCTGGGCTGTTGGAGGAGGCTAAGGCGCAGATTGGCGGGCATGAGGCCGACCTGGCTGCGGCCCAAAGGGAACTGGACGCCCGCCCGGCGCTGGAGCGGGTGGCGCGGGACGCTGAGGCGCGGCTTACCGCTCTGCGGCAAGCTCTGACGGAGGCCGCCGAGGCGGCTGCGGCGTTGGCCGAAAAAGCTGCCGGGGCCCGCAGGCGTACGGACGAGCTGACCCAAACGCTGCCCTACCCAAACGAGGCGGCAGCCGGCGCGGCCCTCAAGGCGCTGCAGGCCGCGCAGAAAGCGCAGGCCAATGCACAGGCCGCGGCGCAAAAGGCGCTTAACGAATGCGAAAAGCAGTTGGCCGCCCAGGAGGAGAAGATAAGGCAGTTGGCTGCCCGGAGGGAGGAGGGCGCCGCCTTGGACACCGTAGCTCTTACTGCCCAAAGGGCCGCGTTGAGCAAGCAAGAGAGCAGTCTGCGCAGCCGGGCAGGGGCACACAGCGAGCGGCGGGCGGTGAATGCCCGGTGCCTTGCCGGCTTGCAGGAGCTGCAGCCCCGGCTGGAAGAGCTGGCCGGGCGGTGGGGTTGGATGAAGGCACTGGCCGACACGGCCGACGGCACGTTGGCCGGCCGGGAGAAGATCAGCTTTGAGACCTGGGTGCAGACAGCCTATTTTGACCGTATCTTAGCCCGGGCCAATACCCGGCTGATGCGGATGACCGACGGGCAGTATGAGCTATGCCGCCGGAAGGAGCCGGCCGGCCGCCGAAGCCAAACCGGTCTCGACCTGGACGTGCTGGACCATTATAACCTTACCCTGCGCAGTGTGCGTACCCTCTCGGGAGGGGAAGCGTTTAAGGCGTCGCTGAGCCTTGCGCTGGGCCTTTCGGATGAGGTACAGGCATCGGCCGGAGGGGTGCAGTTGGATAGTATGTTTGTGGATGAGGGGTTTGGCTCGCTGGATGAGGAATCCCTGCGGCAGGCCGTACAGGTACTGAGCGGCCTTTCAGAGGGCCGGCGGCTGGTGGGCATTATCTCACATGTGGGGCTGTTAAAGGAGCAGATCGAAAAGCAGGTGCTCGTAACCAAGCAAAAAAGCGGCGGGGCAAGCGCGGAGGTTTTGGTGTAGGCAAGGCCGCGGGGCGGGGCTTGTGGCGCGCCGGCCTGCGCGGTGAGAGAAGCTGTAGGAACCGGTTTTGCATAGGCCGGCTTTGCAAGAAGGCCGTGCGGTAAGGCGGCAAAAAAGCCGCGCCGATGCGGCGCGGCCGAAAAACGAACCAAAGAGCGATTAAGGGGCGTTTGGGCCTTGCGGCCCCTTGGGAATGCCGGTGGTATAAGGATATTCCGAAATGCCCGGGGCATTTGGAACGCCGGGAACGCTTGGGGTGTGCCCAATGCCCGGGCCCGGCTGTCCGGCCGGGGAGGCAGGCGGCTCGGAAGGGCTGTGGAACAGATCGTCGTAGGCGCTGCCCTCGAAGCTGGGCCGCGCGCCGGGCTGGGAAATTTCCAGCCGGCCCACCCGGCTGTCCAACTCGGCCAGCTTGTCGCCCAAAAGGTTTGGCACGTCCTGCTGATCCAGGTCGTCGCTGGGACGTACCCGCTCGCCGTTCATCCGAACCACCGTGGCGGGCACCCCTGCCGCCGTGGCGCCGGCCGGGATGCAGCCAAGCACCACGCTGCCCGCCGCAATGCGGGCGTTTGCCCCGATGTAGACCGGCCCAAGTACCTTGGCTCCCGCCCCGATGAGAACATTGTCGCCCAGGGTGGGGTGGCGCTTGCCGGTTTCCTTGCCGGTACCTCCCAAGGTGACCTGATGATAAATGGTGCAGTTTGCGCCGATTTCGGCCGTTTCGCCAATGACGATGCCCATGCCATGGTCAATAAAGAGGCAGGGCCCGATTACCGCGCCGGGGTGGATCTCGATGCCGGTAAAGCCCCGCCCCCACTGGCTGACCGTGCGGGCTAAAAAAAATCGCCGGCGCAGGTAAAGCCAATGGCTCACCCGGTAGAACAGCAGCGCATGGAAGCCGGGATAGAGAAACAGGACCTCGGCCAGCGTTTTGGCCGCAGGATCTTTGTTTTGGATGTTTTTAGCGTCTGCCAGCAGGCCCATACCTCGGGCCCCCTTTCGCGTGATGCTTGGAATGGGGACGGAGCGGGGAAACCCAGCCGGGCCCCGCCCTTTGCGCGGGTGCGCCGGCCGGGTTTCAGTATAGCACATTTTTGCCCGGATGTATACCGGCCGGGCTCGGAAACGCGCCATGGCATGCTGCCGTAGGGCCCGGGATGCGGGGCCTGCCTTAAAATGTGAAAAATAAAAAGCCACTTGTAATGAGGGCAGGAATTTGTTATAGTGTATATTGAGGTTCGGTAGCTTTTTGCAGAGGGGCGGCCGGACAGAGTATGGGATATGCTTCGAGGTGTGTGACAAAGAGGAGCGAAAAAACCAGTTTTGGGAGGAAGATCGAAATGACCAGATCGCAACTGATCAGCGCGGTAGCGGAAGAGGCCCGGGTGGAGGCCCGGGTAGTGGAAACCGTGATGGATACCATGTTTGATACCATTACCGAACAGCTGAAGGCCGGGGAAAAGGTAACCATTGCCGGCTTTGGCCGGTTTGAGATGCGGCCCCGCAAAACAAAAGCCTTTACCAACCCAAAAACCAAGGTTTCGTCCCGTTTGGAGCCCACGGTGATCCCGGGCTTCAAGGCAAGCGGCCTGCTTAAAGACAAGCTGAGCAGGTAAACAAGCAAAGCCGATTTGAGAGCACAAACCGCCGGATGCGGCGGATGAAAGGCGCTTTGCCCTTAAAAGGGCGGGGCGCTTTTTTGTTTGGCGGGGGCGTTTGTCGCGGGATGCGGGAAGGCGCGCAGCACGCCATGGGGTTAGTATCTCATGCGCGGAAAGGCGCGGCGCACGACATGGGGTTTGTATCTCAGGCGCGGAAAAGCCCTGCGGCAGCCGAAAGGTTTTGCGTAAAAATAACGCTCTATTTACTTTTCTTGACGTCAAGAAAAGTAACAAAAGAACGCCGGGGGGTTAATAATGTGCCCCACCCTAACAAGGCCCTCGGCCTTGTTAGGGATGCGATGTTTCTGCATTTTTTGCCTTCTAAAAACTGTTTGGCAAAAAATGCGAAACATCGGACGGACCCCTAACGGAGCCGAGGTCACTGCGCGGAGCAAGGTGAATTGGCATCCGTAAGGATGCCAAGAGAGGGCCCCCTCGGGAGCGCCAATATCGCACCCCTTCGGGGATGCTTACATTTCTCGGCCGCCCCCAAGCCCGTGGGGCTCTTTGGCTCCGCTCCGTCATCATATTCTTTCATGCTCGCTGTTCGCTCGCGCCGGAAGCATCGCCGGATATGCTCTCATTCGGCAAGGCTGGGAAAGTACGGTTTCCGGCCTGCGCTGCGGTAACTGTTTTTATTTGGCAGGGCTGAAAAGAGTGACAAGGCTGGAAAGAGTGAAGCAGTACAGTGATATGAACGAAGCGAGCCGTTATCCGGGTATTCTCCGCCATGCCGAACGCAGCCGTTTGTGCCTATACTATGAGCGTTGCGATATTTTTCCAACCTTTCCGCATCTGACCATTTCAGTGATACTGATAAACGCGAGCGCACAGCGAGCGTAGGAAACCGTATTTTCCCTGCCTGCCCGAACACACCTCTTCTTGGCGATGCCACGAACGGAAACCGTACTTTCCCAGCCTTGCCGAATGAGAGCATATCCGGCGATGCTTCCGGCGCGAGCGAACAGCGAGCATGAAAGAATATGATGACGGAGCGGAGCCAAAGAGCCCCACGGGCTTGGGGGCGGCCGAGAAATGTAAGCATCCCCGAAGGGGTGCGATATTGGCGCTCCGCGAAGTGACCTCGTCTCCGTTTAGGGGGTCCGGGGGGAATCGGAACCCCCCGGCGTTCTTTTGTTACTTTTCTTGACGTCAAGAAAAGTAAATAGAGCGTTATTTTTACGCAAAACCTTGCGGCTGCCGCAGGGCCTTTCCGCATTTGAGATACAAACGCCCCGGCGTGCGCCAGGCCTTGCCAAAAAAATGGTTGACAGCCGAATTATACAATTGTATAATATAATACAAAGAGATAAGAATGCGGCAAAAAGCCCTGCCAAGAGCGGGCCACATGGGATGCGGCCCGCCGGGGCGGGTTTTTACAAAAGCCGCGCGGGAAAAGCGACGGCCAAAAAACCGCCGCCAAGGGAGGTAAAAAATGGAACGAATCAAAAGGCTGGGCGACGCCGAGCTGGAGATCATGCAGGTAATCTGGGCGGCGGGGGAGCCGGTGACCTCTACCTGGATCCAGCAGCAGCTTAAGGGACGGAGGCCGTGGGCCCTCTCGACCCTGATGACCACCCTGACCCGGTTGGGCGGCAAGGGGTTTGTGGCCTGCGACCGTTCGACCCGCACCAACTATTACTCGGCGCTGGTGGAAGAGGCGGAGTACAAGGCGTTTGAGAGCCGGGCTTTTTTGCGGCGGCTGCACGCGGGCAGCCTGCGCAGCCTTGCGGCAAGCCTATGCGGGGACGAGAGCCTTTCGGCCCAGGAGGCCGAGGAACTGCGGGGGCTGCTAAGCAAGCTGGAAGACAGAACGGAGGCTGAGGGATGACGGTGCAGAATTGGCTGCTTGGGCTGGCCCAGGCCGGGCTGGGGGCGTCGGCAGCGGCGGTGCTGCTGGTGCTGGCCCAAAGGGTTCTGCGCCGCAGGGTCGCGGCACGGTGGTTCTGCGCCGTCTGGCTGGTGCTGGCGGTGCGGCTGGTGCTGGTGGTGCCGCTGCCGGCGCTGGTGCGGCTGCCGATGCCCCGGGCCGTCCAGAGCGTTTTTGCCCTGCCGGAGGAGGGCCGTGAGACGCAGCCGGCCGGCGGGGCCGCCCTGGCCGGGCCTGACGGGGCCCTGGATGCGGCCGGGCTGGCAGGCTCGCCTCAAAGGCTACCGGGCGATTTGCAAGCCCCGCCGGAGGGCCGGCAGGCGTCGGCCGCCCCCGCGCCGGAGAGTGCGGCGGACGGGGCGAATGCCAGGCGGGCGACGGCCGCTCGTTGGCTGTTTGCTGTTTGGGCTGTGGGCTGTGGCGGGGTGCTGGCGGCTCGGGTTTGGGGGCATCTGTGGTTTCGGCGGCAGTTGCTGCGCTGGGCCCTGCCGCCGGACAAACGGCAGCAGGGGCTTTTGCGGCGGGAGGCGGCGGCGCTTGGGCCGCACCGGCCGGTGCGGCTGGTGCAGAGCGAGGAGGGCCCGCTACTGCTCGGCCTTGTACACCCGGTACTGGCCCTGCCGCCCTTGCCGGCGGATGGGACGGAGGAGGATCTTGTACTGGTTTTGCGGCACGAACTGGCTCACCTTGCCCGGCATGACCTTGCCTTTAAGGCGCTGCTTACGGTTGGCTGTGCGCTGCATTGGGCCAACCCCCTTGTGTGGTGGATGGCGCGGCGGGCCTCGGCCGAGATGGAGCTGGCCTGCGACGATGCGGCGATCCAAAACGCCACCCCTGCCCAGCGGCGCAGCTATGGCGAGGCAATTATTGCGGCGGCCTCCCAGCGGCAGCGAGGCGGCTTTGCCGGCTCGGCCCTCTGCACCGGGTTTTGGGGCGGCAGGAGCGGGATGCGCCGCCGGTTTGAAAACCTTGTAAATGGCCCGGCCGTGCCCCGGCGGCGGATGGGCTTGCTGTTTTGCCTGCTGGCGGCGCTGGTGCTGGCCGGTAGCTGGCTGATGGGTGCGGTGACCGCCTGTATAGCGCCGCCGCGGGATCTGCAAAGCGCCCAGGGCATGGCGGCATCCTCCCGGCCCGGCGCTTTGGACGCGGCGGGACCCTGGCAGGAGACGCTGGTGGACTTTGCCGCAAACGCAGGCGCTTATGCCGCGCCGATGTTTGACGAGGCGGGGGACAAAATTATTGCGATGCAGTGCGAAAAACCCGGCAGCCCGGAGAACTGGCAGCGGGAGGATGCGGCGGTGAAGCTGAGCTGTTTGCTGCCGGCGGGCTGGGCGGTGCGTCCGGCGGCCGAGGGGGAGGAGGTTTTTGCCAGCGGCAACGGCATCGAGGCCCCCTTTAACCTGACCGATGCGGCCGGCGACTGGGTGGGTACCATGCAGTACGGCAGCTTTACGGCCGGGCAGGTGCAGGATGAGGACGGCTTTTACGGCGGCGGCAGCCACGCGGCTTACTTCTGGCTTTGGGCGCTGCCGGGCGGCTTTGGCTGGGATGAGGCGAGCTGCCGCCCGGCGGCGGGGGACGCGATGCTGAGCGACCCGCAGGCGGCGGGCGCGCTGCTCTGCGAGACGACCGGGCACGCCCAGGCGGGGCACGAGGGCGTCCTTGCCCATGACGGGGCGTTGGGGCGGTTTGTGGTGATCGAGCTGCGGGCCGGGGCCCTGAGCGAGGAGGAGCGGCTGCGGCTGGCCGAAAGCATCCGGCTGCTGGCGGGGGATACGCCGGCCGACACGGTGCCGGGGCTGCCGGAAGAGCCGCAGCTGCCCGAGGGCTACGCCTGGCAGGAGGCCGAGCTGGTTGCGACCGGCGCGCCGACCGACAGCAGCATTGCGAGCAACCGCGTGAGGGTGCGGCTGGCCCTGCCCGAGGGCTGCGCCCTGCGGCCCGAGGAGCCGGAGAGCGCGCGGACGGCCGGCCCGGCGGGGGCGGTGATCCTGCGCGGGGGCGAGACGGTGGGACGGATTGAGTGCAGCGTATTTGCCGCGCCCGCGCCGCTGGACTGGCCGGTGGAGAACCCGCGCAAAATATATGCGTTTTTGATGATAGCGGCCCATGCGGGCTGGGATTACGATTATGAGGAGATCGCTCGGAGCGACACCGTGAGCATCGCCACCTGCCTGGTGGGGCGGGAGGCCTATCCGCGCGGGCCGGGCCCCGAAGCGCCGGCCGCCGGGCAGGAGCCGGAGAACTTTAAGGACGGCTGGTGGTACCAGAAGGGCATCCTGTGCGCCGACAACACCTTAGGCGTGTATGCGGCGGTGGAGCTGGACTACGGCGGGTTTTCGGACACGGTGCGGCTGGCCATTGCACAGAGCGTGCGGCTGGCGGCGGGGTGAGAAGATGTTTACGCCGTTTGGGCTAAGCCGGGGGCGATTGGGGCCAGCTTGAGGAGCAAAAGGCTTCAAACCCTCACTTGGCCGCCTGTTTTTTGGGGCGGCGATGATTCCTCCTGCTAGTAAAGGGGCGGCCGGCAGGGACGTTTGCGAAGATGCAAAAAAACGGGCGCCCGCCCGGTAAAGGAGGACGCCCAATGGATCGGGAGTTTTTGAGCTTCGGATGACGGATATTATAACACCAGCAGGCCGTTTTTATCATATTTGAAATCAGGGCCCCATACAACTTCCCAAAAATATCCGTCCGGATCGGCAAAATAGGCATGGTACCCGCCCCAAAATGCTTTCTGCGGTTCTTTGACAATGCCCCCTCCCGCATCCCGCACCAATTCAATCACTTCGTCGACCTTTTGCTTACTGTCGACATTATATGCCAATGTAATGCCGCCGAATCCGCTGCCGATGACGGGCGGATCGTGGGGGTTGACGTCCTTTGCCAATAGGTCTAACGGGTACAATTCAAATTTTGTCCCGGGCGTATCAAAAAAGCATACAGGAGGGCTGTTTTCCTTGCAATCTGTGCGAAAACCCAGTTTGTCCCGGTAAAAGGTGATTGCGCGTTCCATACTTTTTACACCCAGGCAGATACAGGTTATTTTATTCATGGCAAAAGCCCCCCAAAGTATGGTCTATTGCCCCGAATATAACATGAGGCAGGCCCTTTATCAACCCCTTTTATCCTGGAACCGCCCCGGCTTTGGCCAAGGACGCCCCCCCTTACATCGGCCCAACGGCTTTGCATTGATGTTTTTGCGGGATGGTGGTAAGATAAAAGGCGCAAGGCCGGGCCGCCTGCTCCGGGCAGGCGGCGGCAGACGAAGGGACACAGGGGGAGGCAAGGTATGATCCCGCAACATTATAAGGAGATGCTTTCGCATAAATCGGTGATCCGGCAGGTTTCGGAGTACGGTGCGGCACGCGCTGCCGAGATTGGGGCCGAAAACGTATTTGACTACAGCCTGGGCAACCCGTCGGTGCCCGCCCCGGCGGAATTTACCGCCGAGATGCGGCGGCTGCTGGCCGAGGCCGAGCCGGTGGCCTTGCACGGCTACAGCCCAAGTTTGGGGATTTCCTCGGTACGGGCAGCGGTGGCCGAAAGCCTTAAGGACCGGTTTGGCCTGCCGTATGAGACCCGGCACATCTTTATGACCAGCGGTGCGGCCGGGGCGATTGCCCACGCGTTTCGGGCGGTATGCGAGCCGGGCGACGAGGTAGTGACCTTTGCGCCCTGCTTCCCGGAATATGGGCCGTATGCGGCCGGGGCAGGGCTTAGGCTGCGGTACGCCGCCTGCCTGCCGGATTTCCAGCCTGACCTTGCCTCACTGGAGGCGTTGATCACCGAAAAGACGGCGGCGGTGCTCATCAATACTCCCAACAACCCCACCGGGGCGGTATATTCACCCAAAAGTATGCAGGGCCTCGCAGACCTGCTGCGGGAAAAAAGCGCCCGACTGGGGCGGCCGGTCTACCTGATCTCGGACGAGCCTTACCGGGAAATCCTGTTCGAAGGGGTAAGCGCGCCGTATACGGCCTGCCTTTATAAGGATACACTGACCTGCTACTCCTTTTCGAAAAGCCTCTCGCTGCCGGGCGAGCGGATCGGGTATCTGGCCATATGTCCCGGCTGCGAGGGGGAGGACATATTGGCCGACGTCTGCGGGCAGATCAGCCGCGGCACCGGCCACAACTGCCCGCCCAGTATGATCCAGTTAGCGGTTGCCAAGGTGCTGGGAAAAACCGCCGACCTTAGCGTGTATGAGACGAACATGCGGCTTTTGTACGATGAGCTGGCCGCGCTGGGCTTTACCTGCCCGCGGCCGGGCGGTACCTTTTACATCTTCCCGAAGGCGTTGGAGGAGGACGCCGCAGCCTTTTGCGAACGGGCCAAGCGATATGACCTCTTGCTGGTGCCCAGCGACAGCTTTGGCTGCAAGGGGTATTTCCGCATGGCCTATTGCACCGACACCGGCAAGGTGCGCCGCAGCCTGCCCGCCCTGCGGGCGTTGGCCCAAAGCTACAAAACCGGCCGGTAAAAACCGTCCGGCAAGGGCATGCATGGTTTTGGGACAGGCGGGAAAGCAAAAGAAATGGCGAAAGGCCCTTTTGCTCAAACGGATGGAGCTTTGCCCGAAAACCCCGCAGGGCGGGTGGCACGATGGCCGGGCAGCGGGATGTTCTGCCGCGTCCCTGCGCTTTTTGTGACGCCATACCGGAAAGCTGGCCGGATCGATAACCGGAACCTGCAAGGGAGGCAAGGCAATGGAAAGGATCAAAAGCCTGGATCGTTATCAAAAAGGTATTTTACTGTGTATGCTTATCATGGCAACCGCCTTTTTGGCGGCTTATTCCGTTACCATTTCGCGGGTTGGGTTTGCCTATAAAGATACTATTTTTGTACCGGGCAGAGAAGATGGGTCTACCGTTTATTCCGGCAGGCTCAAAGGCCGGCAAGCGCGATTTACGGTATCGGAGGATAAGACGGTGCTCTTTCAGTATGGGGACAGGACCTATGGGCCTTATACGGCAAGGGAAGACCCCACGGCGGTTCCGCAAAACGAAGAGATGGCAGAGAATATGGTCGGCCTTGAGCTTTTGGAGGGGGATTCCGTTTTGTTCCGGGGCGGCCTATTAAGGTTTGACAATGGGTATTGGCTGTACAATGAGGATGGAACCACCTATGGCTTTACCACCACCTCTATAACCAGCGGCGGGATTGAGAGGGATGAAAATGGGAATGTGATCGATCCGGCAAGGCCGTCTGCCTCTGAGATCCTTGCCCTGATGGATGGCCCCGAATTAACGCATAAGGGCGAATGGCCCGCATGGTTTGGGGCTGTGCTTGTGTGCGGCCTCAATGCACTGCTGATCTTGTTTGCCGATGAGCTGTTTTGCTGGAACCTGGGCTTTTTAATCCGCGATGCAGGCCATGCAGAGCCATCAGACCTGGCGATAGCAGGGCGATATATTGGCTGGACTACCCTTGCCGTTCTGGCGCTGGTGCTGTTTGCTGTGGGCCTTCAATAGCGTAAATCCGGGACAGGGAAACGGCGTTGGCTGTTTTCAGGCCAGCTTTTCGGGGTCTGGGCAGCGCAGGTTCCTTGTAGTTCCGCCAAAATGGGGATAGAATATAGCGTAGAGAAAGACGCCGGGGGGCAAAACCCTCAGGACTGTCTTTCTTTTTTTGTGCCGCAACAGCAGAATGCGGCGGGAGGGCGGGAGGAAAACGAAAAAGGCCGGTAGCAGGGGCAAGGCGGCAAAGGGGCGGCAGCCTTGTTTTTACGGGGCTGCCGCACAGAAAGGAGCGAAAACGATGGAGCTGAAAACGACTAACAAAGGCACTATGGTGGTAAAAGCACCCAAAAGCAGCACGGCAAAAAAGCCCCAGGTGCTGCGGGACAGAGGCAATAAGGGCAAATGAGGGGAGCTGAAGGGATGACGGACGAGGAGCGGGGCGGCCTGCTTTTGGGGCCGGCAGACGCCCCGGAGCCGGAAGCGGGGCCGGATCAGGCCGGTACGCAGATGCCCGGAGGGCCGGACCGCATGCAGGAGGAGGCCGGCCCCGGGATAACGGACGGCGACGGCCTGAAGGCGGCCCCGGAACCGGCGGGGCCGGAAAAGCCGGGGGATGGATCACCCCAATGGGACACAGGCGCCGGGCGGGCGGCGGACGCGGCATTTGAAAAAAGCATGGGCGACGCAGCAAAACAAAAACGACAGCAGCAGGCATTGGAGGAACAGCTTGCGGGGCTGGGGCTGGATGCGGCCGGGTTGTTTGGCCTGCTTTTGGACAGCCCGTTGCTGCGCCAGACAACGGCGCTGGCCGAGGAAGCGCTGACAGCGCGGGCACAAAGGCAGCGGGAGGAGGCGATGCGCGGGATCGCGGCCCTTGCGCCCGAGCTGCGCACCCCCGAGCTGCTGGCGGCCGCGCCCGAATACCCGGACATGCAGCGGCTGTTGCGGCAGAACAAGGGCATGGGGATGCTGGAGGCGTTTAAGCTGGCTTTTTTTGACCGGCTGACCCGCCGGCAGGCCGCTGCGGGGCGGCAGGGCGCAATCAACGCCGCGCGCGGGCACCGGCATCTTGCGGAGATTGGCGGGCAGCCCCCGGATATGGGCGAGCCGACCGAGGAACAGATCCGGGAATATCGCCGGTACAATCCGCGCTGGACCGTGGCCGAGATCCGCAGGTTCCACCAAGAATATCTGGATGAGACCGGCGGCTGAAAAAAACAGCAGATGCACAAACGGGAAAAAACGCGGCACGGGCGGCGGGAAAAACCGAAAAGGGAGGCCCCTTATGGGAGGCCGCGCTGCCTGCCGCAAAGGGCAAAAAAACAAAACAGGGACAGGAGGAAAGGCAACGGATGTTTAAGGTGTATAAGCGTGACCTGGCCGACGTGGAGCCGGTCGAGTATCTGCCGGCAGCCGAGGGGGCCGGGCTTTTGCTGGGCATGGCGGCCAAGCTCTCGGGCGGTAAGCTGGCCAAGGCGGGCGCAACCGAAAAGCCCACCCACATTGTGATGGGCCCCGCCCGCAGCGACGGGCTTGTACCGGCGGTCCGGGTACAGCCCACCACCGTGTTTGAGACAACCAGTACTGCCGCCATATCGACGGCCGGCACAGCGGTGACCCTGCACACCGACGGCTTGCAGGTGACCGCCACGGCCACCGGCGGGGTGTTTTTGGTGGAGCAGGCCGAAAACGCGGCCGGCGGCCGGGTGCTGGGCCGGTTTCTCTGAGAGAAATTGAGAAAGGAGTGGACGCAGCATGGCGGGCATGATTTTCAGCAAGGGGTCAGGGGTAAACGACAGCCTGTTTGGCAAGAGCCAGGAGCATATCCGGGCGGTGATCCAGCAGGGGGTGGAGGCCTTTGAGGAGCGCAGCGTGATCGACAGGGTGTACAGCCTTGCCTCGAGCAGCAGCTATGCCGAAAAATATACCAGCGAGACCAGCCTGGGGGATTTTGAGGACGTGGGCGAGAACGGCGCCTATCCCCGCACCGGCTTGCAGGAGGGCTACAGCAAGGTGATTGAGCCGACCACCTGGAAGAGCAGCTTTGAGGTGACCCAGGAGATGATTGAGGACGGCAAGCAGAGCAAGATCCGCAGCCGGGCTTCGATCTTTACCACCAGCTACGGCCGTACCCGCGAGAAATTTGCCGCAGGGCTGCTGGTAGGCGGCATTGGCACTGTGGCGGCAATCGGCGGGCGGCAGTACGACACCACCAGCGCCGACAAAACGCCCCTGTTTGGTACCGCACATCCCAGTATTACGGGCGGCGCAAAGGATCAGAGCAACCTGTTTAAGGCGGCGTTTTCGGCCGAGATCATGGACACGGTGCAGGAGAGGATGCAGATGTTTACCGACGACGACGGCAACCTGCTGAACCTTGCGCCGGATACCATCATCATCCCGAACCTCGGCAGCCTCAAGCGGGCGGTGTTTGCCGCAGTGGGCAGCGACCTGGAGCCCCATACCGCCAACAACGCCATCAATTTCCAGGTAGGGCTGTGGAATGTGATTGTTTGGCCGTACCTGCCCCAGTCGATTGGCGGCAAGCCCTACTTTTTTATGATGGACAGCCAGTTTAAGGACAACTATGAGTGCCTGCCCTGGGTGGACCGGCTGCGGCTGACCGTAAAAAGCGACATCGACCCCAACACCGACGCAAACGTGTTTAAGGGGCGTGCGCGGTTTGGCGCGGGCTTTAACAACTGGCGCTGCATTGCCCTGTGCGGCGAGGGGGTGGCCGGCACGGCCCTGGGCAAATAAGGGCCATTTCATAAGCCAGGGAAAGGGCGCTTGGCGCGATGAGCGGTGTGAAAGGGGATTCCCTGCCTTGCGGCAGCCGGGCGGCTGTGGGAGCAGGGCCTTGCCGCAAGCAGAACGCGCCGGCAGGCCCGGGGCCCTGCCGGCGTTATCAAAAAGGGGGACGGGAATTTGAAATGGAAGGAGATAAAGCTTGCCGCGTTGCAAAAGATGTTCAGCGCCGAGGGGGGCGGCATCAACCGGGGCGACAGCGGGGTACGGGAGTATCTGGCCGCCATGCCGCAGGCAGCGAACGAGGCGGTGCAGCGGTTGTGCGCGGCGGGTTTTGCTCCCCGCAAAAGCCGGCGGCTACAAAAGCTGCCAGGCAAAGTGCAGACGCTGGATCTTGCTGCGCTGGTGCCGGACCTCTTGCGAGCCGAACCGCTGGAGCTGTACGCCCTTGACCACGAGGGAATGCCCTCCCCCGTGGACGGAGCGGTGCTGGCGGCAGGGCGGTATCTGGTGCTGCCGGCCGGCCTGAATGGGGTGCTGGAGCTGTATTACGATGCGCGGGCGCCGGAGTTTGGCGCGGCGATGCCGGACGAGGCCGAGGTTTTAATGGCCGACGGCGCCGAGGTGCTGATCCCGCTGTACATTGCGAGCCAGCTATACAAGGATGACGACGCCGGTATTGCCACCCAATACCGCAACGAGTTTGAGGCGGCGCTTACCGTACCACGCCCTGCCCGGGCCGGCCTGCAGGGCGGCGAATTTATCAGCGCGCGGGCCTGGTGCTGAGGAGCGCAGAAAAGGGGGATGGGGATGATCCGGTTTTCGGCGCCGGCCGCCGTGCGGCGCGAGCGTTTGGTGGCCGAGCGGTTTTGCGGGGTGGACTACACCAGCGATGCCAGTGCCGCCGCGCCCAGCCAAAGCCCAAATGGCCAGAATATGATCCGGGATGTGCCGGGCAAGGTGCGCAAATGCATGGGCTACCGCCGTATTGCGCAGTATCCGGGGCGGATCAACGGCCGGCATGCTTTGATGGGAAAGCAGGGCGAGGTTGGGCTGATCCATGCGGGGGAAGCGCTCTACCCCGAGCAGGCCGGGCCCGGCGGATCGGCCGGGCCCCTTTACACCGGTATGGCGGATGAGCGCAGCAAGAGCTGGCAGTTGGGCGGCAGGCTCTTTATTCTGGACGGCAAGGCCCTGCTGGTATACGACGGCGAGACGGTGCGTCCCGCGCGGGAGGCGGCCTACCTGCCCACCGTGACCATTGCCAAGGCCCCGGCGGGCGGCGGCACCGACTATGAGCCGCTGAACCTGTTGCAGCCCGGCTTTTGCGAGCTGTTTGCCGGCACCGAGAAGGACACCAGATACTGCCTGACCTTTTCGGGGCTGGACCAAACGCCGGTAAAAGCCGAAAAGCTGGCCGCCTCCGGGGCCTGGCAGGCCCTTGCCGAGGGCAGCGATTTTACGGTAGACCGTGCCGCAGGCGTGGTGGTATTTGTCGCCCCGCCCGGCCTCAGCCCGGTGACCGGGGAGGATAATGTGCGCATTACGGCCAGCCGCACCGTGGCGGGGTACGCCGGGCGGGTTGACGGCTGCCGTATCGGCGCTTTGTTTGGGGTGGGAGGGGCCAGCGACCGGCTGTTTGTTTCGGGAAACCCCGAATATCCGGGGCGGGACTGGTACAGCGGCCAGCACGACCCCACCTATTGGCCAGACACCGGCTACAGCCAGTTGGGTACCGGGGAAAGCGCGATTGTGGGGTATTCGATTGTGGGCAACCTGCTGGCTGCCCACAAGGACGCCCGCGAGCGAGACCGCAGCGTCATCCTGCGCCAGGGGAACTTAGTGGATTCGCAGCCGGCATTCCCGGTGACCAATACCTTACAGGGCCCGGGCGCGCTGGCCCCGCACAGCTTTGCTTATCTTGGCGCCGAGCCGGTGTTCTTGACCCCGCTGGGGGTTTACGCCATTACCCCCAGCGATGTAAACGGCGAGCGGTACAGCCAGAACCGAAGCTACTTTATCAACGGGCGGCTGCAAAACGAGCCGGGCCTTGCGGACGCCTTTGCCTTTGTGCACCAGGACCTTTACTGGCTCTGCCTCAACGGGCACGCCTATATTTTGGACGGGCTGCAGAGCCTGGGCCGGGCGGGGGGAGAGCCGTACTCTACCCGGCAGTATGCCTGCTTTTACCGCACGAACCTGCCGGCCCGCTGCATGTGGGAGCAGGGGGGCGCGCTCTGCTTTGGCACGCCGGCGGGGGAGGTGATGGCATTTTATACCGACCCGGCGGCACAGGAAAGCTACAACGACGACGGCCGGCCGATCCATGCCGTTTGGGAGACGCCGGATCTGTCCGGCCGATGTTTTTCCCTGAATAAGCGATTCTGTTCGCTGGCGATGCGCCTGTCCAGCGCGGTGGCTACCGGTGTGTCCGTCAGCGGGCTGCAACAGGGCATTTGGCAGAGGCTTCGGGATGAAACAAGCAGGGCACGGTACTTTTGCTACAGCCAGCTCTGCTACTCGAAATTTACCTATTCCAACGACCAGACGGCCAAGACCCTCTGGATGAAGCTGCGGCTGAAAAAGCTGGACAAGGTGCGCTTCCGGTTTGAAAATGCAGAGCTTAACGAGCCGTTTGGGCTGATGGCCTATGCGGTGGAATTTACGGAAAAGGGCAGCTTTAGAGGGTAAAAGCGGCCCGCAAGGAGGGGCGAGGATGGGATTTAGGCGGATCAGCGAGGCGGATATGGCCGGCAAGGGGAACCTGGGCCGGGCGGATACGCCGGGAGTTTCGGCCGGTGAGATGCAGCGTATCCTGGATGAGCTGCCACGGGAGGTGATTGCCCCGGCCCTGAACGAGCTGGCCGGGCAACTGGAGGGGCCTTTGGCAGCCGGGCTTTTGGGGGCGCGGCTGCCGGAAGGGCTGGCGGAGGGCGTCGCGCAGACGGTGCAGGGGGCGCTGGACGGGCTTTGCAGCCGCATAAAGGCGCACGAAGAGCGGGCAGACAATCCGCACGGGGTGACGGCGGCGCAGGCCGGGACCTACACAAAGGCCGAGACCGATGCGGCGATCTCGCAAAGGGTGGTGGAGATCGGCGCAGGGGACATGGCCCGGGCGGTGTATGACCCCACCGGCCGGAGGGAAAACGTGTTTGCCGGGGCTGACAAAGCGCAGGCGGCGGCGGCCCGGGCGCAGGCTGTTGCAGGGCATGCGGCGGAGGCCGCCGCCGCGCTGGCCGCCGAGCTGCAGGTTTTTAGCTGTACCCTTTTGGCTGGTGGCTGGGCGGCCCGGGAGGCCGCCGCGGGGGGCGGGTATGTGCAGACGGTACCCTGCCCAGGACTGTTGGCGGCGTATGACCTCGAGGCTCCGCAGGCGCTCAGCACCGGCATCAGGGCAACCGACGCCGCCCTCAAGGAGGGGCTGGACACCCTGTGCGAAGCCGGCAATTTTGGCGAGACGCTAAACGGGCAACTGAGGTGGGTTTGCTATAACAGCCCGCCCGCGGCAGATTTGCCGCTGCGGCTGCGCCGGACGGCGGCAAAAACAGACGGTGGCGATGAGCCGGCCGGGCCGGGCGGGAGCGGGGAGGCTGTGTAAATTGCTTATGGGACAAACCGGCAACGGGGCTGGGCCGTACCAACAGCCTCCGGGCATTTTACACAGGCCGGGCGGGCTGCCGGAAAGGCGTGCCTGCCAAAGCGCCCGCAGTGCGGGATACAGCGGCTAAAGCCGCCGCAGGAGGAGGTGCATTGATGGGTAAGATATTGCAGTGCGCGGGCGGGGGCAAGGTGACGGTGGAGGGGCTGGACACCGAGGTCTTTGCTGTGTCCAATATCCGCACCAGTCTGCCGCCTGAGGGCTACAC
>CAJTSP010000007.1 GCA_910578965.1 uncultured Oscillospiraceae bacterium
GGGGCAACCGGCGAAATCGCCCATTCTACCATTCACGCTGCGCGTTCATGGTATATTATGCCCGGTTAGCAAGGCCAGGCCGCAGGCAAAGGCCAAGCTTAGCGGCACAAACGCCCTATCCTTGGCGAGTACGAGCCTTTTGAAGCGACGGGCGAGCTTAGTAATAGCAACAATAGAGTGTTAAATAGAGCCGTAAGAGAGCCGTAAGCAAATAGATTGTTGAGCCACGCCTTGATTTTTGTGGAGGACGAACACATGTTGGATTATACCGGGCATGCCTGCCCCTGCTGCAACAAGCCCTTTGCCCCAGACGATGACGTCGTGGTCTGCCCCGAGTGCGGCGCGCCCTACCATCGTAGCTGCTACCAGGCGCAGGGGCGATGCCTTTTTGAGCCGATGCATGGCCCCGGGTTTTCCTGGAAGCCTGCGCCCTCTGAGGCTGCCCCCGTTATCTGCCCCGGCTGCGGCGCGGGCAATGCCGACACCGCCGTTTTTTGCAGCCACTGCGGCGCCCGTCTGCAGGAGCCGGAGGCCCCGGCCGGGGAGGAGGCGCCACACGGCGCGCAGGGCCCCCGCTATGCCAGCCGCCCATATCAGGAGGAGCCGGGCAGCCAAGGCAGGCCCGGCGAGGCTCCTGAAGGCTTTTTTGACCCCTTTAGCCGGCTGTTTGCCCCCGGCGAAACGGTAGACGACATCCCGGTGCAGACCTGGGCGGCCTTTTTAGGCTCCAGCTCGCCCTACTACCTGCTTAATTTTAAGCGGATGGACTTTACCGGCCGCAAGCTGGCCGTTTCGTTCAGCGCCTTTTTCCTGGGGCCCATCTACTTTTTCTACCGCAAAATGTACAAGTGGGGGTTTATCTTTGCGGCATTGTCCCTGCTGCTTGAGGTTCCCAGCCTGCTGGGTATCCTTGTTGAGAGCGGCAGCGCCATAACCGCCGGGCTCAGCGCCGCCTCCCTGCAGCCGCTGGTAAACATTGCCTGGGTGCTTTCCTGGGCGCTGATGCTGGTGCGGGGCCTGGTGGCCCTTTGGCTGTACCGCAACACCGCCGCCCAGCGTATCCGCATTATCCAGGCCCGTTGGAAGGACGACGGCAGCCAGCGCGCAGCCCTGAATGCCCTGGGCGGCACCAGCATTGGCGCAGCCATTGCTTACAGCCTGTTCAACACCATGCTGCTGGGTACGATTATGCTCAAATTAGGCGGGCCGGGGCTGTATTCGATGTATTTCGGCCTATAAAGGGCCTGCCCGGGCCCATTCTAACGGCCGGCTTTTGCAAAAGGCCGGCCCAAACGGACCCCGGGCCCTATATGCAACCCAAAAAGCGCGCGGCCGCGCTGAAAGGAACGGTGAATAACCCTTGAAGGTTACAAAAGCTGTGATCCCCGCTGCCGGGCTGGGCACCCGGGTGCTGCCGGCCACCAAGGCCATGCCCAAGGAAATGCTGCCCATTGTGGACAAACCCGCCATCCAGTATATCGTTGAGGAGGCCGTGCGGTCCGGGATTGAGGACATTTTGATTATCACCGGCCGGGGCAAGGGCATCATTGAGGACCATTTTGACCGCGCGCCCGAGCTGGAAGCCGCGCTGGCAAAGCCCGGCAAGGAAAAGGCGTTGGAGGAGTGCCTTGGCATTGCCGGGCTTGCCAACATCTTTTTTGTACGGCAAAAGCAGACCCTGGGCCTGGGCCACGCCGTTTTGATGGCAAAGCCCTTTACCGGCAGCGACCCCTTTGTGGTGCTGTACGGCGACGATGTGATTATGGGCGAGGACCCCTGCGCCGCCCAGCTCTGCCGTGCCTATGAAGCTTACGGCCGTGCGGCTGTAGGCATCAAGGAGGTCAGCGCCGAGGATATCGTGCGGTATTCCTCCATGAAGGCGGCCCCCATCCGGGACAACCACTACCTTATCGACGATATGATCGAAAAGCCTGCCCCGGGCAGGGAATTCAGCATGTTCAGCATCCTGGGGCGCTGCCTGCTGACCGCCGACATCTACCCCATTTTGGAGCATACCAAGCCCGGCGCGGGGGGCGAAATCCAGCTTACCGACGCCATGGCCGAGCTAGCCCGCACCGCCGGGGTAACCGGGGTGGACTTTACCGGCAAACGGTATGACATGGGCAACAAGCTGGGCGTAATGCAGGCCCAGGTGGAAACCGCCCTTGCCCACCCCGAGATCGGGCCGGCCTTCCGCGCTTACCTGAAGGGGCTGGCAGGCAGCCTGTAAGGCGCGCACCGGGGCGTACTGTACAAAAGGGCGCAGCGGGGGCCTTGCACCCCGCAAAAGGGTGCGCGGGGGCAAGGCCCGCTTGGGAGGCTCTGTTTTCCCCGCCGCAGCACCGCACTGTTTTAGGAGGGATCATCCATGAACGCCGGGTATGAGATCGAACGTCTTTTGCAGTTTGCCCAAAAGCATAAGCTCGTTAAAGGGTTGGATGTAATTACGGCGCGCAACGCGCTGCTGGATGTACTCAAGCTGGACGCGCCGTATGAGGGCGAGGTACCGCAGGAGGAGCTGGAGGCCCCCACCCCGATTTTGGAAAACCTGTTAAACGCCGCCGCCGAAAAGGGCCTGTTTGACAATGACGTGTACCAGTACCGGGTAAACTTTGAGGCCCGGATCATGGGCTGCGTAACCCCCGGGGCCGAGGTAGTGGCTCACAGGTTCAAAAAGCTGTACAAAAAAAAGGGGCCCAAAAAGGCCACCAAGTATTTTTACGCCCTCTGCCGGGATTCGTACTACATCCGCACCGCCCAGATTGCCCGCAACATCCAGTGGGTATGGCCGGCCGAGTACGGCGAGCTGGAGATCACCATCAACCTCACCAAACCCGAAAAGGATCCCAAAACCATCGCGCTGGAAAAATTGCAACCCCAGGCCGGTTACCCCAAGTGCATGCTCTGCCGCGAAAATCCGGGCTACGCGGGGCGGGTAAATTTCCCCGCGCGGCAGAACCACCGGGTAGTGCCGCTAAAATTATGCGGCGAGCGGTGGTACCTGCAATACAGCCCGTATGTCTATTACAACGAGCACTGCATCGTTTTTTGCGCCGAGCACAAGCCGATGGAGATGGACCGGCACACCTTAGAGCTGCTGTTCAGCTTTGTGCAGCAGTTCCCGCATTACACCTGCGGCAGCAATGCCAACCTGCCCATTGTAGGGGGCAGCATTTTGAGTCACAGCCATTTCCAGGGCGGGCGGTATAATTTCCCGATGCAGAAGGCGGTTGTCAGCCGGCCGCTGGCCGCCAAAAGCTGGCCGGGGGTGCGGGCCGGCATCCTGCACTGGCCGGTGTCCACCGTACGGCTGGAGGGGCCCGACCCCGCCGGGCTGATCGATGCTGGCGCCGCGATTTTGGAGCACTGGCAGGGCTACAGCGACGAATCGGCCGGCATCCGGGCCTTTTCGGGCGAGGCGCCGCACAACACGGTGACCCCCATTTTGCACTACGAGGAGGGCCGCGGCTATATCCTGGACGTGACCTTGCGCAACAACCGCACCAGCGAGGAGTACCCGGACGGCATCTTCCACCCCCACCCGGAATACCACAATATTAAAAAAGAAAACATCGGGCTGATCGAGGTGATGGGCCTTGCCATCCTGCCCAGCCGGCTGAAGGAGCAGAGCGCCGCCATTGCGGAGATCTTGAGCGGCAAAGCGCCCAACACCAGCCGGCAGGAGGGCAGCCCGCTGGCCATCCACGCAAACTGGATCGACGGGCTGGTTGCCAAATACGGCGCCGCCCTTTCGCCCGAGACTGCGGCCGAGACGGTAAAGCGCGAGATCGGGGTGGTGTTTGGCAAGGTGCTGGAAAACACCGGCGTCTTTAAGCTGACCGCCGAGGGCCAGGCGGCGTTTGAACGGTTTTTGCAGGCGGCGGGGTTTGAGCCGCTATAGTGGCCAACCCCTGTAAGCCGCCGGAAAGGATATCCTCAGGATGGAAAAAGAACGCAAAAAGGCGCTGCGCGCCGAGTACGATCAGCGCAGGCCGGATATGGGCATTGTCTGCTGGCAGAGCGGCGAGCGACGGTGGATCGCCGTTTCCACCGATGCAAAGGCCGACTATAACGGCAGCCTGTTCCAGCTACAGCTTGGCTCCTGGCCGGGCCGGGAGCTGCAAAGGGCCTTTAGCGAAAACCCGTCCTCTTTTACATGGTCGCTGCTGAAAAAGCTGGATTACAAAGAGCGGGACGAGGACCACCGCGACGACCTGGAGCTGCTGTACCTGCAATGCCTGGACGAATACCCCGACGCTTTGCCGATGCGTCCGGGCAAACGGCGGCCATAGGCCCGGGCCGTTTTGCCCGCCTGGCCCGCTGGCACGCAAGCGGCCGGCCTTGCGGCCCTTCGCGGCTTGACACGCCTTTGCCGGCCTGCTATAATAAGATGTCGCTTTGCGGGACGTCCTCCGATTTTTGGGGGGCGGCCCCCGCGGCCGCGGAGGCTTTTGCCCCGTGATCCTTGCTCCCTTGCGCATTGGTGTTTTACCGGGTATTCAGGGGGGCCATAGTCCAAAAGGAGGTGCACAGAAATGGCAAAATACGAAACCATGCTGGTTACCAGCGCCACTCTTGACGAGGAGGCTTCGGCCGCCCTCGTAGGCAAGTTCAAAAGCTTGATCGAGGCGAATGGTACCATCGACTCTGTTGACGAGTGGGGCAAGAAGCGCCTTGCCTACCCCATCAACGACGAAAACGAGGGCATTTATACCGTGATCCAGTTTACCAGCGGCCCCGAATTCCCCGCCGAGCTCGAGCGCGTATACAAGATCACCGACGGCGTGCTGCGTTTTCTTACCACAACCGTCCCTGTGGAATAAGAAAGAGGTGCTTTTATGCTGAATGTCATCGCCATCATGGGCCGGCTGGTTGCCGACCCTCAGTTGCGGCAGACCCAGCAGGGCACCAGTGTCGCGTCCTTCCGCATTGCGTGCGACCGCAACCGTGCCGACCAGAACGGCCAGCGTCAGGCAGATTTCTTTGATGTAGTGGCCTGGCGCGGTACGGCCGAGTTTGTGTGCAAGTATTTCCAGAAGGGCAGCATGATCGCCATCGACGGACAACTGCAGAGCCGCCAGTATCAGGACAAAAACGGCAACAACCGCACAGCCATCGAGATCATTGCAAACAATGTCAACTTTACCGGCTCCAAGGCTTCGTCCGGCGGCGGGAATGCCGGCGGCTATGCCGTGTCCACGGCGCAGCAGCCGCAGCAGTATGCCCATCCCGCCCCGCAGGAGGCGCCCAGCTACTCGGCCGGCTCCAACGACGACTTTGCCGTGATTGACGACAACGAGGATTTGCCCTTCTAATAAAGAAGCGGCGTCCCCATCCTGGGGCGGCATGCCGCCCTGTTAAAAAAGGAGGTTACCCAAGCTATGGCTTTTGAACGTTCGGAAGGCCGGCCTCAGCGCCCGATGCGCCGCGGCCGCCGCAAGGTCTGCAGCTTTTGCGTAGACCGGATTGAGCATATCGATTATAAGGACGTGCCCCGCCTGCGCAAGTATGTGAGTGAGCGCGCCAAGATTATCCCCCGCCGCGTTACCGGCACCTGCGCTTTCCATCAGCGCGAACTGACCGTTGCCATCAAGCGCGCCCGCCACGTGGCCCTAATGCCCTATGTGAGCGACTGATCTGCGTCTTTGGTTTTTTTGGGCCCCTTCCTTGCGGAAGGGGCTTTTTTGAAACCCGGGCCGCCCCAGACAGGGCAAAAGGGCAGGTCGTCCCCCAATGGGGCGGCCTGCATCAAAAAGCCGTGCGGCCGCGCCGGGAAAACCGGCGGGTTTTTGCATTTTGTGAAAAGGTGGCGTGCTGTATGCCTGCAAAGATACTTGTGGTAGACGACGAAAAGGCCATTGCCGACCTTGTGAGGATCTGCCTGGAAAACGAAAACTACACCGTGGAAACCTGCGCCAACGGCCGGGACGCGCTTGCCAGTATCGAAAACGGCCCGCCCGACCTTGCCATTTTGGATGTGATGCTGCCGGACATCGACGGTTTTACCCTGTGCCAAAAAATCCGTGAGGCACACCTCTTCCCCATCCTGATGCTCACTGCCCGGGTAGAGGACATGGATAAGATCATGGGGCTTACCCTGGGTGCAGACGATTATATCACCAAGCCTTTTAACCCTTTGGAGCTCACTGCGCGGGTTAAGACACAGCTTCGCCGCTGCCAAAAATACGACGCCGCGGCCCGCCCCGCGCCCGCAGCGCCGCAGGAATACGAAGTGCGAGGGCTGCATATCCAGCTTGCCGCCCACCGTTGCACCCTCTACGGCAGGGAGCTGAGCCTAACCCCGCTGGAATTTTCCATTTTGTGGTACCTGTGCAGCCGCCAGGGGCAGGTGGTGCCCAGCGAGGAGCTGTTTGAGGCGGTATGGCAGGAAAAATACTACGACAGCAATAACACCGTAATGGCCCACATCGCCCGCCTGCGCGAAAAGATGGGCGAGGGCGGCCGTAAGCCCAAATTTATCAAGACGGTATGGGGGGTAGGTTATACCATTGAGGCCTGAAAATCAAGCCGGCCCACGGCTGGTAAGCGGGCTGACCGGCCGGATCGCCGGGCAGTTTGTTGCAGCACTGGGGCTGTACACCATCGTCATGATCCTGGGCATCCTGTTTGGCGGCATCTTTTACACCAGCTTTACCTGGCGGGGCAATGAGCTTCTTTACAGGCTGGCGCATTTTTGCCTGGATTACTTTTTTTTGGTAATCCCGCTGGCCTGGCTGAGCGGAGCGTTGATTCTGTTTGCCTTTTTTTGGCGCCGCACCCTAAGCTATATTGAAGCGGTAGCCCTGGCCAGCGAGCGGATGGCCGCCCCCACGGCCGAACCCATCCGGCTGCCTGCGCCGCTCTTTGGGGTGGAAAGCCACCTAAACCTTGCACGGGAGAACGCTTTGCGCAGCGCCATGCTGGCCAAGGAGGCCGAGCAGCGTAAAAACGACCTGGTGGTCTATCTTGCGCACGACCTTAAAACTCCGCTTACCAGCGTAATCGGCTACCTTTCGCTTTTACGGGACGAGCCGTCCCTGCCCGCCGAGGCCCGCGCGCGGTACACCGGCGTTGCTCTGGACAAGGCCGAGCGCCTCGAAGAGCTTATCAACGAATTTTTTGAGATTACCCGTTTTAACCTCAGCCGCATCGAGCTTACCCCCTGCCGGGTGGATCTCACCCGGATGCTGGAACAGGTTGCCTTTGAGTTTGAGCCGGTGTTCCGCCAAAAGCAACTGCACTGCCGCCTGCAGCTTCCGGCGCGGATGGAGGCTGTATGTGATATAGACAAGATCGAACGGGTGTTCGACAACCTTTTGCGCAACGCCGCCAGCTACGCCACGCCGGGCAGCGAGATCAGCGTTACCGGCAGCACCGACGACGCCGGCCTGCTTTTGCAGTTTGAAAATCCCGGCCCCACCATCCCCCCTGAAAAGCTGTCTCGCATCTTTGAACAATTCTACCGGCTGGACACTTCCCGCGCCAGCAGCACCGGCGGCGCAGGGCTGGGCCTTGCCATTGCACGGCAGATTGTTGAAGCACACGGCGGGCAGATCAGCGCCTCCAGCCAAGAGGAAACCGTACGCTTTACCGTCTGGCTGCCCGCGCCGGCCGGGCAGCAGGAGAAAGCCGCGCCCGCACGGCCGGAGGACCCGGCCGGCCGCCCTGCGCCCTCTGGGGCGGACAGCCCGCATCCCCAGGCCGGGTAAACTGCCCGCCGGCCGCCTCACGGCCAATCGTAAGAAAACCGTATGATTTTGACGGGGCTTTTGCAAGAAAAACAAAAGCCCCGCCGCAAATCTTCGCCCTTTGGTTTTGGTATGCTAAAGCTGCCAGAGCCAAAGGGCGTTTTTTGAGCCGCCAAAAGGCCCCGCCCGCCGGGAGCGTCCGGCTGGCATCAAGCGCCCCTTGCCCGCCGCCCCGCCAAGGGGCGGGGCCAAAACCAAAGGCGAAAGGATGACCGACCATGAAAAAACTGCGGATTGCGGTGCTGTTTGGCGGCTGCTCCAGCGAATACAGCGTCTCGCTAAAATCGGCCCACGCGGTACTCACCCACCTGGACAAGACGCGGTACGCCCCGCTGCCTGTAGGCATCACCCCCGAAGGGGACTGGCTGCTTTACTCCGGCAGCTTAGACGCCCTGCTAAACGATAGCTGGCGCCAAAATGCAGCCTGCTGCGAGCCCTGCCTGCTCTCGCCCAGCCGCAGCCGCCGCGCGCTGCGCACCCTTGGCCGCGCCCCGGCCGAATACCCGGTGGACGCAATATTTCCGGTTTTGCACGGCCAAAACGGCGAGGACGGCCGGGTACAGGGCCTGGTGGAGCTGGCCGGCATCCCTCTTATCGGCTGCGGCACCCTTGCCAGCGCCCTTGCCATGGACAAGCACCGCGCCCACCAGATAGCCGGGCTTGCCGGGGTACCCTGCCCCCGCGGCCGGGTATTTGGCCCGGATGCTTCGCCAAAGGAGCTTACCGCCGCAGCCCGGGACCTGGGCTGGCCGGTGTTTGTAAAGCCGGTACGGGCGGGCTCCTCTTACGGGGTGTCGCGGGCAGGCAGCCCGGAGGAGCTTACATCTGCCGCAGCCCTCGCCCGGCAGTACGACCGGGATATCCTGCTGGAGGAAGCGGCGCCCGGCTTTGAGGTGGGCTGCGCGGTGCTGGGCAAAGAGGTGCTGACCCTGGGCCTTGTGGACGAGATCGAGCTGGCCGGCGATTTTTATGACTATGCCGAAAAATACTCCCCTGCCGCCTCTAAAATCCATCTGCCGGCCCGGCTTTCGGGCCGGGATACCGAGCGGGTGCTGGCGGCGGGCGCGGCGATATACCGGGCGCTGGGCTGCAGCGGGTTTGCCCGGGTAGACCTCTTTTTTACGCCGGAAGGCAAAATCCTTTTTAACGAGGTAAATACCATCCCCGGCTTTACCGCCCACAGCCGTTACCCCAACATGATGAAAGCGGCCGGGCTTTCCTTCCCGGCCTTGCTGGATAAACTAATCGGCCAGGAGGTACAGATATGAGGGATCTGATCTTGACCCGGCGGCAGGTAGGTCTCGGCCCGCTGATTTTGGTCAACGCAAGCCATCCGGTACGGCCTGAGGCACTGCGCCCCGCACGGCTTGCCCCTGCCCTTGGCGCGCCGGATATTTTGATGGAGGCCGGGGCCGCCGCCCTTTTGCAGGCGCTGGTGGCCGCGGTGGGCGGCGAGGGGAAGATCCTGCCGGTGAGCGGCTGGCGCAGCGGCGCCGAGCAGCAACAGATCTGGGACGATACCCTTGCCAAGGACGGCGAAGCCTTTACCCGCCGGTATGTCGCCCTGCCCGGCTGCAGCGAACACCAAACCGGCCTCGCCATCGACCTGGGACGGGCCGCCCGCCGCATCGACTTTATCCGCCCGGCCTTTGGCAGCACCGGGGTGTGCGGGGCGCTGCGCCGGGCCGCGGCCCGGTATGGGTTCATCCTGCGCTACCCGGCCGATAAACAGGCCATTACCGGTATTGCGCACGAGCCGTGGCATTTTCGATATGTTGGGATTCCTCATGCCTTTTTGATGGAGCAGCAAAACCTCTGCTTAGAGGAATACCTACCCTGGCTGCGCGCAGCCGACCGGCTATGCACCCTGCCGGACGGGCGCGAGGCACTGATCCGGTACATCCCGGCCGAGGGGGCGGCCACCGCCCTGCCGCTGCCAAAGGATGCCTGCTGCCAGGTTTCGGGCGACAACGAAAGCGGCTTTGTGCTTACCCTCTGGGCCGCGCAGGCAGGGGACCTGGCAAGCCTGCCCGGGCAGGCGGTATGAAGGCCGGGAATGCGGGCGGCGCAAAGCATCCCCTTTTTGCCGCCCAAAAAACGCCTTTGGGGGAAAGCCTTTTTGCGGCGGGCGCGGCCGCACGGCCCCAAAAAGGCCCAACCGCCCGCGCCTGGGCCGAGATTGACCTTGCCGCACTGCGCCATAACGCGGCAGTGCTGCAAAACGCCCTGCCCGCCGGCTGTTTGCTGATGCCGGTGCTCAAGGCCAACGCCTACGGCCACGGGCTTGTGCTGACCGGCCGGGCGCTTGGCCGGGCGGGGGTGCGCGCCTTTGCGGTGGCCACCCTTGAGGAGGGCATACAGCTACGCAAAGCCGGGGTGCGGGGCGAAATCCTCATCTTGGGCTATACCCCGGCGGCCTGCGCATGGCGGCTGTTTTTTTGGGAGCTGACCCAGACGGTGGCGGACGCCGCCCACGCAAGGGCCCTTTCGGCCGTGGGGCTGCCGCTGAAGGTACACATTGCGCTGGACACCGGCATGCACCGGCTGGGCCTGCCGGTAGCAGCGCCGGAGGACCTGGCCGCGCTGCGGGAGGTGTTTTTGCTGCCGGGGCTGGAAATCCGCGGGGTGTACAGCCACCTGTGCACGGTGGAGGGCCGCACCGCCGGGGACGCGGCCTTTGTACAAACCCAAACCGACGCCTTTTTTGCGGCGGTGGAGCACCTGCGTGCCGCCGAGCTTGACCCCGGGCGGGTGCATTTGCAGGCAAGCTACGGGATTTTGGAGCTGCCTTGGCTACGGTGCGGCTATGCCCGCGCCGGGGTGGCGGTGCTGGGCACGGTGCGGGCGGATGTGCAAAACCCGCTGCCCCTTTTGCCGGTACTTTCGCTGCGGGCGCGGGTGGCCTGCGTGCGCCGGGTGGCCGCGGGCCAGACGGCCGGGTACGCCCGCGCCTTTACTGCCCGGCGCGATACCCTGCTTGCCACCGTGTGCATCGGCTTTGTGGACGGGGTACCCCGGGCCTTGGGCGGCAGCGGGGCCTGCGCGCTGCTGCACGGCCGGCGGGCCCCGGTGGTGGGCCGGGTGTGCATGGACCAGCTCTTGCTGGATGTGACCGACATCCCCAGCGCCGTGCCGGGCGACGTGGTGACCCTGATCGGCCGGGACGGCGGGGAGGAGATCACTGCGGTGGAGCTGGCCGGCTATGGCAGCACCGTACCCGCCCTGCTGGGCCGGCTGGGGGCAAGGCTGCCGCGCATCCCGGTATAAGCCGGCAGCCCCGCCCCGCCGAGAAAACAGATGACAAAACCGTCAAATGCATGTATAATGGTCGAGGATATACGCCCTGCCAAACGGTGGGGCGCGTTCCCGGCCATTTTTTTGGATGGCCTAAAGAGCGCAGGGGAGGACGAACGGATATGACGACGGATTTTTTGCAGCTTGTGAAGAAAAACCGCAGCTACCGCGGGTTTGACGAGCAGGCGCCGGTGACCCGCGCCCAATTGGAACGGCTGGTGGAATACGCGCGGTTCTGCCCCTCCTCTGTCAACAATCAGGCACTCAAATTTTACTTAAGCTGCACCAAGCAGGTCAATGCCAAACTCCAGCCCCTCACCGGATGGGCCCGGCGTCTCAAGCACGCAGAGCTCCCCCACCCCGGCCACTGCCCCACCGGCTTTGTGGTGATCTGTTACGACAGCGAAATCCCCGGCGGGGCGGCCCGCTACGCCAAGGATGTGGGCATCGTGGCCCAAACCATGCTGCTGGGTGCAACGGATATGGGCCTGGGCGGCTGCATGATCGGCAATTTTACGCCGCAAAAGGTGGCGGCGGCGCTAAGCCTGCCCGCAGGCCTTGAGCCGGTGCTGATTTTGGCCCTTGGCAGGCCGGATGAGACGGTGGTGCTGACCGACGCCCAAAACGGCGAGGTGGGCTATTACCGGGACGGGAACGACGTCCACTACGTGCCCAAACGCCCGCTGTGCGAGCTGATTGTCAACCGGGAGGAACCATGAAGCAAGCGGGCCGGGCCCCAAATCAAGAGCCGCCCCAAACGCCCCAGGCAAGGCTCTGGACCCATGATTTTATTATTATTACAGCCGGCAGCCTCATCTCGATGGTGGGCAATACCATGGCGGGCTTTGCCATCAGCCTGGTAGTGCTGGACTATACCGGCTCTACCTTTTTGTATCTCCTCTTTAACGCGGCCGCCCAACTGCCGATGCTCGTCTGCCCCGTTTTTGCCGGGCCGTACCTCGACCGGATGAGCCGCAAAAAGGCCATCTATACGCTGGATTTTTCTTGCTCCGGGCTGTATCTCCTGATCTTTGTACTGCTGTGCCGGGGTTGGTTCAGCTATCCGCTTTTGCTGTTTTTCAGCTTGCTGGCCGGCGCGGTCAACAGTGTTTACGCAGTAGCCTACGACAGCTTTTACCCCAACCTTATCCCGCCGGGCAACCAAGGCCGGGCTTATGCTGTCTCCAGCATGCTCTGGCCGGTGGCCGCTATGAGCGCCCCGGCCGCCGCCCTGCTCTACGAAGCCTTGGGCAGCGCAGCGCCTATTTTCGCCCTCAACGCGGCGCTGTTTTTTACTGCGGCCTGTTTTGAGCGGCGCATCCGGTACCGGGAAACCCACATGGCAGATGCCCCGCCGGCCGGCGCGCTGGAAAGCTTCCGGCGCGATTTTGCCGAGGGGCTCGGCTACATAAAAAGCGAAAAAGGGCTTTTGATTATTACCGCATATTTTACCGTTACCAATTTTTCCTACGCAACCGACCAGCTCGCCTTGCCGTTCTTCCGCGCCAATGCCGGGCAGTTTGCCGCTTGGCCGGTGGCTGCCGCTACCCTGTACGCCATCCTCTCCAACTTTAACACGGCCGGCCGGTTTGCGGGCGGGTTCATCCAATACAAGCTGCGCTTTTCCAAGGAAAAAAAGTTTGCCGTTGCGCTCACCGTTTACACCGTCCTGTGCTTTTTGGACGCCTTTGTACTGTTTTTGCCGGTGCCGCTGATGGCCGTGTGCTATTTTTGCATCGGCATTTTAGGGGTAACCTCCTACACCATCCGCGCCGCCGCCACCCAGAGCTATGTGCCGGACGCAAAGCGCGCAAGGTTTAACGGGGTGTTTTTAATGTCCACCAGCCTGGGCGGGGTCTGCGGGTCGCTCTTTGCCGGGGCGCTGGCCGAGGTGTTCGGCGAACGGCCGGTGGTATTTGGGGTACAGATTTCGATGCTGGCGGTGATCTACCTTTTCATGTACCGCGGCCGCAGGCATGTTGCCGCCATCTACAACCAGGATGTGTGAGACATGGGGGCTGTATCCCCCTGGGGCTTTGGCGGCGAGGCAAGCCGCCGGGACGCTTTGGCCAAAAGGCGCAGATTCTTTTACGGGCCGCAGAGCCATAGGTTTTAGTATGCGGGCAAAAACGGCCCGGGCCGCGCAGGGCGCCGCCGGATAAGGAGGGGCAAGCAGCATGATCCTGCCAAATGATTTGGGGCGGCAGTTTTCGCTTTATGCCGCAGAATACGAGCAAAAGGCGGTAGAGGTACTGCGCTCGGGCTGGTATGTGCTGGGCAGGGAGGTGGCCGCCTTTGAAGAAGAGTGGGCCGCTTATACCGGCGCCAGATACTGCGTGGGGCTGGCCAGCGGCCTGGACGCCTTGTGGATCGCTTTCCGCCTGCTGGGCGTTGGCGCCAAAGACGAGGTGATTGTAAGCGCCAACGCCTATATTGCCTGCGTGATGGGCATCACCATCAACGGGGCCCGGCCGGTGTTCGTAGAGCCGGACGAATACGACAACCTTGACGCCGAAAAAATCGAAGCCGCCCTCACCCCCCGCACCAAGGCCATTTTGGCGGTGCACCTGTACGGCCAGACCTGCGAGATGGACCGCATTATGGAGATTGCCGGGCGGCACGGCCTTGCAGTGGTGGAGGACTGCGCCCAGAGCCACGGCAGCACCTGGAAGGGCAGGCAGGCGGGCAGCTTTGGGCAAATCGGCTGTTTCAGTTTTTACCCTACCAAGGGCTGCGGCGCATTTGGCGACGGCGGCTGCATCGTAACCGACGATGAGGCCCTGGCCAACGCCTGCCGTACCTTTCGCAACTATGGCAGCAGCAGGCGCTACCACAACGAGGTGGTGGGCACCAACAGCCGGCTGGACGAGCTGCAGGCCGGGCTTTTGCGGGTAAAGCTGCGGCACCTGGACGAGCTGAATGCCGAGCGCAGCCGCCTGGCCGAGGGCTATAGGCAGGGTATCCGCAACCCTGCCGTACGCCTGCCAATGGTGCGCGGGGAGGCCGTGAGCACCTGGCATCAGTTTGTGGTGCACTGCCGCCGGCGGGATGCCCTGATGGAGCACCTGGCCGCACAGGGGGTGGGCAGCCAGATCCATTACCCCATCCCACCGCACCTTTCCGAGGCCTACCGGTACCTGGGCTATCAGCCGGGCGACTACCCCATTGCCGAGCGGTTTGCGGGCGAGGTGCTGAGCCTGCCGATGTACAACGGCATGACCGCGGCCGAACAGCGGCAGGTAATCGACGCGGTAAATGCGTTTGAGGAGACGGAGCCATGACGGGAACGGGTGTAAAGGAGCTTTACCGGATGCTGGAGTTCGGCGACCTGGGCGACGAGCGGGGCAAGCTGGTGGTGCTCGAAGGGGAAAAGGACATCCCCTTTGCCATCCGGCGGGTGTTTTACATCTATGGCTCGGACCCTGAGGTGGTCCGCGGGCGGCACGCCAACCGGGAGTCTGAGTTTGTGCTGGTCAATGTGGCCGGCCAGTCGAAGGTACGGGTGACCGACGGGGAGCGGGAGGATATTGTTGCTCTTACCCGCCCCATGCAGGGCATCTATCTGCCCCGGATGGTCTGGAAGGACATGTACGGTTTTTCGCCCGATTCGGTGCTGCTGGTGCTGGCCAGTACCCACTATGACCCGGCCGAGTATATCCGCAACTATGACACCTACCTGCAAATCGTCCGGGGCGGGGCGGGCTGATCCCCCTAAAGAGCTTTTCGCGGTGCGGCAAGGTAGGGTAATCCTGAATATCCGGCAAAGCGCGCAGGGGCCAAGGCGGCTCCCGCGCGCTTTTGTCACTTCCCCTTTTCGGAATTGCGTACCTATTGGGAAAAGGCTTATAAATACCCCTTGCAAACGGCAGATAGGTAACGATCTGATAGGCCCGCAATATAAACCGGGGGCTGTAAAGGGCGTGAAATTGAAATACACATGCGGTTTGCCGGGGGGGCGCCGCTCCCAAAAGGGAGCCGTTGCTTTGCACCTTTGCCGTTTCGGCTACCCGCGGGCACTGCGCGCACCGATACGGCATGGCAGCAAATGCGGCTTGCCCCCAGGCGTCCGGGGCTGCCGGGCCGTCCCCGGCCAATTCAGGCATGATGCCGTGCACAGAAGGCAGCCCGCGCAGCCTCGCCCCGCGGGGCAAAAACAAGCCCCGCCGCCTCCTGCGCCGGAATATGCACTGCGCCCCGGCAACCGCCGGGGCGCTCCTGCGTTTTGGGGATATCGCCGCCCGCCTGGCGGGGCTTACTCGCCAAATACCTTTTTGTAGTCGGCCTGGAACTTGGCGATGCCGGCGTCGGTAAGGGGGTGCCTGGTCATCTGCACCAGCACCGGATAGGGCACGGTGGCGATATCGGCGCCGGCCAGGGCACAGTCGGTTACATGGATGGGGTTGCGCACCGACGCGGCAATAATCTCGGTATGGATATCGTCGTACTGGGCAAAAATGCCCGCAATGGTCTCGATGAGCTCGATACCGGGCATTGAGATGTCGTCCAGCCGGCCCAGGAAGGGGCTCACATAGCTGGCCCCGGCGCGGGCAGCCAGCAGGGCTTGGTTGGCGCTGAAAACAAGGGTACAGTTGGTTTTGATACCCTCGGCAGCCAATACCTTGATGGCCTTGAGCCCCTCGGCGGTCATGGGGATTTTGACCACCATGTTGGGGTGGATGGCCGCAATCCCACGGCCTTCGGCAATCATGCCGGCGGCATCCGTTGTGGTCGCTTTCACCTCGCCCGAAACGGGACCGTCCACCAGGGCGGTGATTTCCCGGATGACCTCGGCAAAATCCCGGCCCTCCTTGGCAATCAGGCTTGGGTTGGTGGTGACGCCGCAGATGACGCCCATCCCGGCAGCCTCGCGGATCTCCTCGACATTGGCGGTATCAATAAAAAATTTCATGCGGTTTTCTCCTTACTTGTATTTGTAGACGGCCGGGCGGCCGCATCCCGTGGCGAACAAGGCATATTATAACATAGCGCCCCGCCGCCCGCCAGCCCGGTACAGAATAAAGGTGTAAGTTTTGTGCAAATTTGATATTTTACCTGTCGTGTTTCGTTGACTTTGCAAGAAAAAAAGGGTATCCTTATACCATTAACACACAGCGCAAAGGATGTAAGGGGTGATTTTGCCGGCTGCCCCTCCGGGGACGGGACAAACGCCATAAAGCAAACGATAATAGCCGCTCTGCGGCCGTTATACCATGCCGCATCGCGGGGCTTGCCCCCGCACATAAGAGGGAAACGCACCCCGGCCGGCCTGCCGCTTGGGAGGCCCCGGGAGCAAAAGGGAGGGTATCCATGAACACCGCCGAGCTTACAGCCGTCTGCCGGCAGGCGCGCCGGGACATCGTTAACATGCTGGCCGACGCAGGCAGCGGCCATCCGGGCGGCTCCTTGTCTGCCGTAGAGCTGATGGCCGCCGTATATTATACCCAACTGCGCATCGACCCCCAAAACCCCACCGACCCCCTGCGGGACCGGTTTGTGCTGAGCAAGGGCCACGCCGCGCCCTGCCTTTACGCCATTTTGGCGCAAAAGGGCTTTTTTGCACGCGAGGAGCTTACCAAGCTGCGCAGGTTGCACGCGCTTTTGCAGGGGCACCCGGTAGTAGGCATCCCCGGGGTAGAGGCCAGTACCGGCAGCCTTGGGCAGGGGGTCTCGATGGCAACCGGCATGGCGCTGGGCGCAAAGGCGCAGGGGCAGGACATCAAGGTTTATACCATGCTGGGCGACGGCGAGCTGCAGGAGGGCCAGGTGTGGGAGGCTGCGATGGCAGCGGCCCATTATAAGCTGGACAACCTTACCGTAATCATCGACAACAACGGCCTGCAGATCGACGGGCCCAACGACGAGGTGATGAGCCTGGGCAGCATTGCAGCCAAGTTTGCCGCCTTTGGCTTTGAGGTGTTTGAGCTGGCCGACGGGCACGACCTTGACGCCATTATAAAGGCGCTGGAGGCCCCGGTACACAGCCGGCCCAAGTGCATTTTGGCCCACACGGTCAAGGGCAGGGGCATATCGTATATGGAAAACCAGGTGGGCTGGCACGGCAAGGCCCCAAGCGACGAGCTGCGCAGGCAGGCGCTGGCCGAGCTGGCAAACGAGGAGGTGGACGGCTGATGGCACAGATGAAAGCAACCCGGGCGGCCTACGGCGAGGCGCTGGCCGAGCTGGGGGCGGAAAACGACAAGCTGGTGGTGCTGGATGCCGACCTTTCCCACTCCACCATGACCGCCAAGTTTGCCGAAAAATTCCCCGACCGGTTTTTTAATGCCGGCATTGCCGAGGCCAACATGGTTTCGATGAGCGCCGGGCTTTCTACCATGGGGCTTGTGCCCTTTTGTTCGAGCTTTGCCATTTTTGGCACCGGCCGCGCCTACGAGCAGATCCGCAACAGCGTGGCCCATGCGCGCTTTAATGTAAAAATTGCCACCAGCCACGCCGGGGTAACCTTGGGCGAGGACGGCGGCAGCCACCAGGCATTTGAGGACATTGCCCTGATGCGGGTGATCCCGGGCATGACGGTGGTGGTGCCCTGCGACGCGGGCGAGACAAAGCGCGCGGTGCGCGCCCTGGCCGCGATGAACGGCCCGGCCTACCTGCGCCTGGCGCGGCTGGCCAGCCCGGTGTTTGAGCGGGATATGCCCTTTGCGCTGGGCAAGGCAAACCTGCTGCGCGAGGGCGGCGACCTTGCGGTGTTTGTTTGCGGGCTGATGGTGCCCAAGGTGCTGGACGCCGCCGAGGCGCTGGCCGCCGAGGGCATCCAGGCGGCGGTGATCAACGTACACACAGTAAAGCCTATCGACGCCGAATGTGTGCTCAAATGGGCCGGCCGCTGCAAAAAGGTGCTTACGGTAGAGGAGCACAGCGTAATCGGGGGCCTTGGCGACGCGGTAGCCGGCGTGCTGATTGGCCACGGGGATTTTGCCTTTGAAAAGGTGGGCATCCAGGACCGGTTCGGCCAGAGCGGCACCCCGGACGAGCTGCTGGAGGAATACGGCCTGAGCACCGGCTGCATCACCGAGCGTATGCGCGCAATGGCAAAGCGGCAGGCCCTCTAAAAAGGGCGCATCACATCCCAAACGGCTGCAGTATAACCGTATTCCATCATATACCGACGCCCCTCGAGAGATAACGGATCTCCCGAGGGGCGTTTCTTGACCGGACGGCCGGGCCCGGCCGTTTTGGGATACGGGGCGCACACCCTTTTACGCAATGGCAAAGCCGCCCGCCTCGTACTGCCAGCCACCCAAGGCGTCCTTGCGGGCGGTACAGTCTACAAAAAACAGCGCGCCCAGGCCGCTGCGCCATTTTTGGGCAGCAAAAAAGAGCGTATCGTCTTGCTGGGCCGCATTTTCGGTGGGGGTAAAGGAAAAAAAGAGCCCGTTTTCCCAATAGAGGTTTTCGGCGTCGATATAGCCTTCGTCGGCTAACTGCTGCCAGCTTCCGGTAAGAGGCTGCGTGCCGTGCAGCTCGGCAAACCGCCAGGCGATGCCCTCCCGCTCCGAGGACTCGGGCACCAGTGCCTCGCTGATCTCAAAGCCCATATAGGCAATGTCGCCGTTGAGGCCGCTGTCCTCGGCCCAGAGGTCCTCAAATGCCTGCAAAACAAGGCCGCAGCGGTCATCCTGCCCGGAGGTAATCGCCTGTATGGCCACTACCCCCTCCGGCACGGCTGGGTAGGTTTCCAGCACATCGCCGGAATAGATCACGGTCAGCAGCATACCGTCTTGCAGCCGGCCGGAGTCGGCCGTTTGGTTGTCCAGCAAAACAGGGGTATCCCCCACCGTAAGCCGGTAGAGGGCGTCCCCCTCGCTGCGCTGGGCGGCCAGCAGCAGCTCCCCCTCGGCCGCGCCGTCCACAATGCGGCAGAGCAGGCTGCCCGTCTCCCCGCCGGGGGGCTCGTCCGGCCCGCCGGGGGCCGGGCTGCCGCCCGGCATACTGCCCGGCCCCCCGGCCCCGCTACTCGCGGCCGGGCCCGCTGCGCAGCCGGCCAGCAGCGCCGCGCAGAGCAAAAGGGCCAAAAGGGCCGGTGTCCGCCTTGAGCGCCGGTTTTGCAGGCCAATAGGATCCCTTGCCGCCCTGCGCCTTTTTTGCGTTCTGTCCATACCATCCGCCTCCTTTTTCGGGGAGCTTTGCTTCAAGCCCTTTGCCCTAAATACGCACCGGGCACGCGGATTATTGCAGCCGGGCAGGCTTACGGCGGGATATTTAGAAACGCAAGGCCGGGGCGCGGGCGCCAAGCCGGGGCGAAGAGGTGCAAAAGCCCGCCGGGGCCGATGCACACAAACAGTGCCGGACGCAAAAGCCCCGCGCGGTGTGCCTTGTACGGTACGCCGCGCGGGGCCCCTGCTGTCAGTTTTGTTTATGCCGGGCCGGCTCCAAGGCCCTGCGCCCTACCGACCATGCCGGATGCGGCCGCTTTAGGGGCCCTGCCTACGCCAGCACCGGCTTAAGGGCCGCCGCCAGGGCTTCCTTTTGGGCCTCGGCCTCGGCAAGGTCCTTGCCCAGGGTGGTAAAGTAGGTCTTGATCTTGGGCTCGGTGCCGCTGGGGCGCACCACCACGGTGGCGCCGCCCTCAAGGCTGTAGATCAGCACGTTGGCGGCGGGCAGGCCGGTGGGCCTGCTGGAGCCGGCAACAAGGTCGGTGATGGTGCCGGCCTTGTAATCGGCCGCCACGGTAACGGCGTGGCCCGCAAACTCCTTGGGCGGGTCATCCCGCAGGCTTTGCATGATGCCGGCCATCTTGTCCATGCCCGAAAGGCCGGGGAACTCAAAGCTGTCCACCTTGTTAAGGTACCGGCCGTACTGGGCGTAGATGCGATCCAGCTCTTCCTTGATCGAGGAGCCCTTGCTTCGGTAGTAGGCGGCCATCTCGCAGATCAGCATGCTGCCCACCACGGCGTCCTTGTCCCGCACATAGCTGCCGGCCAGGTAGCCGTAGCTCTCCTCAAAGCCAAAGACGAACCGCTCCACCTCGCCGGCTGCCTCAAGGGCAGCAATCTGGTCGCCGATCCACTTAAAGCCGGTCAGCACGTTGCGGCACTCCACCCCGTAGTGCGCGGCCACCACGTCGGCCAGCGGGGTGGACACGATCGACTTGACGCAGACCGGGTCTTTTGGCATGGTGCCGGCCTCGATGCGGCCGGCGCAGATGTAATCCAGCAGCAAAACGCCCACCTCGTTGCCGCTCAAAAGCTCGTAGCTGCCGTCCTTGCAGCGCACCGCGATGCCCACCCGGTCGGCGTCCGGGTCGGTGGCCAGCATCAGGTCGGCCCCGGAACTTTTGGCCAGCTCCAGCCCCAGGCGCAGCGCCTCAAAAATTTCGGGGTTGGGATAGGGGCAGGTGGGGAAGTTGCCGTCCGGGTCTTTCTGCTCGGGCACGATGGTAATGTCGGTAACGCCAATATCGCCCAGCACCCGGGTCACCGGCACAAGGCCGCTGCCGTTGAGCGGGCTGTACACCAGCTTCAGCCCGGCGGTTTTGCACAGGCCCGGCCGCACCTGGCGGCTCTCGATGGCGGCATAAAGGGCCTCGCAGCAGTCCTCGCCCACATACTGGATCAGCCCGGCGGCCAGCCCCTCGTCAAAGGGCATGGTTTTGGCCCCGGTAAGTACGTCGGTTTTTTGAATCTCGGCATATACAATGTCGGCGGCCTCATCGGTCATCTGGCAGCCGTCCGGCCCATAGGCCTTGTAGCCGTTGTACCTGGCGGGGTTGTGGCTGGCTGTAACCATAATGCCCGCGTTGCACTGGTAGTAGCGGGTGGCAAAGCTGAGGGCTGGCACCGGCATCAGGGCCTTGTAGATGCGCACCTTGACCCCGTTGGCCGCCAGCACCTCGGCGGCGGTGCGGGCAAACACATCGCTCTTGATGCGGCTGTCGTAGCTGATGGCAACCGCCTGGCTGCCGCCCTGGGCCTTGACCCAGTTGGCCAGGCCCTGGGTGGCCTGCCGCACCACGTATACGTTCATCCGGTTGGTGCCCGCGCCCAGCACCCCGCGCAGGCCGGCCGTACCAAATTTGAGCGAGACGGCAAACCGATCCTTGATGGCGTCGTCGTCCCCCTGGATGGCGGCAAGCTCGGGGGCAAGGTCGGCATCGTCCAGCGAAGCGGCCAACCAGCGTTCGTATTCCGCTTTATACATCAAAATACACCTGCTTTCCGGGCAGGGGCAAAAGCGCTGCCCTTTTTGCGCGCATGCGCGAATACTTTTGGGAAAAATACCCAATTCTTATGATAAATCTTTCGGGAGGGATTGTCAATGCCGCCCAAGGCAAAGCGGCGGCGACCGGCCCATGCGCCCGGCCGCCGCCGGGCACATGGATGTTTTGGAGCGGCGCCTTACTTACCTTATGTATTAGATTAGAGGTTGTACCAATATTTGCGGTCGAGGCTGCGGTACTGCAGCGCCTCGGCCACCTGCGCGGCGGTAAGCGGTGCGGCGCAGCGCGGCGCACCGCCCGGCCGCCCAACGCCGCCCGGCAAGGCGCTTCCGAGGCCGGCGCCCTCCAGGTCGGCAATCGTGCGGGCCACCCGCAGCACCCGGTCGTACGCGCGGGCCGAAAGGCCCAGCCGGCCAAAGGCGTCCCGCAAAAGGGCTGCGGCCTCCGGGCCGGGCCGGCAGTAACGCCGCACCAACGCGGCGGGAAGCTGCGCGTTGCAGCACACGCCGCTGCCCGCGTACCGGGCCTGCTGCACCGCCCGCGCGGCCGTAACCCGGGCGCGGATGGCGGCGCTTGGCTCGCCGCCGGCCTCCCCCGCAAGGTCCTCGTAGGCTACCGGCGCTACCTCCACATGCAGGTCGATCCGGTCCAGCAGCGGGCCGCTAATCTTTTGGCGGTAACGGTCGATGGCACTGGGCAGGCAGGTGCAGGGCCGGGCAGGATGCCCAAAATAGCCGCAGCGGCAGGGGTTCATGGCGGCCACAAGGGTGAGCCGGCTGGGGTAAACGGCACTGCCCGCCACCCGGCTTACCGTAACCACCCCGTCCTCCAGAGGCTGTCGCAACACCTCGAGGGCCTCGCGGCGAAACTCGGGCAGCTCGTCCAAAAAAAGCACCCCGCAGTGGGCCAGGCTCACCTCGCCCGGCCTTGGCGAAGAGCCCCCACCCGAAAGCGCCGCCGCGCTGACACTGTGATGCGGGCTGCGGAAGGGCCGCGCCGTAACCAGCCCGCCGCCGGGCGGCAGCAGCCCCGCCACCGAATAGATGCCGGTAACCTCAACGGCCTCTTCCCGGGTAAGGGGCGGCAGGATACCGGGCAGCCGCCGGGCCAGCATGGACTTGCCCGTACCGGGCGGGCCTACCAGCAGGATGTTGTGCCCGCCGGCCGCCGCAATCTCCAGCGCGCGGCGGGCCTCCGGCTGGCCGTGCACATCCGCAAAGTCGGCAAAGGCGCCCTCCTGCCGGGGGTCAAAGCCGGTGCAGGCCGCCGGAGTAAGCGCCGCATTGCCCCGCAGATGCTCCACCACCTCGGCCGCGGTGTGGGCCGGGTAGACGCAAAGCCCCTCGGCCACCGCCGCCTCGGCCGCGTTGTCGGCCGGCACAAACAGCTCCCGCACACCGCAGGCGGCCGCCTGCAGGGCCATGGGCAAAACGCCAGCCACCGGGCGCAGGCTACCGTCCAGCGAGAGCTCGCCCACAAAGGCGCGCTCCGGGCCGGGCAGGGGCAGTTGCCCCGAGGCACACAGCAGGGCCAGCAGCACCGGGAGGTCGTACACCGGGCCGGTTTTGCGGGTGTCGGCCGGGGCCAGGTTTACCGTGATGCGGCTGGCCGGCCAGGGGTATTTGAGGTTTTTGCAGGCACTGCGCACCCGGTCGGCGCTTTCCTTTACAGCGCTGTCCGGCAGGCCAACAATGGTAAAGCCCGGCAGCCCCCCGCTGATATCGGCCTCGGCCGTAACGCTAAAGCCGGCCAAAGCGCGCACGCCAAGGCTCTGGATGGATGCAAACATGGCCCTCCCCTCCCTGTTTCAAGCGGTTTTTACTGCCGGGCCGGGCAGCGGATAAGCGCCAAGGGCCCCAGGCCTGCGGCAACCGCCAACAGCCTTTCCCACCCTGGCCGGGCGGCAAACGGGAAAGTGATGCGCCTGCGGGCCTTGCGGCCCCGGTTCGCGGCAAAACCGCGCTCAAAAGGCCCTGCGGCAGCCGCCAAAAATGCGGGCGGCCCGGCGAAAGGGCCGCCCGCAGGCGCTGTTTCCACAGGATACTGTTAGTATACCATCCCAGGGCCCGGCGGGCAATGGGTTTTGCACGGGGGACCATACCACGCACCTCTTACGGCCCGGCCGCGGAAACGCGTGCTGCCCGGTATCTGCGCCGTCCTGCCCCCTACACCCCACTTGCACCGTAGTTTTTGAGCGCCCGGGCCGAGGGGTCGTTTACGTCGCAGCCCTCCCAAGCCTTATTGGGCATCCAGAACCCTGCAATCATCTCGCTTTGCCCGGGGTAATAGCGTTCAAAAATTTCCCGATAGAGCAGCGATTCTTTGGTAAAGGGCCGCGCATAAGCGTATTTTTTGCGCAGCCGCTCGTATTCCTCGTCCGTATAATATCCTGCGGCGTATTCCTTGAGATAGTCCACCATCGAATGCCCCACCGCGTCCGAAAAGGCGGCCTTTTCGCGCCAGAGAATCCCGTCTGGCAGGTATCCGCCCTCAAAAGCCTTGCGCAGCAGATACTTGCCCTTGCCATAGCGGTTGAGCTTTTTTTCGGGGTCTATTGCCATAACGTACTCCACAAAATCGAGATCGCCAAAGGGTACCCGCGCCTCGAGGGAATTAACCGAGATGCACCGGTCGGCCCGCAAAACGTCGTACATATGCAGCTCCCGCACCCGCTTTTGCGCCTCCTGCTGGAAAGCGGCGGCATCCGGCGCAAAATCGGTGTATTTGTAGCCAAACAGCTCATCCGAAATCTCGCCGGTCAGCAGCACACGGATGTCGGTGCGCCGGCGGATGGCCTTGCAGACGAGGTACATGCCGATGCTGGCCCGGATGGTGGTGATGTCAAAGCTGCCCAGCAACTCGACGACCGGCTCGAGGGCAGCCAGTACATCCTCCTTGGTAATGATGACCTCGGTGTGCTCGCTGTGGATATATTCGGCCACCTGCCGGGCATACTTGAGGTCGATGGCGTCACCGCTCATGCCAACAGCAAAGGTACGGATGGAAGTTTTGGCCTTTTGGGCAGCAATAGCGCATACCAGCGAGGAATCCAGCCCGCCGGAGAGCAAAAAGCCCACCTTGGCGTCGGCCGCCAGGCGCTTTTCCACCCCGGCAATGAGCTTTTGGCGGATGTTTTGGCAAACGGCCTCCACCGGGTCGGTGCAAACCGCATTGACCTGTGCAATATCCCGGTAGCAGACAAACCTGCCGCCCTTGTAATAATGCCCCGGCGGGAAAGGACGGATCCGGTCCGCAATCCCCACCAGGTTTTTGGGCTCGCTGGCAAACACCATGGTATTGCCCGCGTCCCTGCCATAGTAGAGCGGCCGGATACCGATTGGGTCCCGCGCAGCGATGAACTCATCCGCCTCGCCGTCGTAGAGCACACAGGCAAACTCGGCGTCCAGCATCCTGAACATATCCACCCCATATTCGCGGTACATCGGCAAAAGCACCTCGCAGTCCGACCCGCTTACAAAGGTGTACTTTTTTTCGAGCTGCTTTTTGATGGCCTCAAACCCATAGATTTCCCCGTTGCAGACCAGGGCGCTTTTGCCCAATGCAAAGGGCTGCATCCCCGCCTCGCCCGGGCCCATAATGGCCAGCCGGTGAAAGCCCAGCAGGCCGCCCCCGGCCGCCCGCACCCGGGTATCGTCCGGCCCGCGGCTGTGTGTACGGCCAAACCCCTGCCAAAACGCCTTTTCGCTGGCCGGACGGCCGCAGTACCCAATAATGGAGCACATGTCTGCCCCCTCCCATCCCTCTCATTACTGTGCCCGCGGCCCTTTTGCAGCCAGCCGCAAGCAAAAAAGCAAAGGCGCCCTTTGCAAGACGCCTTTGCCTTTATGCTGCATTATAAAACGGACGGTGCAGATTGTCAAGCCCGATACGCATTTAGAAACGGCCGTACAGCGTTATGCTTTAGCCGCCTTGTTGCGTTTTTCGAAGAAATAATAGGCGGGCAGGCCGGTGGCCAGGGCGACCACGCTGGCTACAATGGAGGCGCCGGGGGTCCACAGGAAGGTAGACACCAGCAAAATGCCGTTGGCGAAGATGGCAATCACGGTCATTAGCTGCCAGGCCGGGCAGCGCCAGCCGGGGTTGTAGCCCGGCTTTTTGCGGTGGACGAACATGGTGCAGAAAACCAGCATGTTCTTGACCAGGCAGATGAAGGTAAAATAACCCAAGAGGTCATTGATGCTCGACACACAAACCAGCAGGATGGCATAGGCCGCCTGTGCCAGCAGCGCAAAGGAAGGGGTATTGTATTGGGGATGTACCTCCTCGAACCGCTTGTACCACAGCCCGTCGCGCGCCATGGCATACTCCAAACGGGGCTGGTACATGGTGGCGCTGGACATGGAGCCGGTAATGACCAGGATGCCCAGCAGCGCGGTAACGATGCCTGCCGCCGTGCCGATCATAGGGATCTTGGAAAAGGCCAGGGCAATGGGGGCGTCCGAGGCGGCCAGCTCCTCCAGCGGGATCATGCCGGCGGCTATGGTGGACAGGCCCGCATACAGCAGGATGACAATGCCGATGCAGAGGATCATGACCCGGGGCATGGTTTTGTGCGGGTCTTTTACCTCACCGGCCATATAGCATGCCCCTACCGCGCCGTCGTACGACCAGGTGGTGGCCGACACGCCGGCCAGCAGCGCCACAATGCCGGTAGCCGCGCCGGGCATAGCCGGCGCCGAGAGCAGCTCGCCCCTCATAAAGAACAGGCCGACCCCAACCAGAATAAAGAAAGGCAGCATCTTGAGGCTGGTGATAAAGGCGGTAAAGCGCGCACCCGCCTCAACCGAGCGGTAATGCAGCGCGGTAAAGGCAAGGATGATGACAATCGCCACGATCCGTACCCCCAGGCCGGCCAGCCCGGGAATAAAGAAGGCCAGGTAATTGGCGATGGCCAGGCTCATCACCGAACAGGTAGACGGGTCGGTAGACCAGAAGGCGAGCCAGCCGTTGAGGAAAGCAATCGGGCGCCAGCCGGCCTCCTTGAGCCAGGTGTATTGGCCGCCGTCCTCAGGATATGCAGACGACAGCTCGGCATACAGCATGTTCTGCGGGATCATAATCAGGCCGCCCACGATAAAGCTGATGATGAGCATGGTGGCCGAGCCTGCGGCCCCCGCCACCTCGGCAAGCGACGAGAAGATGCCCGAGCCTACCGTTGTGCCCACGGCCACAGCCAGCGCCGCGCCCAGGCCAAGCTTCCGCTTTAGCTCGCCCTGTGCCTTTGGGGTTTCTTTTTTGTTTTCCATACCGATGATCCACTCCTTTTTTCGATGATCTGCCGAAGGCCCTCCCTGTGGGCCGCCCGGCAGGCTTTTGGGGGCGGCCTGCGGCAAAAGCCCCCTGTTTTTTAATAAACGGGTGCCGCATTGGGACGGGTCCGGGCCCGAAACGGGGCCCACCGCCCCCTGTTTTACTGAGCGGTGTACCCGCCGTCAACCATCAGGTGGGTGCCGGTGATAAAGGATGCCTCCTCGCTTGCGAGGAAGGCAACCGCCCTCGCGATGTCGATGGGCTGGCCCAGCCGCCCCAGCGGGTAGCTCGCCACCAGCCGCTGTACCTCGCCCTCGTAGTTGCCCGAGCGGGACATATCCTTTACAAAAGCCGGGGTTTCGGTGCCGGCCGGGCACACCACGTTGACCCGGATGCCAAAGGGCGCAAGCTCCAGCGCAAGGCTCTTGGCAAACTGGATGATGCCGCCCTTGGAGCTGTTGTAGGCGAGGCTTTCCACGCAGCCCACCACGCCCAGCTCGCTGCCGGTGCACACAATCGCGCCATGGCTGCTCTTTTTCAGCAGGGGCAGCGCATATTTGGCGCAGAGGAAATACCCCTTGAGGTTGACCCGCATGACCTTGTCCCAATCCTCCTCGGTGGTGTCCCAAAGGGTTTTGCTGAGCGAATAGGCCGCGTTGTTGTACAAAACGTCCAGCACGCCGTACTCCCGCTCGACCATGGCAAACATGGCCTCCAACTCGGCGGCGCTGCTCACATCCACCTTGTAAAACACCGCCTTACCTGCCAGCTCGGCCTCCAGGGCCCGGCCGCGGGCCTCGTCCAGGTCTGCAATGACGACCCGCGCCCCCCGCTCGGTAAACAGCCGGACGGTAGCCTCCCCTATGCCGCTTGCGCCGCCTGTAACCAGGGCAACGTAATGATCCAGACGCATCTGTTGTTTCCTCCTTCGTTCTAAAAAATTACTAATACGAATTAATTGATGTATTAATTATAGCCGAGAGCATCTCTGCTGTCAATTAATAATATTCCCCAAATAATTCCTGCAATTTTCGTTAAAGTTGAACGGGATAACCATGGTTTTCCCTTGAAATGGGTTTCAATTTGACGTATAATTACTAATAAAGATTAGTGGAATGAGGTGCCGCATGAAAAGAGCTACTTCCAAGGACGTGGCCCGCCTTGCAGGGGTTTCCCAAACCACCGTTTCCTTTGTGATGAACAATACCCCGGGGGTATCCCTCTCGGACGAGACCCGGCGCAGGGTCATCGAGGCCGCCCGGGAGCTGCAATATATCCCCAACTCGTTTGCAAAGGGGCTCAAAACCAGCCAATCCCGGCTGCTGGGGGTGTTTTTGCCCTCGATGGACAACCCCTTTTACCCGATGCTGATGAAATACATCGAAAAATACACCGTTGGCCTGAGCTATAACGTGATGCTGTGCTGCACCTACCGCAACCCAGAGCGCGAAAAAGCGTATCTGGACCTCTGCATCGAAAAGCAGGTAGATGGGATCATCTACCTGTTTACCCCCAACTGGCTCAAGCGGGCGGTGCAGGTCTCGCACAGTATCCCCATCGTGCTCATCAGCGAAAAATCTGACGATGTGCCGCTCAACACTATCAGCATGAACGGCTTTCGGTGCGGGCAGCTACTGGCGGATCATCTACTGGGGCTGGGGCATCGACGGCTGGCCTACATCATGAGCCAGGTTACCTCCGTTTCACTGACCCGCAAGATGCGCCTGGAGGGGATCCGAAGTGCGGTGGAAAAGGCCGGCCTGCCCCCGGACGCGCTCGAGGTGCTTACGGCGCCCGAAACGCCGCCGGACGGCACCGAAGCGGACGCCGGGTACCTTTTGATGGACCGGCTGCTGAAGGAGGGCCGGGTGACCGGGGTGATCGGGGTCAACGACCTTGTGGCATTTGGCGCGCTCTCCTGCGCGCTCACCACGCCCGGCCTGCAGGTGCCGCGCGATATTTCCATCTGCGGGTTTGACAACATCTATCTCTCCGGCATGGCCCGGCCCGGCCTGACCACGGTGGACTATTGTACCGAGTCCCTCTGCAAGCTGGCAGTGGACATGGTGCTAAACGGCACGGGCGATTCCAATATCCTCAAGCTTGCGAGCGACCCGCAGCTCATGGTGCGCGGCTCCACCGGCCCGGCGCCCGCAGGCCCGGCCAAAAATGGCTGACTGCGGGCAGCCGGCCCATAACTCCCCCGTTTCCGTACCTTGGCACACGCAAGGTACGGAAAATAAAACCGCAGCGGCAACTTGTATCGGGGCGAGCTTATAAAATGGCACCAAATCCGCATCGGTCCGGGCGTAAGCCGCCCGGACCGATGCGGATTTTTACCTATCCATATTGTGAACCGTTATGCCGCGCCCCCCCTGCTTGCCGCCAGGAGCGGGCCGGCCGGGGAACACGTTTACAAGGGGCAGCAGGGGCCGCCCTGCCCAACGGCGGGCGGGCAGAAGGGTTGCTCCTGTACCAAAAGGTCGATAGCCGTGCGGGCAAGGATCTGGGCCGCCTCCACCAGCTCCTGCACCGGCACCCGTTCCTCGGGCGAGTGGCCCAGCGCGGGGTCGCCCGGGCCAAAGATGGCGATGGGCACCCCCAAGCCCGCAAACACCCGGCCGTCGCTGGCCTGCTTGTAGCCGCTTAAAACCGGTTCCGAGCCCTGGATCTGGCCGGTCTCGGCCAGCAGGCTGCGGATGAGCGGCGCGTCGGGGCTTGTGTCGGTGGCCAGCCCTCCCTCGGAATAGGTAGTGGATATCTCCCATGCAAACAGCGAGCCGCCCAGCGAGAGGGCGCTCAGCAGCTCTTCCATGCGCTGTTTTACAACCCCCTCGGCAATGCCGGGCACCATGCGGCAGTCGAGCTCCAGTTCACAGAGCTCGGGGATGATGTTGACCTTATGCCCGCCCCGGATATGGGTTGCAGACAAGGTAGTAGGCGGCAGGTAGGGGTGCGCCGTTTTCGCCAGCTCGGGCGCAAGCAGGTCGTTGACCAGGCCGATAAACCGGGCCATGTGCACGGTGGCGTTGCTGCCCTCCCAGGGCATGGCGCCGTGGCAGGCCCGGCCGTGGATGGTCACCTTGAAATTGGCGATCGCCCGCTCGGCACAGCATACCACGTTGGCGGTCTGCTCGCCCACAATCACCATATCCGGCCGCAGCAGCCCGGCGGAACAGAGCCATTTTGCCCCCCGGAAGCTGCTGGCCTCCTCGTCCGCCACCGGGTTTACCTGCAAAGCGCCGGCCAGGGGCGCGCCCACGGCCTTGACCGCGCAGGCCGCCATGAGCTGGGCGGCCACCGAGCCCTTGTCGTCGCCTGCGCCGCGGCCGTACACAAAGCCGTCCTCCAACTGGCCGCCAAAGGGGTCGTGCCGCCAGTACGCAAGCTCGCCCGCCGGTACCGTGTCGATGTGCGCATTCAAGAGCAGGCACGGGCCCGCCCCGCCCTGCAGGGTGCCGATGACGCTGGGCATGCTGGCGTTGTCCACCCCATCGGCATGGAAGGAGCGCACCTCGGGCGGCGGGCAGACCGCGCGGGCCTCGATGCCCGCGCGGGAGAGCGCGTCCAAACAGACCCCTGCCGCGGCGCGGGTGTCTCCCGGCGGGTAGTCGCTGCGGGCCTGGATCAGCGCCTGCAGCAGCCGCACCAATTCGGTCTGCCGCGCGGCGATCCATTCGGCCGCCTGCCTCTTGTAGCGTTCCTTGCCGCTCATGACCGGTCACCTCCCTGGGGCCGCAACAGCCGGCCAAAGCCCGGCTGCTGCAAAATGCGGCCGTCTGCATAAACCGGCACGCCGCGCAGGTAGGTAGCCTCCACGCGGCAGCGCAGGGTGCGGCCCTCATGGCCAAAGCGCGCCGCCCTGCTTTTGGAAAAGCTGTTTTTCCGGCTGAAGGTCCAGGGGCTGTTGGGGTCAAGCAGGATAAAATCCGCGTCCGCGCCAACGGCCAGCGTGCCCTTGCGGGGATACAGGCCAAACCGCCGGGCCGCGTTGGTGCTGGTAAAGGCGGCAAACCGCTGCAGGTCCATGCCGCGGTTCAGCACCCCCTCCTCAAACAGCAGCGGGATGGCAAGGTCGATCTCGGGCGCGCCGCAGGCCGCGGCCCGGCCGCCCTCCGGCGGCAGCTTTTCCTCCTCAAGATAGGGCGCGTGGTCGGTGCCCAGATAGTCGATCTCCCCATCCAGCACGCTTTGCCACAGCCGTTCCATCCGCGCGCGGCTGCGCAGGGGCGGGTTGATCTTGGCAAAGGCGCCCAGCGCCGCATCGTCCTCATAATTCAGGGTCAGGTAATGCGCGCAGGTCTCGGCCGTCACATCCACCCCCTGCCGTTTTGCCTGTGCAATCAGCGCCGCTCCCTCCGGGATGGAGAGATGGCAGATGTGCAGCCGGCAGCCGGTAAGCCGGGCGTAGAGCAACAGGGTATTGATGGCGGTGAGCTCGCCCTGCCAGGGCCGGCTGGCATCGTGCACCGCCAAGGACCACTCCTCGCCGGCGTGCGCCCCTGAAAAGCCGTTTACCAGGGCAGGGTTTTCGGCGTGCGCGCCAAAAATGCCGCCCAGCGCCGCCACCGCCTGCATTTCCCGTAGCTGGGCGTATTCGTCCGACCAGTCAAAATCCGGGCCGGCATCCAGGGTAAACGCCTTGTAGCCCACGCACCCGAGCTCCGCCAGCCGGCCAAGCTCACCCAGGTTGGAGGGCATGGCCGAACCCCAGAGCGCATAATCGATCAGGGAATTTTGCTGCGCACGCCCGGCCTTGAGCTGCCAGGTCGCCTCGTCCTTTACCGGCGGGGCTGTGTTGGGCATATCCAAAACGGTAGTATAGCCGCCGCTGGCCGCCGCCCGGGTGCCGCAGCGCAGGTCTTCCCTCCATTCGGCCCCGGGGTCAAAAAAGTGCGGGTGGGTATCTATCGCGCCGGGCAGCAGGATCCGGCCGCCGCCGTCCAGCACGGTTTTGGCCGGGCCGGGCGCCGGGCCCTCGCCCAGCGCGGCGATTTTTCCGTCTTGTACCGCCAGCCAGCCCACAAACACTCCTGTTTGGGCAACGATGCGGGCGTTTTGTACGATCAGGTCTGCCTTCATATTGCTGCCTCCTTTTTACAGTTCGCCGCGCTGCATCATGCCCCGCAGCGGCGTTGCGGGGATAGCGGCAAAGGGCTGTGCCGCCCGCTGCGCCACCCGGTCGGCGGCAAGCTGTGCCTCGCGCACCACCTGCTTTTCATCGATGCCCTGCACCCGGAAATCCTCCACCAGGACCTTGCCGTCCACCAGGACCATTTCCACCTCGCTGCCCCGGGCCGAATACACCAGATTGGGCACGATGTTGCGCACCGGGGCATGAATTACTGGGGATAGGCCGGGCTGGGTAAGGTCGATCAGCAGCAGGTCGGCCTTTTTGCCCGGCTCCAGCGAGCCGATCTGTTGCCCCAGCCCGATGGCCCGGGCCGCCTCGATGGTGGCCATGCGCAGCACCCGCCAGGCCGGGAACACCGACGGGCTGCCCGCTTTGCACTTGTTGAGGATGGCGGTAAATTTCATCTCGTTGAACATATTGCTGCAGTTGTTGCCGGGCGCCTGGTCGGAGCCGAGGGCCAGACGGCTGCTGGCCTGCAAAAACGCGGCCGCCGGGGGCACGATGCCGTCGATGATGGCAATGCTGCCGCTGCACAAAACCATGCCCGCCCCCCTGCCGGCAAGATAGCGGGTCTCGTCGTCGGTGGCCTCGGTAAGGTGCACCGCCATCAGCCGGGGGGTAAGGTAGCCGATCTCGTCCAAAAAGGGGATGGTGCGCTTGCCGTACCGCTGCTGCATCTGGTTGGTCTCCCGGTCGCCCTGCGCCACATGCATGTGGATACCGGTATCCAGCCGGGCAGCAGCCTCCCGCACCTCCTCCAGCAGCTCGCGGCTGCACATGTCTGCGCCCTGCGGGCCCAGCATGCAGGTGATGCGCCCGTTTGCCGCGCCGTTCCACTCCTCGCACAGGCGCAGGTTGCGCCGCAGTTTGCGCTCGCCCTCGGCGGGGTCAAATTGGTAGAGCTCGCCCAGGGCGGTGCGGTTTTCTTTTGGCAGCTCGCTGATGAGCTCGGCCACCCGCGCCCGGGTGCCCAGCCGGATATGGTTTTGCACAATCTCGGTCATGGGGGTGTCAAAGTCGCAGAAGGTAGTGGTGCCCGCCTTGAGCGCCTCCAGGATGTTGAGCATCGAGCCCCTGAGCACCGCATCGGTATCCTTGCGCAGCTCCTGCTCAAACGGCCACAGGCCGTGCTGCATCCAGTTGTCCAGGTCCTGCGAAACGCCCCGCAGCAGCCCGTCGCCGGTGTGGATGTGCGCGTCGATCAGGCCGGGCATGAGGGCCTTGCCTGCGGCGTCGATCATCCGGTCGGCCGTATACGCTGCCAGCACCTCCCGGCTGGGGCCCACCGCCTCGATGCGGCTGCCGCAAACGCCCAGCGCGCCGTCCTCTATAACGCCGGTCCCCTCCCCCTGCATGGTAATCAGGACGGCATGGGCAAACAAAAGGTCCAGGTTCTTTTTCACAAAAGGCCTCCCTTCCTTAAAAAAGGTCGGCACAAGCCGCCCGGTACAGGGTGTCGGTGAGCACCTGTGTCCCGGCCGCAAGGTCGTCCTTCATGGTAAATTCTTCCGGGCAGTGGCTCACCCCTCCGTTTGCGCTGCGCAAAAAGATCATGCCCATGGGCATAATGCGCGAAAGGTTGATGGAATCGTGCGCCGGGAAGCTGATCATGTGGTCGTGCGGGATGCCCCGGCGGTCGGCAGAATCGTCCATCAGGGCCATCAGCTCGGGCGCACAGTGGGCGGGGGCCAGATCGCAGGTAGTGTGCGCCGACCACTCCAGCCCGCGCCGCTCGCACTGGGCCTGGGTAAAGGCCATCAGGTCGGTGTACAGGCGGGCCCACTTTTCGTCGTCGGCCTCCCGGAAATCCACCGGCACCACGCACCGGTCGGCAATAATATTGTGTTCGCCCGGATGGGCCTCGATGTATCCCACCGTGCCGCGGGTATCCGGGCTGGTGGCCAGTGCCAGCCGCTCCACCTCTGCGGCCACGGCGGCTGCGGCTGCCATGGCGTCGTGCCGGTCTTTCATGGCCATGCCGCCCGCATGGGCGGCGGTGCCGCGCAGGGTAATATAAAACTGCTTGATGCCGGCAACCGAGCTGACCACCGAGATCGGAAGCCCCTTTTCCAACAGATAGCGCCCCTGCTCGATGTGCAGCTCTACAAAGGCATAATACCGGGCAGGGTCGATCACGCTGCCCTTGAGGTCGTCCGGGTTGAGGCCCATGCCAAATTCGCGCATGGCATCGCTTAACAACTGGCCGGTCTGTCGATGGCACAGCCGGTAGGCGTAGTCCTCGGGCAGCATGCCGCACATCGCCTTGCTGCCAAAGGTCCCTCCCAAAAACTGGCTTGCCTCCTCGTTGATAAACGCCACCAGCTCCAGCGGCCGCCTGGGTACAAGGCCGGACCGCCTGATGGCCGAAAGCGCCTCCAGCGCCCCCATCACCCCGGCCATACCGTCAAAGTAGCCGCCCTGCGGTACCGTGTCAAAATGCGAGCCGCTGAGCACGGCGGGCGCGTCGGGATCCTGCCCCTCCAGCCGCACAAACTGGTTGCCCACCGTATCCACCCGGTAGCCCAGCCCCTCCTCCTCGCTCCAGCGGCGCAAAAGCTCCATGGCCTCCTTGTAGGCAGGCTCCCACGCAAACCGGCTCACCCCGCCTTTAGGGTCTGCGCCGATCCCTCCAATAGTGTTCAGCCTGGTCCACAGGCGCTGCGGGTCAATCTGAATGGCCTGGTTCATTTCCTATCACCTTTCTTTCAGCTTTTTGAATCTCATGCCGCCCGGGCAGGTTTTGAGCGGGTTTTCAAATTAATCTTGTAATTAATACGTTTTAATTATAGTTTATCTTCCTTCTGCTGTCAATTCCCGCCACGAGAAATTGAGATACTGCACAAGAATATTTGTCACATTTACTAAAGGGCGGCATCACCCTACAGGCTTTCCGCACAAGGCCCTGCCGCCCTGCCCATGCGTACCGGCCCTGGCCGGCAACGCAAAAAGGGGGCCCGATCCGTGCGGGTCCCCTTTCCTGGTTGGCGGCGCAAACAGCGCCCTTGCAGGCGGCCGGCCTTTATAAATTGTCCCTAAGGCCTCGTTTCCCAAAAGGCGGCAGCCCATAAGCGGCGGTGGGATAAGAAAACAAAGAGTTCAAAAAACATGCGAGGCAGCGCATAATCTGCTGGGTGGACACAGCCGCAAGAAAAGAAAGCGCAGCGGCCCTTGTCCGGCTTCAGGCCGGCCATTTCGCCTTTGGCGAAACCGGGCAGCCCAGTTGCAAGCTCCATCGGGGCTTGCGTTTTACCGCTGACGCGGTAAAACTCCAGACCTTGGTGGGTTCCAAGATTTCTTGACGCAGCGGATGCGGCTGACCAGTAAAATTGCGGATTTGTTTTCTTGCAGAACCGCCGCATACGACGCCTCAGGATATTTTCGCCCGGCTCTGGGGCCCGCCCTCCCAAGCAAGCATGCGGCCGCTCAGCCTTTGGCCACCGCAACCGCCTCAATCTCGATTGCCATACCGCCGTTAAACCTGCCGACCTGCATCGTACTGCGGGCCGGCGGATCCTTGGGGAAGTAGGCCTTATAGGTTTCATTAAAAAGAGAAAACTGGTCAATATCCGCTACAAACACCAGGGTTTTTACCACATGCCCCAGGTCCGAGCCGGCCTCCTCAAGGATGGCGGCAAGGTTTTTCATGATCTGGTGGGTTTGCGCCACAATATCCCCCGGTCCTACAAGCTGCCCCGTCTGTGGGTCGGTGCCGGTAACGCCGGCCGTAAACACCAGCTCCCCTACGCGGAATGCCTGGGAATACCACCCGCCGGGCGCTGCCGCCCGCCCGGTCTCGATCCGGATTTTCTGCATCCAAATTGCCTCCCTTCAAGTTCTGAAGACTGCGCCTATACGTTTGTAAATAAATCATTAATACGTTTTAACGAGCCCATATGCAGTATAGCGGAATTCCCGCAGGATGTCAAGAGCCGCTATCACAGGGTTTACAGGGCAGAAGATAAAGCAAAAATTTGGACAGCAGCAGTCTTCACAGCCTCCCAAAAAGCTCCGCCGGCCCCGCAGAGCAGGGCCGGCGACGGGGCGGCAAGGCAACATGCCGCCACCCCCCTGGCGGATCCCAAACCGCGCCGACATAGCCGGCGTGCGCTCTTATGAAGGGCCTCCCTTATATACCAACATAAAAACGCTGCTTTTTTGCATGCCCAGCAGCCCTTTGCGCCGCCTAAACCTTTGCCGGGCACTGTTTTTCCCCGGCGGGCGGAGGGGCGTCCAAGCCGGCCAGCGCCTTTTTGAACTGGAAGGTAAACAGAACCGCCGTAAAGCTGACGGCCAGCAGATCGGCCACCGGCTCGGCCAGGTACACAGAGATCGCTTTGTCTGCCGGCAACAGGGCCGGCAGCAGATAGATCAGCGGGATCAGCAGCACAAACTTGCGCATAACCGCCACCGTAATGGACGCCTTGGCATTGCCCAGTGCGGTAAAGGTAAGCTGGCAGCCGATCTGTATCCCAAAAAGCGCCAGTGCCGCCAGGTAAACGCGCAACACCCGGCTGCTGTAGGCCAACAGCGGGGCATCGGTGGTAAACATCGCCGCAAATGCCCCAGGGAACAGCATCACTGCGGCCCACAAGAGGCCGGAGTACAAAACGCTCACCCGCAAAAGCAGCCAAAACGCCTGCTTTACCCGGGCGCGGTTGCGCGCGCCGTAATTGTAGCTGATAATCGGCTGCGCGCCCTGCCCCAGCCCCTGCAGCGGCAGCATGGCAAACTGCATCACGCTGGTAAGGATGGTCATTGCGCCTACCGCAATATCACCGCCGTACCGCAAAAGCGAGGAGTTAAAGCAAACCGAGAGGATACTCTCGCTGGCCTGCATAATAAAGGTGGCCAGCCCCAGCGCCAGCGCAGGCAGGAGGATGCGGCTTTCGGGCCGCATCCGGGATGGACGCAGCCGCAAAAGGGTCTTTTTGCCCAACAAAAAGCTCAGCACCCAACAACAGGACACCGCCTGCGAAAGCACGGTGGCCAGTGCGGCGCCCCGCACCCCCAAACCAAACGCAAAAATAAACAAGGGGTCCAGCAGGATGTTGCACACCGCGCCGATCAGCACCGAGAGCATGCCGGTTTTGGCAAAGCCCTGCGCTGTAATAAAGGCGTTCATACCAAGGGTAAGCTGCACAAACACCGTGCCCAAGGCATAAATGCCCATATAGCTGGCCGCGTAACCGATGGTGTTTTCGCTTGCCCCAAAGGCCAACAAAAGCCCACGCCCAAAAAGCAGCAAAACCGCCGTAAGCAGGGCCGAAACCACCACCTGCAGCGCAAAGCAGTTGCCAAGGGTTTTTTCGGCCGAGGCCTGGTCGCCCCGGCCCATATAGATGGACGCGCGCGGCGCGCCCCCGCTGCTTACCAGCGCCGCAAAAGCCGAAACGATCATGATGAGCGGCATACATACCCCCAGGCCGGTAAGCGCCAGCGCGCCCACATCGGGGATGTGGCCGATATAGATACGGTCTACAATATTGTACAGCATATTAATCATCTGTGCTGCAACCGTAGGCACGGCCAGCCGCGCCAGCAGCCGGCCAACCGGCTCGCTGCCCAAAAAATCATTCCCGCTTGCGCCGGGTGAGGCCCCCTGCTGCATACTGCATCCGCTCCTTTGCCCTTTGTTTTGCCGGCAGCCCCTTTTGCAAAAGGCGCAGGGGATACGGCCGGCCAACCGTAAAAATTGTTCTAAACAAAACAATTATAGCCCGCTGCGGGGATTTGTCAAGGGGGGTGCCCCCGTATCAAAAAAGGCGAGGCCCCGCCGCTTGCAGACTTTTTGCCGGGTGTGCTATAATAGACCGCAAACTATCCAATCCACCCCTGCAAAGGGGGGTACTTTGGCCGTAAGGAGGGCCTGCGCAATGCAGCACATCGGTACGAGAACCATCCTTACCCCACGCCTTGCCCTGCGCCGGCTGGCCGTGCAGGACGCAGACGCCATGTATACAAACTGGGCCAGCGACCCCAAGGTGACCCGTTACCTGCGTTGGCCCCCGCACGAAAGCCCTCTCGCCACCGCCGCGCTGCTGCGCGGGTGGGAGGCCGATTATGCCAGCCCCGAAACCTACCAGTGGGGTATTGCCCTGCGCGAAAGCGGCGAGTTGATCGGCTCGATCAGCCTGATGCGCGGCGAAAACGGCAGCCCCGCGCCCTGGCAGGCTGCCGGGCTCGATTTTTCGGCTGGGGTATGGGAGCCGGGCTACTGCATCGGCCGGGCCTGGTGGGGCAAGGGCTATACCACCGAGGCGCTGCGCGCGGTATGCGGGTATTGGTTTAGGGATATCGGCGGCGCATGGCTCGGCTGCTGCCATGCACTGCAAAACCCCGCCAGCGGCCGGGTGATGCACAAGGCAGGCTTTGTGTACGACCACGACTCCCTTTACCATAAGTTGGACGGTACCCCCGTAGAATGCCATGTTTATGTGCTCAAAAAGCCCGGCCAAACAGCCGGGCAAAATGGGAGCCAAGACTTCTTTCGCCCGGCCATGCCGCAGGACCTGCCGCGGCTGAAAGAGTTTTACCGGGACATTGTGCACAACATGGAACAAAACGGGCTGTTTATCTGGGACGAGGTATACCCCTGCGAATTCCTTGAGCCGGATATCCGGGCCGGGCGTTTGTACCTGCTAAAGGGCGATAGCATCCGTTCGGCCTTTGCCCTAAGCGGCCCGCCGGCGGCAGAGAACGGGGTAGGATGGAAGCAGCCTGGAGCGCCGGCGCTTTACATCGACCGGCTGGGCGTGGGGCCGGGATATGCCGGCCGGGGTGTCGGCCGGGCGATGCTGCAAAAAGCGCGGCAAACCGCAAAGGCGCTGGGCGCCGAGTGGCTGCGGCTTCTGGTGGCAGAAACCAACCTGCCGGCCATATGCCTGTATGAGGCATGCGGTTTTGCACGGGCCGGCGGGATGTATGAAGAGCGCATCAGCCCCGAAACCACCCTGCGCGAATACGGATACGAGCTGCGCCTGTAACGCCCGCCGCACTCCTGCCCGGGCCCCGGCGCAAAATACACGAGGTTTTTTGCCATGGAACAACTGCCAACGCAAAACGAAGCCCGGCCCCGCGCGCTGCTGCTGGGGCTGGATCTGGGGGAATTTGACCCCGACCGCAGCATGGACGAGCTATCGGCCCTGGCCGAGGCGCGGGGGCTTGAGCCGGCCGCCTGCGTACTGCAAAGGCGGGCCGCGCCCGAAACCGGTACCGTACTGGGCGAGGGCAAGCTGGCTGAAGCGCGGCTGACCTGCCGCAGCCTCGCCATCGACCTTGCCATTTTTGACGGCGAGCTCACCGGCAGCCAGTTGCGCAATTTAAGCGACGCCCTGGAGGTTGAGGTAATCGACCGCACCATGCTGATCTTAGAAATTTTTAAGAGCCGCGCGGTAACCAGCGAGGGCAAGCTGCAAACCGAGCTTGCCCTGCAGCGCTACCGGCTGCCCCGGCTTACCGGGCTGGGTGAGGCGCTGAGCCGGCAGGGCGGCGGCGGCACGGGCGGCGCCGGGGCGCGGCGGGGCGCGGGCGAGAGCCGGCTGGAGCTG
>CAJTSP010000008.1 GCA_910578965.1 uncultured Oscillospiraceae bacterium
GCATGGACGGGGCCAAGGGCCAAAGCTACCTTAAAAACGCGGCGATCCTTACCGTTACCGGGCTTTTGCTGCGGTTTGCGGGCATGTTTTTCCGCATCTATATCGCGGGGCAGATCGGCCCCGAGGGCATGGGGCTTTACCAGCTCATCTTTACCCTGTATACCCTGTCGGTGAGTTTGGCTACGGCGGGCATCTCGGTGGCCGCCACCCGCCTGGTGGCCGAGGAGCTCAGCGCCGGGCGGGCAGGCGGCGCGCTGGGGGTGCTACGGCGGGTACTGGGGCTGTCCTGCCTTTTGGGCTGTGGGGCGGCTGCCCTGCAGCTTTTGCTGGCCTGGCCGGCAGCAAAATACTGGCTGGGGGATGTGCGTGCGGCGCTGCCGCTGCGGCTGCTTGCGCCCAGCCTGCCCTTTATGGCTATGGCGGCGGCTTTGCGGGGATATTTTTTGGCCCGCCGCCGCACCTGGCCAAATGCCTTTAGCCAGATGTTTGAGCAAGCCGCGCGGATTCTGGCCGTGATGCTCATCATCCGCCCGGCGGCGGCTTTGGGCATTGAGTATGCCTGCGCGGCGGTGGTACTGGGCAATACGATAAGCGAGACGCTATCCTGCCTGTGGATGTTCTGGTTTTACCGGCGGGACCGGCGCGCCGCTTTCCCCGGGCTAAAGCGCAACCTGCCAAAGGACGCGATGGGCCGCCTCTGGGCCATTCTGCTGCCGGTAGAGGGCAGCCGCTGCCTTGCGAGCGCTTTGCAGGCGGCCGAAAATATGCTGGTACCCGCCTGCCTTTTGCCCTTTTTGGCAAGCCGCGAAGCAGCGCTTTCGCAGTACGGCGCGCTCAAGGGCATGGCCATGCCGGTACTGTTTTTTCCGTTTTCCTTCCTCTCGGCGCTGGCCACCCTGCTGATGCCCGAAATCACCGAGGCCCACATCCAGGGCCGGGCCCGCTCGCTGGAGCGGCTGATCGGCCGAATGATTTACCTCACCGGGGTGGGCTCTATTTTGGCGGCAGGCCTGTTTACCCTTTATGCGCCCGAGCTGGGCCGGCTGCTCTATGGCAGCGAGGAGGTGGGTTTTTACCTGCGGGTACTCGGCCCGGTGATGCCCTGCATGTATCTGGAAAGCATGGTGGACGGGGTGCTCAAGGGCATGGGGGAGCAGATGGCTACCTTCCGTTATTCGGTGTGGGATTCGGCCCTGCGCATTGCCGGGGTTATCCTGCTGCTGCCGCGCTTTGGGATGCCCGGCTTTTTGGGCGTGATGGTGTTCTCCAACTGCTTTACCTGTGCGCTCAACTGCCGGCGGATGCTCTGCGCCGCAGGCATGCACGGGCATTGGCTGCGCTGGGCGGTGCAGCCGGCTTTGGCCCTGCTGGCGGCCCTTTTTTTGGGGCATACCGCAGCCCTGCGCGCCGCGCCGGGGGGCGATCTCGCGGTCCTGGTATCCGGCACGTTAGTTGCCGGCCTTGCATATGCGGCGCTGCTCTGGCCGTTTGGCCTGGGCGGGGAGCTGCGCGGCCTCTGGCCGCGCCGCCGCGCCGAGGGCTGAGAGGCCCATCTGCCTTTGCGCGGGCCGGCCCCGGGCAGTGGGATACCGTGCCAGCCTGCGCGCCCGGTGGGATGGCTCCCGCCCTTTTTGGAGGGACAAGCCTGGCTCAAACTGCCCAAATTTTGGAGGAAGGCCCAAAAACTGCGGATGGTTTTTGGCGCGATGGCCAAACTTTGTAGGCCGGGGCGAAAACCGCCCCAAAGTGATTGACCGCCCCCGGGAAAGCATGTATAATGAACAAAAATGGTACTGTTTGAGGTGAGCAACATGTTGGTCACGCGCGAGATGGACTATACCCTGCGCATCGTGCGCGCGCTCTACCACGCCGGGCAGTTGAGCGCCGCGGCGGTTGCCCAGCGGGAGCATATGCCCAAGGCCATTACCCTTAAGCTGCTCAAGCAGCTATCCGGCGCCGGCCTGGTGGAAAGCCGGCGCGGGGCGGCAGGCGGCTATCGCCTGGCAAAGGATCCGGCCGAGATGACGGTTTACGACCTTTTGGAGGCGGTAGGCGAGCGCATCCTGGTAAACCGCTGCCAGCAGGGCGGCTATTGCTGTGAAAACAACGAAAACGGCGGCTGCGGGCTCTGCGTGGAGTTTGGGCATATCCAGCAGGTGCTGGACAATGCTTTGCGCCGCGCCCCGCTGAGCGCCCTTTTCGAGCCGCCCGAGCCGGCTGTAGCGCTGCCTTTATCCCTGTAGGCAAAGCGGCATGCATTGCCGGGAGCGCCTATGCCCTGTTAAAACCGTTTTTGCAGCGTACCGGACGCTGCGTGTGTTTACTCTACCCTAAAATAAAGCGAAAGCTGCAAAAGCAAAAGGAGGCAAAAAATATGCTGTATCAAACCACACAGGCGCAGGAGGAGCTGCGGGCGAAGGTGCGGGCCTTTGCGGAAGCGGAGGTCAAGCCCATCGCCTTCATGCTCGACAAAAACAACCAGTTCCCCACCGAGGTGGTGGCCAAGATGGGCGAGCTGGGCATTATGGGCCTGCCCTACGGTAAGGAGTACGGCGGGGCCGGGCTGGACGCCGCGAGCTATGCCATTGCGGTAGAGGAGCTGTCCCGGGTGGACGGCGGGGTGGGGGTTATCCTCTCGGCCCACACCTCGCTGGGCACCTATCCCATCGCGGCCTTCGGCAATGAACAGCAGAAGAAAAAGTACCTGCCGGATATGTGCTCGGGCAAAAAGCTGGGCGCATTTGGCCTCACCGAGCCCAATGCCGGCTCGGACGCGGGCGGCACCGAGACCACCGCCGAGGACATGGGCGACTACTACCTGCTCAACGGCGAAAAAATCTTTATTACCAACGGCGGCGAGGCCAGCACCTATGTTGTGTTTGCGGTTACCACGCCGGGCATCGGCACCCGCGGCATCAGCGCCTTTATTGTGGAAAAGGGCTGGGAGGGCTTTACCTTTGAGGAGCATTACGACAAGATGGGCATCCGCTCCTCGGCCACCTGCCAGCTTAATTTCAACAACGTAAAGGTGCCAAAGGAGAACCTTTTGGGCAAGGAGGGCCAGGGCTTCAAGATTGCCATGGCTACCCTCGACGGCGGGCGCATTGGCATTGCCGCGCAGGCCCTGGGCATCGCGCAGGGCGCGTTTGAGGCCGCGGTGGAGTATTCCAAGGACCGGGTGCAGTTCGGCCGGCCGATCTGCCAGCAGCAAACCATCGCCTTTAAGATTGCCGATATGGCTACCAAGCTGCGCTGCGCCCGGCTGCTCATCTACTCGGCGGCCGAGCTCAAGCAGGAGCATCTGCCCTACGGTATGGAGTCGGCCATGGCCAAGCAGTACGCCTCGGACATTGCGCTTGAGGTGACCAACGACGCGCTGCAGATTTTTGGCGGCTCGGGTTACCTAAAGGGCATGGAGGTGGAGCGGTTCTACCGGGACGCCAAGATCACCACCATCTACGAGGGCACCAACGAGATCCAGCGGGTGGTTATCGCTTCCCACATCCTGGGCAAGGCCGGCAAGGCGGAGGCTGCCCCGGCCGCCGCAAAGGGCCCCGAGACCGGCGCGCGCAAGCGGATGATCCTCAAGGACGGCACCGCAGCCGAAAAGGTTGAAACCCTTGTTGCGAACCTCAAAAAGGACGGCTACGATTTTACGGTGGGCATCCCCATCGACACCCCCATCACCCAGGCCGAAAGGGTGGTTTCGGCCGGGCAGGGCATTGGGCCCAAGGAAAACATGCGCCTGGTTGAGCAGTTGGCCAAGGCTGCCGGCGCGGCTGTCGGCTCCAGCCGCCCGGTGGCCGAGACCCTCAAATATGTGCCCATCGAGCGGTATGTGGGCATGTCCGGCCAAAAATTCAAGGGCAACCTCTACATTGCCTGCGGCATCTCGGGCGCGGTGCAGCACCTCAAGGGCATTAAGGACGCCTCTACCATCGTGGCTGTCAATACCAACCCCAATGCCCGCATCTTCAAAAACTGCGATTACGGCATTGTGGGGGATGTCTGCGAGATTCTGCCGCTGTTGGCCGCCGCGCTGGACACCGGCGAGAAGCTGCCCGCCCCGCCCATGAAAAAGATGAAACGGGCGGTTCCCAAGCCCGCCACCCCGCCGCGCAAGCTCTACATCTGTAACGGCTGCGGCCATGAGTACGACGTATTGTTGGGCGATGCCGAAAGCGAGGTAAAGCCCGGCACCGCTTTTAAGGACCTGCCCGAGGGCTGGACCTGCCCGCACTGCGGCGAAGGGCCGGACCAGTTTATCGAGATTGAGGTCTGACGCCGGCGCAGAAGAATCTGCGGGCAAGGGGATTACGATACAAGGGCGCTATAAAATAAAGGAGGCACAAATATGCACAATTACCGTATGGTTACCGACGATCTTTACTGGGTAGGCGCAGACGAGCACCGCCTGTCCCTGTTTGAAAACATCCATCCGCTATACCATGGCGTCAGCTATAACGCCTATGTGCTGCTGGACGAAAAAACCGTTTTGTTTGACACGGCCGACTGGGCGGTGGGCCGCCAGTTCATTGCCAACATCAAGGCGGTGCTGGATGGCCGTGGGCTTGATTATCTTGTCATCAACCATGTCGAGCCGGATCATGCCGCCTCCATCGAGGAGGTGCTGCTGCGCTGGCCCAATGTCAAGATCATCACCACCCCTAAAGCGGTTACCCTGCTCAACCAGTTTGGATTTGCGCTTGACCCCGAGCAGGTAGACACGGTCAAGGAGGGGGACACCCGCTGCTTTGGCAAACACACGGTGGCCTTTTTGTATGCGCCGATGGTGCACTGGCCTGAGGCGATGGTCACCTTTGACACCACCAACGGGGTGCTCTTCTCGGCCGACGCCTTCGGTTCCTTCCGCGCGCTGGACGGCAAGCTATTTGCCGACGAGGTGGATTTTGCCGGCGAGTGGATCGACGACGCCCGCCGCTACTATACCAACATCGTGGGCAAGTACGGCCCGCAGGTAGTGGCGCTGCTCAATAAGGCCGACAAGGCGGTGGGGCTGGGCAATATCAAGATGCTCTGCCCGCTGCACGGCCCCATCTGGCGCAAGGACTTGGGTTATATCGTGGACAAGTACCAGCATTGGGCTACCTACGAGCCGGAGGAGCAGGGCGTGATGATCGTGTACGCCTCGATGTACGGCAACACCGAGGCCGCCGCCGAGGTGCTGGCCGCCAAGCTCTGCGCCCGCGGCATTACCAACACCCGGCTGTACGACGTATCCAGCACCCATGTCAGCTACCTCATTTCGGACCTGTTCAAGTACAGCCATCTGGTGCTGGCCTCGGTCACCTACAACCTGGGCATCTTCCCGCCGATGCACAATTTCCTGGCCGATATGCAGGCGCTCAACCTGCAAAACCGCACCGCCGCCATCCTCTGCAACGGCTCCTGGGCGCCCCGCGCCGGCGCGCTGATGCGCGAGGAGCTGGCAAAGCTCAAGCATATGGACATCTTAGACGAGGAGATGACCGTCACCTCCTCGGTGCAGCCCCAGAACGAGAGCGAGCTGGACGCCCTGGCCGACGCCATTGCCGCCTCCCTGGCAAAGAAAAAGGGCTAAGTACCGCGCCCCCCGTTTGGGATACGCCTTTTTGCGGCCCGCCGCGCACAGCGCGGCGGGCCTTCTGTGCGCGGCGGCCGTATTGACCGGCCGCCGCCCGCCTGCTATAATAAAAACGCCGTTAAAGCGGTGGTGAGATAAGAAAACAAAGATACCGAATAAAATTCGATCCACCGAACATTCGCTGGGCGGCCACAGCCGCAAGGAAGAAAAGTGCAGCACTCCTTGGTGGAATGCAAGCTTTTCTGACGCAGCGGATGCGGCTGTCCAGTAGAATGAGCGGCTTTGTTTTCTTATGGAACCGCCGCTAAAGCGCGGGCACGGCCCGGAAATCAAAAAAGGAGGCGCGCACCGTGGGCTGGAAAAATATCGTTCTGCTGCAATTTTTTGGCAGCAGCTTTGCCGCCTGCGGGATAGGTGCGCCCTTTTTGAGACGGCCGGGGCCGCAGCGGCCCCAAACGCCGCACAGATAAAGGCGGGATAAGCCGGCAAAGCGGCCGCGGGATGCGGTTGCCTGCGGGCTGCCCGCCCTGTCCAAAACCGGCGCGCCCGTCCCTTTTTGCACATCGGACCATGTACAAAAGGGAAAGGCGTGTTTTTTATGTCGTTTTTTCAAAATCAAAAAAATTTGCACCGCCAAAAACGGGCGCTGCTTGCGCTGGAGTTTTGCAGTGGCTTTTGCCCGGCGGGCAGCGTGTGGGTGCTGCTGCTGGGCCTGCGCGGCCTTTCGCCAGTCAGCATCGGGCTGGCCGAAAGCGTGTTCCACCTGGTAAGCCTCTGCGGCGAGCTGCCCTCCGGCCTACTGGCCGACCTGCTGGGCCGCCGCCGTACCCTGCTTGCCAGCCGGGCCATGTTTGTACTCTCGGCCTTGCTGATGGCGGCGGCGAACGGCTTTTGGGGCGTCTGCCTTTCGCTGGCCGTAAGCGCGCTGGGCTACAACCTTGCCTCGGGCACCCGCGAGGCCATCACCTACGAAAGCCTGCTGGCCGCCGGCCAGCAGGCGGGCTATCTGCGTTTTTCCGGCCTGCAAAACGCCCTTTTCCGGGGCAGCGCCGCCGCGGCCATGCTGCTGGCCGGCGGGGTGGTGCTGCTGGGGCCCCGGCGGGCGTACCTGCTGGACGCGCTGGTGTCTCTGGCCGGACTGCTGGCGGTGCTGGCCCTGCGCGAGCCGCCGCCGGAGCTGCCGGGCGGGGACATGCGCGGCGATGCAGTACGGCTTTGGGGGTTTTGGCCGGCACTGCGGCGGCTGGCCGGAGCGGCCATATGGGTGCTGCGGGAGGATAAAACCGCCCGGCGGGTTATGGCAGGCAACGCGCTGGCCGGTGCGGCGGCCACCCTCACCCTCTTCTTTTTGCAGCGCAAAATCGGCGCCGCGCTAAGCGCCGGCACGCCGGAGCTTGGGCCGGCGCTGGTCCTGCTCGGCCTCGGCGGGGCGCTGGCCGGCCTGGGCGCAAGGCCGCTGTCCCGGCTGCCCTGGGGCAAGGCTGCGGCTCTGGCCGGCTGCGGCATCGGGTTTGGCGTACTGCTGGCCCGGCACGGCAGCCTGCCTTTATTGCTGGCGGCCGGGCTTTTGGCCGGCTTTTGCGACGATTCGCTCCAGTTGGTAAGCGACAGCCTGCTCAACGCCCGCTTTCCCACCGCACAGCGGGCCACCCTGATTTCGGTGGCCTCCCTGCTTTTTAGCCTTGCCATGATCCCGCTTTCGCCGGCCTTTGGCTGGCTGCTGGGCTAAGAAGGGGGGCAGGGCCGGCGGCCCGGCAGGGAGGGATACCCTGTCCCTTGAGGCGATGCCTTTTGGCCGGCCTATTTGAATTTTACCCTGCTTTCTGGTAAAATAAGGCAGTGTTGCCGGCGCCGGGCCCGGGGCATTGCCTGTTAAAGGGGCCTGGACGAAACGCAATACGGAAAGAGGCGTTTTATGGACATTATCCTTCAGATCGGGGTTGTCTTTGCGGTCTGCCTTGCAGGCGAGCTTGTTTCGGCGCTGCTTCCCTTTGCCTTCCCGGCCAGCGTTATCGCGATGCTGCTGCTGCTCCTGCTGCTGGCGGCAAAGGTGGTGCGGCCGGACCGGCTGGGCCAGGTTTCCGGCTTTTTGCTGGACAATATGCCCTTGTTTTTTATCCCGGCCTGCGTGGGCATCCTCAAATATCTCGACGCACTGCTGGAAAACCTGCTGCCGATCCTTTTTATCTGCATCGGCACCACCCCGCTGGTTTTTTTCATTACCGGGCATACGGTGCAGCTTGCGATCCGCTGGATGGATAAAAAGGAGGGCAGAAAGGATGCTTGAAATGATTGCTTCCTCGCCCCTTTTTGGGCTGTGCCTTACCATCTTTGCGTTTTTGGCCGGGCGCTGGGTGCAGGGCAAAACCGGCTGGATGCTGGCCCACCCGCTGCCTATCGCCACCCTGCTGTGCATTGCGGCGCTGGTGCTGCTGGGCATCCCGTACGAGCAGTACGCCAAGGGCGGGGACATAATCAATATGATGCTCGGCCCGGTCACCGCGCTGCTGGCGCTGGGTATTTACAACCAGCGCCAGGTGCTGGGACGCTATTTTGTGCCGGTGCTGCTGGGCTGCACGGTGGGGAGCCTCAGCAGCATTTTCAGCGTGCTGGGGCTCTGCCGGGCATTTGGGCTGGACGCAGCCCTTGCAGCTTCGCTGATGCCCAAAAGCTGCACTACCCCTATTGCCATCAGCATTGCCGAGAGCAAAGGCGGTATTGCCGCCATTGCAGCGGCAGCCGTGTTTTTTGCAGGCAATACTGGCGCTATCTGCGCGCCGCTCTTTGCCAGGTGGCTGCGTGTCCAAAACCCGGTGGCACAGGGCGTTGCCACCGGGGCCTGCAGCCACGCGCTGGGCACCAGCAAGGCTCGTGAGATGGGCGAAATACAGGGCGCGATGAGCAGCATTGCCATTGGGGTCTGCGGGCTGATCTCGGTTGTTATTACCTTGTTTTTGTAAGGCCCGGCACCTTGTAACGGGCAGGCACAGAAAAAAGGGGGCGCTATCCCAAGCGGGGAAGCGCCCCCTTTTTTGCCTAAAAACGACCGGACCGTAAGCCGGGTTCTGTATTAAACGGCGATCTATCTTGGCCGTGCGTCGCCGCACGGCTCATGCCACCTCCGGGGCGCGCGGGGCTGCGCATCCTGCCCCATACGGGTGTTGCTTCTGGTAGGGTTTACATAGCCGCAAAGTTGCCAGTGCGCTGGTGAGCTCTTACCTCGCCTTTCCATCCTTGCCTGCATTGCTGCGGGCGGTTTCTTTCTGTTGCACTGTCCCTAGGGTCGCCCCCGGCTGCCGTTAGCAGTTACCATGCCCCTGTGAAGCCCGGACTTTCCTCAGGGCGGGCACTTTCAAAAAAGGCCGCCCCGCCGCCGTATGTTCCGCTCGTTTTTGGCATTATAGCACGCCCGCCGCCCTTGTGCAAGCGGCGGCGGGTAAAATGTGCCCGGCAGGCAAACACATCCGCAGGCCGCGCAAAAACTCTTGCAATCTGCTGCGCGGCGTTTTATACTGGTTGGGTAGCAGTTTGCTGCCCGCGGGGCCTGTGTTCCGGCAAAGGACAAAACCGGCCTTTTGCACAGCCCACGGCAGGCGCAAAAGCGGTGGTTTTTACTAAACAAGAAGGGGAAGGGATAGCAATGATGAAAAGCGCATATTTGGCCGGCGTTTACGCCGAGGTAGAGCGGCGCAACCCGGGCGAAAAGGAATTTTTGCAGGCGGTGCGCGAGGTGCTGGAAAGCCTGGAGGCCGTCTGTGAAAAGCACCCGGAGTACGAGGCAAACGGCGTGTTGGAGCGGATGGTGGAGCCCGAGCGGTTCATCCAGTTCCGGGTGTCCTGGGTGGACGACGCCGGCAAGGTGCAGGTAAACCGGGGCTTCAGGGTGCAGTTCAACAGCGCCATCGGCCCCTACAAGGGCGGGCTGCGGCTGCATCCCAGCGTCAACGCTTCGGTCATCAAGTTTTTGGGCTTTGAGCAGGTCTTCAAAAACAGCCTCACCGGCCTGCCTATGGGCGGCGGCAAGGGCGGCTCGGATTTTGACCCCAAGGGAAAGAGCGACGGCGAGATCATGCGCTTCTGCCAGAGCTTTATGACCGAGCTTTCCAAGCATATCGGCCAGTTTACCGACGTGCCGGCCGGCGACATCGGCGTGGGCGCGCGGGAGATCGGCTATATGTACGGCCAGTACAAGCGGCTGCGCAACGAGTTTACCGGGGTGCTTACCGGCAAGGGGCTCAAGTGGGGCGGCAGCCTGGCCCGCACCGAGGCCACCGGTTTTGGCCTGTGCTACTTTACCCAGGAGGCTTTGCAGTGCATGCGCGGCGAGAGCTTTGCCGGCAAAACGGTGGTCATCTCGGGCAGCGGCAATGTTGCCATCTACGCCTGCCAGAAGGCCGCCGAGCTGGGCGGCAAGGTGGTGGCCATGAGCGACTCAAACGGCTTCGTGCACGACCCCGAGGGCATTGACCTTGCGCTGGTCAAACAGATCAAGGAGGTGCGCCGCGCCCGCATCAGCGAGTATGTCAAAACCCGCACCGGCGCCAGCTACACCGAGGGCTGCGCCGGCATCTGGGGCATCCCCTGCGACATCGCCCTGCCCTGCGCCACCCAGAACGAGATCGACGGCGAGGCGGCAAAGTTGCTGGTCAAAAACGGCTGCAAGGTGGTGTGCGAGGGGGCCAACATGCCCAGCACCCCCGAGGCCATCGAGACTTATCTGGCAAACGGGGTGCTCTACGGCCCCGCCAAGGCCACCAACGCCGGCGGCGTTGCTGTGTCCGGCCTTGAAATGAGCCAGAATAGCCTGCGCCTTGCCTGGACCTTTGAGGAGGTGGACGGCCGGCTTAAGGAGATCATGAAAAACATCTTCCACAACGCCTACAACGCCTCCAAGGAGTGCGGCGTGGAAGGCAACCTGATGGTGGGCGCCAACGCCGCCGGCTTCATGAAGGTGGCCGATGCAATGGTCGCCCAGGGCGTGGCATACTAAGGCCCCGTGCCCATAGCCCGGCACAGCCGGCCCAGGCGGGCCTTTTGCCCCCCTGCCGGGGCAAAGCCCAAAAAGTCTCAAGCAAGACCGATCAACAGCGGCGGCCCGGAACAGCATCCGGGCCGCCGCTGCCGGCTTTTGCGGGCCGGCCGGATATATGGGTGGACTGTGGCGGCCAATGCCCGCAGTGTCCCGGCATTGGCCGGCGGGAAAAAACAGCCCGGCAAGCCCGGCGTTATCCCAAAGGCGGTGTCAAAAGAGGCTTTTGCCCCTCCGGCTGCCTGGGGCTGCCTGCCAGCAGTTTCCAGCCGTTTTTTGTATTTTTCACAGTTTTTTCATTGACTTTGTTTCCGGCAGCGTTTAGCGTAATAGCGGGCAGGCCCGGATTTGCAAGCGGCGGCTTTTTGTGGTATAATGACCAATATCGTATAAGGGGGAGTGCGGGCGTGTGGCTGCACTTTACCGTGCCGGAGAGGTGTGACGGCTGGCGGCTGCGGGATGTCCTGCGGCGGCTGGAGATTTCCGGCCGACTCTCGCGGGCGGTCAAGCGCGGGCCTGGCTTTTTTTTGGACGGTACGCCGGCGCATACCGACATAGCCTGCCGCGCAGGCCAGACGCTGGCTTTTTGCCTGCCGGACGAGCCGCCCACCTCGGTGCTTCCCCAGCCGCTGCCCCTTACGGTCTGTTACGAAGACGAGCACGCCGCCGTGCTGTACAAGCCGGCCGGCATGGCGGTGCATCCCACCAGGGGGTATCCTGACGGCACGCTTGCCAACGCCTGGCTGGGCTGCTTGCAAAGCCGGGGGCAGGCGGGGGTTTTCCGGCCGGTTACCCGGCTGGACTGCGGCACCAGCGGCCTTGTGCTCTGCGCCAAAAATGCCTTTTCCGCGCCGCTGCTGGCAAAAACCGCCCAGAAGGGCTATCTTGCCCTTTGCGAAGGCGAGCCGGATGCGCCCTGCGGGGTGGTCGACGCGCCTATTGGCCTGGCCGAGGGAAGCACGGTGGTGCGGCGGGTATGTGCCCAGGGCCGTCCCAGCCGCACACAGTACGCTGTGCTGGCGGCGGGCGGCGGGCTTTGCCTTGTGGGGATCCGGCTGCTTACCGGGCGCACCCATCAGATCCGGGTGCATTTTGCCTTTTTGGGCTGCCCCTTGGCAGGGGACGGCCTTTATGGCGGCAGCCGCCTGCGGATTGCCCGGCAGGCGCTGCATTGCGCCCGGGTGAGTTTCATCAGCCCGAAAGACGGCCTGCTGCATACCGTACAGGCGCCCCTGCCGCCGGATATGGCCGCGCTGGCCGGGTGCATTCCGGGTGCACAGCAGGCGCTCGCAGGCTTTTGGGGGGCCGGAGGGCCGGGCGGCTCTGTGCCCTGACAGCCCTCGTGCGGGCCCCCCTCGAAACAAGGCCGCGCCTCTTGCCGCCGGGCTTTGGGGCCCTGCGCAAATGGGGCGGCAGGCTCCAAAGGATCAGGGAAAATTTCAAAACGAAGATGCACGCTTTGCTTTGCAGCTACCTTACGGAGGGAGGGCTCCGCTATGCCACAACAGAAAAAACAGCCGGTACGCCGGCTGCCCGCGCCGCGCAGGGCAGGCAGCGCGGGCTGGCGTTTTGCGTTTTGGCGGCGCCGGGCCTCGGGGGCTCTTGCCTGCGCCTGGGTGCGGGCCTCGCTGCGGGTACGCCGGGGCCTGGGCAGGCTGTGGGCCAGGCTGAAGCTCCGGCCCGAATCGGGCCGGCTTGGCGATTTCCTCTACTCGGTGGGATTTGCCAGCGAGTACTTTACCCTGCGCGGCCTGCGTACTGCGCGGGCTGCCGGGGCTGTTGCCGTCTGGCATCTGCGCAATATCCTGGGTGTGGTGTGGCACTTTGTGGGCGGCATGCTCGGCACGGTATGGACAGATATTACCCAGCCCTTTGTGCGTATCGGCATCGGGCTGCATAACCTGCGCACCTTTGTACGCCAGCAGCGCCGGCTGGTGGGCGGGGGGCGTGCCGTGGGCGGCGGCGTGGCCTACTTTTTCCGCGGCATACGCCGGTATTTCCCGCTGGTGGGGCGCATGGTCACCTATGTCCTGCCGGTGCTGGCGTTGGGCGTCTTTTGGTACACGGTAAAAACCGTGCTGGCTTATAACTATGTGCTGGCTGTTTCGGTGGACGGGAGCCTTGTGGGCTATGTGGACAGCGAGACCGTTTTTGACAGCGCCCGCAACGCCGTGGCCGAGCGGGTGGAGACGGCCGGCAGCGAGCATGAGCAATGGTCGGTAAACCCCAGCTATACCCTCGCCATCTCGGACTTTACGATGGATCAGAACGCCATGGCGGACGCCATTTTGCGCTCCTCCAGCGACCAGATCATTGAGGCCTCGGCCATGTACGTGGACGGCGAGCTGCGGGCCATTACCACCGAGGGCGGCCGCCTGCGCGAAGACCTGGACGGTATCCTGGAGCCTTACCGCGACCACGAAAACCCCGACCAGCGGGTAGAATTTGTACAGGACGTCGAGCTGGTGGACGGCGTGTTCTTTACCGATTCGGTTACCGGGTACGCCGAGATTGATTCGCTGCTGCACGGCCAGGTGCAGGGCGAGGTATACGACCTTGTGCAGCAGGGGGATACTCCCTCCGGCATGGCTGCCCGCAACGATTTGACCCTGGCGCAGTTCTACGAGATGAACGGCGGCGAGGCCGAGGTCAACAGCCGGATGCATCCCGGCCAGCAGTTCCTGGTTTGCCAGTCGGTGGATTTCCTCAACGTCAAAACCATTGTGCGCCGTACCTACCAGCAGGAGATCCCTTTCCAGACCAACACCACCGAATCCGGCGATTACGCCTGGGGCTCCACCCGCACGGTGCAGGAGGGGGTCAACGGCGTGGATGAGGTCACCTCCGACTTTGTTACCATCGGCGGCGTTACCACCGAGCAGGAGATCAGCCGCGTTACCCTTTCGGCCCCGGTCACCCGCGAGATCGTCAAGGGCACCAAGCTGCCCACCGGCGCGGTAGTGGCCACCGCTACCGGTAGCTGGATGTGGCCGGTACCGCAGTACCGGTATGTCAGCCGCTGGATGAGCAGCTATCATAAGGGCGCGGACATCTGCGCGCCCTATGGCTCGGCCATCCTTGCGTCGGACAACGGCTTGGTGGTTACCGCGGGCTACCATTACAGCTATGGCAACTATATCGTCATCAACCACGGCAACGGCTGGACTACCCTCTACGCCCACGCCTCGGCGCTGCATGTCGGCGTTGGCCAGTATGTGCAGCAGGGCCAGGTCATTGCCTCGGTGGGCTCCACCGGCAACTCGTCCGGCAACCACTGCCATTTTGAGATGTACAACGGCGGCGTGCGGGTGAGCGCCTATAACTTCTTCGGCGGCATGTAGCCTTGCTTTGCGCCCGCCGCAGGCCCTGTTGGGCAGGCCTGCGGCGGGCACGTCTTTTTATGCTTTTGCCATATTTTATCCTGCGGGTGGGACATATTCGCCGCAAAGCAACAAATAATAAGTTTGCGCTTTTCAACCCGGCCGTTTGGGTGTATAATAAAACAGTTGCCCGCCCATGTATTTTGGGCTTGGCGGGCATGCCGGCACAGCGCTCTTGTGCCGGCCGAGGAGGAAGGCGCCCTGCAGAGAAGCCCCTGCCCGCAAAGGAGGGGGGCTGCATTTCTCGAACGGCCGCTTAAAGGAGAGGGACGGACCTTGGAAAAATTTGTAATCAACGGCGGCAGGCCGCTTGTGGGGGAGGTAACCATCAGCGGCGCAAAAAATGCCGCGGTTGCCATCCTGCCTGCCACCATCCTGGCAGGCGGCAGGTGTGTCATCGAAAACCTGCCGGATATCAGCGACGTATTGGTTTCGCTGCAGATTTTGCAGGCGCTGGGCGCACGGGTGCGCATGCTCAACCGCAGCACCTATGAGATCGACACCAGCCGCATTACCGGCACCCAGGTGCCGGACGACCTGTCGCGTCAGATGCGGGCAAGCTATTATTTTTTGGGGGCGCTGCTGGGGCGCTGCGGCACCGCCCAGGTGGCCATGCCGGGCGGCTGCAACCTGGGTGTGCGCCCCATCGACCAGCACCTCAAAGCATTTTCGGCGCTGGGCGCGTCCTATGCGGTGGAGTATGGCCGCATCCATGTGGACGGCGGGCAGCTTGAGGGGGCGCACACCTTTTTTGATACCGTTTCGGTGGGGGCCACCATGAACGCGATGCTCAGCGCGGTGCTGGCCAAGGGGCAGACCGTGCTCGAAAATGTTGCCAAAGAGCCGCACATCGTAGACCTGGCCAACTTTCTCAACATGATGGGGGCGGACGTACGGGGCGCCGGCACCGATGTCATCAAGATCCGCGGGGTAGCCTCGCTGCATGGCTGCAGCTATTCCATTATCCCGGACCAGATCGAGGCCGGCAGCTTTATGGTGGCCGCAGCGATTACCGGGGGCAATGTGCTGATAAAAAACATCATCCCCAAGCACCTGGAACCGATCAGTGCTAAGCTTGAGCAGGCCGGTGCGGCAGTAGAGGAGTTTGACGAGGCGGTACGGGTCTACCGTACCGGCGACCTTACCCCCCTCAAGATCAAAACCATGCCGCATCCCGGTTTCCCTACCGATATGCAGCCCATGATGACCGTGCTGCTGAGCCTTGCGCAGGGTACCTCCATCATTACCGAGGGCATCTGGGAAAACCGCTTCCGTTATGTGGACGAGCTAGTGCGCATGGGAGCAAACATCCAGGTGGACGGCCAGGTAGCCGTGATCGAGGGGGTGCCGCGCTTGCAGCCCGCGCCCCTGCGTGCGCCGGACCTGCGGGCCGGGGCGGCTCTGGTACTGGCGGCCCTGGCGGCCCATGGTATCAGCGAGATCGAGCAAATCCAGTATATTGAGCGAGGGTACGAGAATATGGCCGGTAAGCTGCAGGGCCTTGGGGCGGATATCCGGCGGGTGCAGACGGCGGCCGCCCCAATCCCGCAGGCGCTTTAAGCAGGATGCTGCGCGGCCGTCCCGTTGCAGGGGCGGCCGGTTTTTTGTACCAGGGCCGGGCGCAAAAGGGGAGTGCTGCGGGCGAGGAAGTGTGCGTACCTGCCGCAGTCTGGAGGTCCTCACGCCAAAAGGGCGCATTTTTACAGAAAGGGGAGGCGGCATGGCCTCGTTCACCACCCTCTATTCCGGCTCGTCCGGCAACTGCGGGCTTGTTTTGAGCGGCGGGGGGTATCTGCTTATTGATATGGGCAAAAGCTGCCGCACCACCCTCGGCGCGCTCAAAGGCCTTGGGCTTGCCGTAGGGGACTGCCGGGGCATCCTCATTACCCATGAGCACATCGACCATATTGCCGGGCTTAAGGTGTTTCTGCGGCACTATAGTCCGCCGGTGTATGCCGGGGCTGCTACCCTGGACGCGCTGGAGTGCCGGGGCATCCTGCCGCCGGGGCTCGAGGCAGTGGCGCTTGAGGGCCGCACCGAGGACGTGGGCGGGTTTGGGGTCACGGCCTTTCCAACCAGCCACGATGTACCCTGCTGCGGCTTCCGCATCCAAACGCCGGAGGGCCGGGCCATGGCCATCGCTACCGACCTTGGAACCCTCACCCCGGTGGTGCACCAACATCTTGGCGGGGCGGCGCTGGTTGCCCTGGAGGCCAATTACGACCTTTACAGCCTGCGCCATGGGCCCTATCCGTATTACTTAAAAACCCGCATCGAATCTGCGCGCGGGCATCTGTCCAACGACGAATGCGCCGCCAAATGCCTCGAGCTGGTGCAGGAGGGCTGCAAAAGGTTTGCCCTGTGCCACCTCAGCCAGGAAAACAACACCCCTGCCCTGGCATTGGGGGCGGTGGGGCGTACCCTGGCTGCGGCGGGCATTGTGCCGGATGCCGACACGGTGGTGCAGGCGCAAAGGCGTGGTGAGACAAGCCCCTTTTTGGAGTTTTAGGGCAAGGCTTTGGCCGCGGCCCCAAAAGGGCAGCGGCGGCATAGCCCCACGCTGCGCCGTCGCAAAGCGCCCGGCCGAAAGCAAGCCCCGCGCCGCCCCGGCGGGACAGGCGGCAGGCCGGGCGGGGGAGGGGACCCATAGTGCAAAACATTGAGCTTATCTGTGTTGGCAAGCTTAGCGCCGCCTTTTGCGCCGCAGGCGTGGCCGAGTACCAAAAACGCCTTACGGCTTTTTGCAATTTTCGCATTATCGAGCTGCCCGAGGCCCCCATTGCCGAAAAAACTGCCGGGGACGCCATAATTGCCCGGGCTCTGCAAAAAGAGGGGGACGCCATCCTGGCCAGCGTTCGCAAGGGGGCGGGGCTGGTAGCCCTCTGCATTGAGGGCAAAGAGCTGTCCAGCGAGGAGCTGGCCGGCTTTATTGCCCGGCGGGCGGCTGCAGGCGCGCCGGATCTTGCCTTTGCCATTGGTTCTTCCCATGGGCTGGCCCCGGCTGTCAAGCAGGCGGCGGCAGTATGCTTTTCCATGGGCCGCATTACCCTGCCGCACCAGTTGGCCCGGCTGGTGCTCTGCGAACAGCTTTACCGTGCCTTTTCCATCAATGCAGGCAGTAAATACCACAAATAAGCCGGGAGCGGGGCCCGGACGCCGGCGGCCAAAGGGGGCCGGGCCGGTTTATCCGCGGCCGCCAAAGGGGCCCGTCCTGGCGCCGGCCTGCCCGGCCGACAACCGGGCTGCAACACCCTGAAAGGAAGTGCAAACCTATGAAACGCCGCAGCTTACACAAAACCGCCGCGGCCCTTGCCCTGGCGCTGGCCTTTGGCCTTTGCTTCGCCGCCTGCGGCGAAAAGGAGCCGGAGGATTACGGCATCGAGGTGGAGGGCCCCAAGCGTACCAGTGCGCCCGCGCCCTCGCAGACGGCCAGCAGCACTGCCCAGCCGGAGGGTATCGTTTGGGCCCTTGAGCCCCGCGCCGACATAGAGATCACCCGCTCGCTGGCCGATTACGACCCGCCCGCTTCGGGCAACCTGCCGCAGCAGGGGCAGCTTGCCTTTTTTACACAAAACGGCAGCAGTGGGGTTGTTGATTTTTCGGGCGGCATCCTGGTGCCCGCGTCCGAGAATGTGGAGTGGTGCCCTGTTTGTGGTATTGCCGGCGTGGCGGACCACCGTGTGTTTGACGGCGGGGGCAATGTGCGCACCGACACCGGCCACGGCGCCGCCCTAGAGCCCTATGTGTATGATGAGGTCAGCGGGCAGGCCTATGCCAGCGCCTTTGGCACCTATATACCCTGGGCCGAGCAGCACGAGGCTTCTTCCGGCTACGAGATGGCGCCGGTGGTGCGCATCACCCGGCTGGGGGAGGACGATTTTGGCTTTTCGTTTGTGCAGGAGGGCGGCGCCGAGTACCCGGCCGAGGTGGAGGAAACAGGCAGCTTTCTGCTGCTGAACAAAACCACCGGCCTGCCGGTAAACAGCCAGAGATATACTGCCTACGAGCTGCGGGCAAACCTTTTTACGGTGCAGCAGAACGGCCTGTGGGGCTGTGTGGACGGTGAGGGCAACGAGCTGCTTGCCTGTACATACCTGGAGTTGCGCCCCTTTGTGGACGGGGTGGCTGCCGCCCGCACCGACGCCGGCTGGGGCTTTGTAGACCTGGAGGGCCGTCCCTATACCCCCATGGAATTCCTTGGCGCGGCCAGCGCCTTTGAAGGCCGGGCCTGGGTTAAAACCGCGGAGGGCTGGGGTGTTATCGAGCTGGCCCAAAACCCAGCCTGACCCCGGCTCAAAATGGATGGCCGCGGCCCGAAAGGGCTCGGCTGCGGCAAAAAATCCCCCCGCGCACGGCTGGCCATGCGCGGGGGTTTTGCGTGTGGGGGCAAGCCTCAAAAAGAGCAGGGCGGGCTGTGCAGGGGCCGCGCTTTGAAGCGGGGCGGGCTATATCAGCCGTGCAGCAACTGCCGCACATCCTCACCCAAAAACTCCACCGGCTCGCAGCTACCGGAAAGCCGGCTCGCGATTTTTTCGGTATACCGCTGCTCCAGCAGCGCGCTGTCCACAATGTTGGTGGTGTAGATGGTGGGTGCGCTGCGGGCCATGCGGGTGTTTACAAGGGTATAAAAGCAGCTCATTGAATAGCCGGTAAAGCTTTCGGTGCCGAGGTCGTCCAAGATCAGCAGGTCGGCCTCCAGCATCGCGTCCATCAAGGGGCTTTCGTCCTCAAACCGGGATTTATCCAACTGGGCGCACATTTCCTGCGCGCTGATGTATACCACGTCAAAACCCTTGTCCAGCACGGCTCCTGCAATCGCCAGGGCGGCGTGGGTCTTGCCCAGGCCGGCGTTGCCGTACAGCAGCAGGCTGGTGCTCTTGGGGCCAAACTGTTCAGAATACTCGCGCAGGGCAGCCAGCGTGCGGCCCATGTAATCGCGTACGGTGCAGCCAAGGGCCGGGTCGGGAGTGTCGGGGTACACGGAGGCGTTTAGGCTGTCAAAGCTGCTCACGGCCAGGGCGCTGTGCCGGGCCAGCTCCTCCCGGCGCAGGGCGCGGGCCAGCCTGTTTACGCAGGGGCAGGCCCGCCCGCCGCTGCGCCCGGTGTCCTGGCACTGGGCACAGGCATAGCGGGGCCTCAGTTGCTCGGGGCTGCAGCCGTTTTGCCGCAGCAGGGCCTCCACCGCCTGCCACGCTGCCTGCGCGGCCTCTTTTGCGGCGTTTACCGCCTCGGGGGAGGCCCCGCAGGCGGCCAGCCGCGCCGGCTCCAGCCCGGCACGGCGGGCTTTGTCCTGTGCGCCGGCCAGGGCAGGGATCGCCTCTTCGGCCCGCCGGCGGGCCGCCAAGGCCTGGGTTACCGCCCGCTGGCGGCGGGCCGCTACCTCGCTGCGGGCGGCAAAAAGCAGTTGTGTGCGGGTGCGCATCGGCTCAGTCCTCCCGTGTAATGCGCAGAGGGCGGCGCGCCCCATGCTGCAAAAAATTGTTGCCGGATGGGCTTTTGCGGTCTACCCGCAGGTTGGCCGCGGCAAGCGCCCCGCCGCCCCGTACATCCTGCGGGGTACGCCAGCCCCGGCCGTACCAGCTTTTTAAGATGCCGTTGAGGTAGCGGATTTCCTTTTTGTCCTCGGCGTGGGCCGCAGCCTCCCGTATCATCGCGTCATCAAAACCGTATTCCTCATACCAGCGCTGGATCATCCGCTTGTCGGCCAGGCGCAGGCTGTCCGGCGCAAGGCCCAGCAGCGAGGCGGCCTGCTCCTCCCGCTGGCGCCGCAGGCTCAGTAGCAGCAGGTAGCGCTCGGCATCCTCGCCGCTGTCCACCCCGGCCTCCCTCCAGCGGGCGAGCTCCCGTTCCAGCGCGGCAACGCCGGCCCGCGCGCTGCCGGCCAGGTGGGCGCAGCATAAAAGGATCATCTCGGGCGCATAGCCTTCGTTGACATACAGCGACACCAGGCGCTGGGCATCCTTGGGGCCCAGGGCCCGGCCCAGGTTCCGCTGGGCCTCGCCGGTAAGGGTAGCAACCATGGGGTCGCGCAGGGCGGCCAGGTTCATCTCCTCCTGGGTCAACACCGGCGCGGGCGCGGCAGGCAGGGGGGCCGAGCCGCGCTGCGCCTCCAGCAGCCCGGCGCCTGCCCACCATTTCAGCGCGTCCTCGGCTGCACGCTGGCTTTTTAGGCGCAGCGCGTGGGCGATGTCCCGCGGGTCGGTACTGCCCGATGCCAGGATATACAAGGCTACCCGCACGCAGTTTTCGTCCGCGCGGGCAAGCTGGGTAAAGATTAGCTGCGGGACGGCAACCGAGTCGCCGTTTTGGCAGAGCAGGCGGTAGGTCATGGGCAGAGTCCTCATCTCATTGGCAGGCGGCGGGGCCGGACGGGCCCCGGTGCGCTCCACTGCCGGGCTATATCTAAGCATACCACAAAAGGGCGCTTTTGTATAGCGCGGGGGCTCCACTGCCCGGGCCCGGCGGGGCCGGTGCAATCGGGCGCGGCAGGGGAGGCCCGGGCAGCCATGCCCCGCAGCAGCGGGGCTTTTGGCGTGTGCGGCAGCCAAAAGGGCCTTGCCCTGCCGTAAATTTGGCGGGAAAAAACCGCAAAAGGTGTTGACAATCCTGCCCGCGCTTGCTATAATAAGCAAGCAGTCGGGTGAGGCCCTGTTGGGGGTGCTGCCAGGCTGGCCCGTGGGGGTGTAGCTCACTTGGGAGAGCGCTTGAATGGCATTCAAGAGGTAAGGGGTTCGATCCCCCTCATCTCCACCACATTATCGAAATCCGAACCCATTGGGTTCGGATTTTGTGTTTATGGCATAAAGCCTGCGCCCTGTAAAAGACACTGCGGTAGGGGAGGCGGGAGCCGAAGGGCTTCCCGCCTTTTTTCGGTTACCGCCCAGCGCGGGCTTCCCGCTGGCGGCAGGCCAGGCCCGTGCGGGAGAAACCGCGTTGCCCCCCTATGGGAGCCCCGGCTCCCAGCTTTTGCCCGGCAAAAGATTTTCCTTGCTTTTTTGCCGTAAATGGAATACAATCGCAGATAAACCAACTACAGCCTGTGGGTATGGGGCTTATGGCAGGGAGGAAAAGCTATGGAATGGACGCAGATGGTTTTATATGCCGCGGCGGCGATGCTGCTGCTGGTGCTGCTGTGCTGGCTGGGCAACCTGCTCCTGGTCTTTCGCGGCAGGCCCTCCAGCATGCTGCTTAGCCGGCTGATGTATCTTTTGGCAATCCCCGCGGTGGTTCTGGTTTCGGTGCGCAGCGCGGTGGTTTACAGCGAAAAGACCATGCTTGCGGCGGATATGGTCGTTTTGGTTTGTATCATCGTATCTTATGTGCGGCTGGAGCGCACACATAAATATGGCGAGCCGGAGGAGCCTAAGGAGGATTGACAATCCTGCGCCGGCTTTTTGGGCTGGCGGCAAAAAAACGCGCCAAAACCCGCGCCGGCCCAGGCAGATGAGCGCCTGGGCCGGCGCGGGTTTTGGCGCAGGCTGCCTTTGCCGCTTTGCGGCGCGGCTGCCCTGTATTTTTGCGGGCTTTTGCTTTTATACGCCGCCGCCCCAGCCGTGCATATCATCCACAGGGCTGTTGCCGGGCTGCCGGGAGGCAGCATCCTCGGGGTGGCCGCGCAGCTCGGCCATCAGGGCCTCCATTTCTTCCGGCGAAAGGCTTGCTTTCAGCTTGGCCATGGCGCTGTCCAGATCCTTTTTTGCGCCGGCAGCATTGCCTTTGGCCCAGCCGGCCTCTTGCTTATAAACGGCCTGACGCAGCTTTTCGGCATACTCCCGGCCGGTGGGGGCAGGCGCAGAAGGGACGCCGGCCACTGCCGCCATCAAGGCCAAAACAATCTTGACGGCAACCAGCGCCCGGCTCACGCTCGGGAATTCGGTGCTGACGCCGGCCAGGTACAGCTCGGAAAAGGCGCCGAAAAATATGAGCTGATAGACGGTATAGAGGCCAAAAAAGCCAAAGGCGGCCGCACAGCCACGGTTGGTGGCCCAGCCCTGGGGGTGCCCCCAGCACCAGACAAGGGCGGCCAACATCACTGCGCAGAAGGCCAGCTCGCCGATGACCATGCCGGGCCAGGCAGCCGGGCCGGCTGCAAGCACGCCCCGTAAAAGCCAAAGCTGGCCGGCAATGATGAGAAACAGGCAGGCCACGACGGTGCCGCATTTGGCCTGGGGAGTGTTCGTTTTTTCCAAAAGGTCGCCCTCCTCTAAACGGAGGAAAAGCCGGCAGGCCGGCCGATCCCCGGGTGGATGTTTCCCCAACTATACCATATCCTTTTGTACGGGGCAAGCCTGTTCTGGGCCGGACCCTTTGTTTTTTACCCAAAAAACCTGCCGGATTTGCTATTCTTTCGGCATTCCTGTATAATGGGCTTGCGCATCACAATGAAGCCCGGTCCCCCGGCTGCGGCCCGCGAGGGTCAAAAGGAGACGCCAACTATGGGAGAAATATTTATCCGGCTTGCCTACGGTATCATGATCGTGGGGGCTATCCTTTGTTTTGCTTTTTCAAAAAATCACCAGCGCGATCTCCGGCGCGCGGCTAACGAGTTTGCGCTGGCCTTTGTAAAGCTTTCCAACTTTGTCTGCCCTAAGCCGCCCCGGGAAGGGCTGCGGGTGCGCGCGCTGCCGGGCGGCGGTGTCGAGGCGCTGCCGTTGGCCGAGCAGCCGGAGGGCATCCGGCGGCTGGCCGAGCGGGCGAACGCGCCCGAGGCCGTGGAGCTGTTTGCCCAGGCGGACGCCGCTGCCGCGCTGGTAAGCCGCCGGTCGAGCTTTAACCGGACCCAGCGGGCGCAGTTCCAGGAGCCGGTGGACCGGCTTTTGCTGCTGGCCCAGACCTTTCTGCGCGGCTGTGAGAACCTTGGCACCGTCAATACCGAACAGCGCCGGGCCGATTTTGACAGTTTTTTGTTTGAACAGCCCCAGCACCGCATGGTGCTGATCAAGCGGATTACAGGCGACCTGGCCGACGAGTACCGCAGCCTCAACAAGCGATATGCCGCCGAGATGGAGCGAATCGAGGCCGAAGAGCAGGAGGCCCGCCGCAGGCGGCCCGGGGCGGCCGGCGCGCCCAAAACGGGCGGCGGCGCGGGCCGCTGAACAGGAGGCCGAATGCCCATGCTCAAACGAACCCCCGTCTACCTGACAAAGGCCGGACGGGATACCAAGGAGCCGGAGCCTTTTCGGGAGTCGCTCGAGGCGATTTTTGAGGCGTCCTACGACGGTATCTATATCACCGACGGCGAGGCCGTTACCATCATGGTCAATAAGAGCTACGAATCGGTCAGCGGGCTGCGGCGGGAGGACATGCTGGGCCAGAGCATGCACGACCTGGTGAACCGGCATGTGATTTCCCAGTCGGGCACGCTGCTTGCGCTGGAACGGCGCGAGGCGGTAACGATAGAGCAGGTTTTCCGTACCGGCAAGCGGGCCATCATTACCAGCACCCCGATCTTTAACGAGAAGGATCAGATTGTGATGGTGGTAACCAATGTGCGGGATGTAACCGAGCTGTACAGCCTGCAGAAGGAGCTGGCGGAAAGCCGCGAGCGCAACCAGCAGTATTACACCGAGCTGGAGCTGCTGCGCCGGCGGGTGGGCCGCAACGAGCGCATGATCGCCGAAGACCCCGCCATGAAGGCGGTGCTGCGGGTGGCCGACAAGGTGGCCGAGCTGGACATCCCGGTACTGCTGCAGGGCGAAACCGGCTGTGGGAAACAGGAGCTGGCCCGGTATATCGTTTCAAAAAGCCGGCGGCGTAAGGAAAAATTTATTGAGGTGAACTGCTCGGCCTATTCGGAGGAAATGCTGGAGCGGGAGTTGTTTGGCGCGGCGGACACAACAGGCGGCGGCACGGGCAAGATCGGCATTTTTGAGCTTGCCAACGGCGGTACCGTGCTGCTGCGCGAGGTGGGAGAGCTGTCTGCCGGGCTGCAAATGCGGCTGGTGCGGCTGATGCAGGCCCACCTGCTGAGCCGGGTGGGCGGCAGCGTGCCGCAAACGGTGGACGTGCGCCTGCTGGCCAGCACCTGTACCGACCTGAAAAAGCTGGTGGCAGAGCGGAGGTTCCGCGAGGATTTGTACTACCTGCTCAACGTGCTGCCCATCCAGATGCTGCCCCTGCGCCAGCGCAGGGAGGACATCATCCCCCTGGCCGAGGAGTTCTGCATCCAGACCAACAAAAAATACCATCGCCGCAAGCGGTTCAGCCAGATGGCGCTGCTGGCGATGAAAAGCTATTCCTGGCCGGGCAACCTGCAGGAGCTGCACAATGTGGTGGAATCCGCCATGATCCTGAGCAGTGACGAGATCATAGACCCGGAAGACCTTGCCATCTACACCGGCCGCAACCCCACGAGAGGGTCGGCGGCCAGCTTTGGCGAGCCTGTAGACCTCAAACGGATGGTAGAGGACATGGAGCTGAAATACATCCGGAATGCCTACCAAAAGTTCGGCAATGTACGGGACGCGGCCCGGAGCTTGGGGATGGATCCCTCTACCTTTGTGCGCAAGCGGAAAAAGCTGGAAGGCCGCGGCGAGGGATAGGCCGGCTGTTGTTGCAAAAATAAAACAAGCTGCAAAAACGCAACGCAAAAAATAATTTTTGGAAAAACAAAAAATAAACGCACAGAGGATTAAAATTACAAAACAGCACAGGCGGGTTTGTTGCAATATTGCATCATGCCTGCCTGTTTTATTGTCTAAAATGAAAAAAACCTAAAAAAACCGGCAGGATTTTTGGGTGTTTTACACGAAAAAAACCACAAAAACACACCCAACAGATTTAGACAACCTCCTGAAAAACCCCCCGGCTTATTTACATTCGATTTTTTGTCCCATAAAATCAAAGTATCGCAGCCCCAAGCTGTGGAAAGCAGTGATGCGCAAAAAGAAGGATGTTTTCCCGGGGTACCGAACAGATTTGTGGCTATAAGCGATGAAACATACGCAGAGAGGAGAACAATCATGGTTGAAGCAAAAGAAAACACGGCGAAGATCCTGGAGCCGGAAGGCTTTAACAGCGGCAAGTTCCCGCTCAAAAAGCGGCAGCTTGGCGGCATCCAGCCTTACATCAACCTCGGCCCCTTCCACCTTCGCATCCCGCTGATCCATCACGAATGGTCCTGGACCGAGATGGCCGCGGCTATGTTCCTGGGCGTTGCCTGTCTGGGCGCCGGCACCGCCACCACCATGTCTACCTTTGGCTTTGACGACCCCGCTACCATTGCGGCCCTCGGGCTGACCGAGAACGGCGCGTTCCTGATGAGCCTGACCTTTGGCGTTTTCAACGCCATTTGTTACTATCTGCCGGCCCTGCTGGGCGACCCGGTGGTCCCCGGCTGGATCACCCCCGCCCTGCCCCTGACCCTGAAATACCTCGAGCAGTGGGCAATGCCCGATTACGGTGCAGGCCAGGTAGACCGTATCTACGCGATGATCGCCCTGCAGATGCTGGTTGCGCTCTGCTTCCTCATTATGGGCGCCACCGGCCTGGGCCGCAAGCTGATTGACATTGTGCCCAATTCCATCAAGGCCGGCATCGTGCTTGGCGCCGGCGTTACGGCGGGTATCAATGTTTTCAGCGCCCGCATGCCCAAGGCCCCCATTACGGTTGCCATCGCGGTGCTGATGTCCTACTTCTTCCTGTTTAACCCCAGCTTTGCCCGCGCGGCCAAGAAGAACAGCAAGCTGAACTTCCTGCGCAACCAGGGCGTTGTGCCCGCACAGCTCTTTGCCATTATCCTTGCGCCGTTCCTCATCCGTGAGATTGCGGTGCCCAGCATCCAGTGGGGCATCACCCCGCTGAGCGTTGGCTTTGTGCTCGAGCACTTCACCATCTTTGGCTTGGGGATGCCCTCCGCGTCCTTCTTCCTCGCGGCGATCCCCAGCGCCCTCACCACCTACATCATTGCCTTCTCGGATTTCGTGCTCGCCAAGGAGGTTGTTACCGAGGCGACTGCGGCCCGCCCGGACGAGACCGTTATCTTTGACGCCGGCCGTTCCAACCTGGTTAGTTTCCTGCGTAACGGCATTATGTCGCTGTTTGCGCCCTGGGTGCCTATGTGCGGCCCGCTGTGGGCCTCCGGCCTGCTGACCATCACCGAGCGGTACAAGAGGGGCTATAAGACCCTGCACAGCTACTGGGACGGCGTCTGCACCTTCCGTGCCGCTACCGTCATCGCGGTGCTGATCCTGCCCTTGGTTACCTTGATCCGCCCGGCGTTTGCTATCTTCTTTGGCATCACCATGGGCGTGCAGGCCTTTGCCTGCGGCAACATCGGCATGCGGATGTGTACCACCGCAAACGAGCGCGGCATCGCCTGCGTCATCGCCGCTGCGCTGGCTTATTACACCCCCGGCTGGGCTCTGCTGGTCGGTATCGTTGTGTGGGCCGTTGTAGAAGGCAGCGAGCTGTTTATCAAGAACAAGGAAACGGCGTAACCCTTACGCTGCGCGCATCACAAAAGGCAGAGCTGATCATAAGGCATCAGCTCTGCCTTCCTTAAAAAATACGCCTTTTGTTTCGCTTATAGTCGACCGAATTTGGGAGGGATGTTTAGCATGAAACAGATCATTATGCGCCCGGAGCTGCACAAGTTTAATACCTGTGCCGAGTTTGCAAAAGAGTTTGGCCTGAACGAGAAGGACCTTGTGCTGTCCAACGAGTATATCTACAACCCCTACTTTGGCGGGATGGAAAATCAGCCCCGCACCATTTTCCAGGAAAAATACGGCGCGGGCGAGCCCACCGACGTGATGGTGGACGCCATTCTTGAGGAGGCCGGCAAGGCTCCGTATGAGCGCATCATCGCCATCGGCGGCGGCACGGTTGTGGACATTGCCAAGGTAGTGGCCGTGTCGGGCGGCAAGGGGGTCGACGAGCTGTATGACCTGGCGCCAGACGGCTTTTCCAAGGAGCACGAGCTGATTATCCTGCCCACCACCTGCGGCACCGGCTCGGAGGTGACCAACATCTCGATTATGGCCCGCACCCGCCTGGGCACCAAGTTGGGCCTTGTGGGCCCCGCTATGTATGCCGACCATGCGGTGCTGATCCCGGAGCTTTTGAAAAAGCTGCCCTTTGGGGTGTTTGCCACCAGCTCGATCGACGCGCTGGTGCATGCGGTGGAATCTTCGCTTTCGCCCAAGGCCACCCCGTACACCAAGCTGTTTGGCTATAAGGCTATCGAGATGATTATCCAGGGCTACCAGAAACTTCTGCGGGAGGGCCGTGAGAGCCTGCCCGGCATGATGGAAGACTTCCTCATTGCCAGCAACTATGCCGGCCTTGCCTTTGGCACGGCAGGCTGCGCGGCGGTGCATGCCACCAGCTATCCTCTGGGCGGCAAGTACCATGTGGCGCACGGCGAGAGCAACTACGCCATGTTTACTGGAGTGCTGAAAAATTACATGGAGATCAAGCAGGATGGCGAGATCGCCGTGATGAACCGGTACCTGGCCGGCCTGCTGGGCTGTGGCGTGGATGTTGTTTACGACAAGCTGGAAGAGCTGCTGGACCAGATCCTGCCCAAGAAGCCGCTGCATGAGTACGGCGTTACCGAGGAGGACCTGCCTGCCTTTGCCCACAGCGTTATCACCGGACAGGGCCGTTTGATGGGCAACAACTTTGTGCCGCTGGACGAGGCGCGGGTACTCAAGATCTACAAGGAGCTGTACTGAGAAAAAACGGGCTGCCGGGAGCCGGATGCCGGGCTTTGGCTTGAGGGCCGGGCGGGCCTGCCGCCGTAAGGAGACGGGTTCCCGGGTTGCCAAGGGTTTGGCTGCGGCCTTTGGCAGATGCAGGTTTTGGGCAGCCTGGAAACTTTCTATAAAACTCAATTTGGGAGGTAATGTATTATGGCACTCATGACCGGTGAGGAGTATATTGAGAGTATCCGCAAGATCCCGATGGAAATCTATATGTTCGGCAAGAAGGTCGAAAACCCGGTGGACGATCCCATCCTGCGCCCGTCCCTGAATTCGGTGCGCATGACCTATGACCTGGCCCAGAGTCCCGAATACCAGGACCTGATGACGGTTGTTTCCCCCGATACCGGCGAGCGGATCAACCGCTTTACCCATATCCACCGCTCCACCGAGGATTTGCGCAACAAGGTGAAGATGCAGCGCCTGCTGGGCCAGAAGACCGCTTCCTGCTTCCAGCGCTGTGTGGGCATGGACGCCTTTAACGCCGAGTACTCCACCACCTTTGAGATCGACAAGAAGTACGGCACCAGCTACCACGAAAACTTCAAAAAGTTTATGCTCTACTGCCAGGAAAACGACCTGACTGTGGACGGCGCCATGACCGATACCAAGGGCGACCGCTCGCTGCCGCCCCATGCCCAGGCCGACCCGGACCTGTTCCTGCATGTGGTGGAGCGCCGGCCGGACGGGGTAGTGGTCTGCGGCGCCAAGGCGCACCAGACTGGCATTATCAACTCCCATGAGGTCATTGTGATGCCTACCCAGTCGATGGGCCCGGACGACAAGGACTACGCCATATCCTTTGCGGTGCCGCTGGACACCAAGGGCCTGTTTATGATTATCGGCCGCCAGTCCTGCGATACCCGCAAGAGCGAGGGCAGCGAGATGGACGTGGGCAACGCCGAGTTTGGCGGCGTTGAGGCGCTGACCGTTTTCGACAATGTGTTTGTCCCCAACGACCGCATCTTCCTCAACGGCGAAACCGAGTTTGCCGGCATGCTGGTGGAGCGGTTCGCGGGTTATCACCGGCAGAGCTACGGCGGCTGCAAGGTGGGCGTGGGCGATGTGCTGATTGGCGCGGCGGCCGTGGCGGCCGACTACAACGGCGCTGCCAAGGCCAGCCATGTCAAGGACAAGCTGATCGAGATGACCCACCTCAACGAGACACTGTACTGCTGCGGCATTGCCTGCTCGGCCGAGGGACACCCCACCGAGAGCGGCTGCTATATGATCGACCTGCTGCTGGCCAATGTCTGCAAGCAGAATGTGACCCGTTTCCCCTACGAAATCGTGCGCCTGGCGGAGGACATCGCCGGCGGCCTGATGGTCACCGCTCCCTCCGAGGCTGATTTCCGCGACCCGAAGCTGGGGCCGGTCATCGACAAGTACCTGCGCGGCGTCAACGCGGTATCTACCGAGAACCGCCTGCGCATCCTGCGCCTGATCGAGAACCTGTCCCTGGGCACTGCGGCGGTGGGCTACCGCACCGAGTCGATGCACGGCGCCGGCTCGCCTCAGGCGCAGCGCATCATGATCTCCCGTCAGGGCAACCTGCTGCATAAAAAGGCGCTGGCCAAGGCCATTGCCCACATCGAGGAGTAACCTTCTCATCCTGCCGGAAGTGGCATTCCACGGCCCGGGCTGCCAGGCAAAAATGCCCGGCCGGCATAAGAGTTTTGGAACGCGGTTTTACGGCAGTATCCTGCCCGGCCGATGGGGCGGCGGCAATCCGCCGCCCCGTTTGCCGGTTTCGGGGCTTTTGTGAAACACGCCGACCTCAAACGGGAACGGCCGGCTTTGGCCGCCGCAACGTTTGAGAGACGGTATGACGGTCGGCCCGGGGCTTGGCGCTCACCTGGTGGGCAAAGCGTTTGAGGCGGCCCGGCGACGAAAAAGGAGGACCCGCCCGATGTACCACGAGATTGAGGCCGTGCTCAACGAGCATGTGCGCCCGCTGCTGCGGGATCACGGCGGCGAGATGGAGGTGGTGGGCTTTGCCGACGGCATTGTCCGCTTTAAGCTGAAGGGACGCTGTGCCGGCTGCCCCGCCGCCGACATCACGACCGAGGAGCTGATCCAGGCCGCGCTGACCGAGCACCTGCCCGAGGTCAAGCGGGCCGTGCTGGTGCAGGATATCAGCGACGACCTTTTGCAGCAGGCCCGGGAGATCATCCGGGCACGCCATGAAGGATAGGGCGGCGGTGGGGGTTCGCTACTGCGGAGGATGCAACCCCCGGTACGACCGGGTGGCGCTGGTAAAAAAGCTGCAGGGCTTTTTTTTGCAGGAAAGCTTTGTCGCAGCCCAGCCCGGGATGCAGCATCCTGCGGTGGTTGTGGCCTGCGGCTGCCCCAACAGGTGTGTGAACCTTGGCGACCTTGCGCTGCCAAAGGCAAGGCTGGTCTGGCTGGCCGGGTGGGAGGACCTCCTGCCCGCCAAAAAGAGGCTGGCCGAGCTGCTGGCGCTGGCCGACGCCGCCGGCGAAGCCGGCGGCATGGCCCACGAGGAGGTGCTGGGGCTCCTGCCGCACCGCGCCCCGATGCTGTTTGTGGATACGGTTGCCCGGCTGACGCCGGGGGCTGAGATCACGGCGCAATTTTTTGTGGATCCGCAGTTGCCGGTGCTGGCAGGGCATTTCCCTTCCGCGCCGGTGTTTCCCGGCGTCTGCACGGTGGAGGCCATTGCCCAGGCGGCGGACCTGCTGCTGCTGAGCCAGGAGCGGTATGCCGGCAGGGAGCCGCTGCTCACCGGTATCCGCAAGGCGGCCTTTCACCGCAAGGTGCTGCCCGGCGAAACCCTGACCATCAACGTCTGCATCCTGGAGGAACGGCCCGAGCTGGGCAGCGTCCTGTGCCGGGGGCAGGCCCTGGTGGGGCAGGCGCTCTGCGCCGAAGCCGAGCTCCGGCTTGCTTTGCGCTGAGGCATCGCGGGGCAAAGGGGTCTGCCTTTGTATAAATAAACGGGCCGGCGCGCGGCCCCTGGCGGGCAAGGCTGCCGCAGCCTTTGCCGCTGCGGCCTTTTGAGAGAGTTTGACAAGGGAGTGAATGTACAAATGAGCTGGCAAACCTATTATCAGGAGCACCTTGGCACGGCAGAGGATGCCGTGGGCAAGATCCATTCCGGCGACCGGGTTGTGTTGCAGCACGCCTGCGGCGAACCGGTTTACCTGGTGGACAGGATGGTTGAGAATGCTGCCGCCTATAAGGATGTTGAAATTGTCCATATGGTGGCGATGGGCAAGGGCGCCTACTGCCTGCCCGAATACGCCGGGAACTTCCGCCACAACTCGCTTTTTGTAGGCGGTTCCACCCGCAAGGCGGTGGAGAGCGGTCAGGGCGATTTTACCCCCTGCTTCTTTTTTGAGATTCCCCGCCTGTTCCGCACCAATCTGCCGGTGGATGTGGCCCTCATCAGCGTGACCCCTCCAAACGCCGAGGGCAAGGTCTCGCTGGGCGTTTCATGCGACTATACCCTGGAGGCGGTCAAAACCGCAAAGACGGTTATCGCCCAGGTGAATCCCTCCATGCCCTACACCTTTGGCGGCACCGAGCTCCCGGTGGAGGAAATCGACCTTTTTGTGGAACACGATGAGCCGGTTATCGAGCTGCCCCAGGGCCGCATCGGTGAGACCGAAAAGGCCATCGGCCGCAACTGCGCTACCCTGATCCCGGACGGCGCTACCCTGCAGCTCGGCATTGGGGCCATCCCGGACGCGGTGCTGCTCTTCCTCAAGGACAAAAAGGACCTCGGCATCCACTCCGAGATGTTTTCGGATGGCGTGGTGGAGCTGGCCGAGGCCGGCGTCATTACCAATGCCAAAAAGACTCTCAAGCCGGGCAAGTTTGTGGTCACCTTCCTGATGGGCACCAAGCGGCTGTACGACTTTGTCAACAATAACCCCAGCGTGGAGATGCAGCCGGTGGATTATGTCAATGACCCCTTTGTGGTGGCCCAGAACGACAATCTTATCTCGATCAACTCCTGCGTCCAGATCGACCTGATGGGCCAGGTGGCCTCCGAGTCGGTGGGGCTTAAGCAGATTTCCGGCACCGGCGGCCAGGTGGACTTCGTGCGCGGGGCTTCTGCCTCCAAGGGCGGCGTTTCGATTATGGCGTTCCCCTCCACGGCGGCCAAGGGCGCCGTATCCAAAATCGTGCCCTTCCTTGACCATGGCAGCGCGGTTACTACCTGCCGCTGCGATGTGGACTATGCGGTTACCGAGTATGGCGTAGCGCATCTCAAGGGCGAGACACTGCGTACCCGCGCCCGCAATCTCATCGCCATCGCCCACCCGGACTTCCGTGCCCCCTTGATTGAGGAATTTGAAAAACGGTTCCACTGTACGTTCTGAGCAGGGGCCGGCCTGACGGGGCCGCCGCCGGATGAGGCTGCCATCCCTGCCCCTATGGCCCCGGCGGACAGCCGGGGCCATAGCTGTACAGCGGGCGGCTTTTCTATTATAATAGTGTCAGTAAAGGCGCAGACACGCGCCCGGTACCCCGGGGGCGCCCGGCAAACCGCTCGGCTGCCAAAGCCGCCTGCGGGCGGTGCTCTCGGGATAGCCCGACAAAAAGGAGCGGATCACATGACCAACCTCGAAAAATATGACAAGCTGTTTTTGGATGCCTTCCGTATCCCCAGGGAGGAGCTGCCGGGGCTGAAATACCGCGGTATCCCGGCCTGGGATTCGGTGGGCCATATGGACCTGATGAGCGCCATGGAGGAGGCCTATGGCATCAGCATCAGCACACCGGACCTGCTGAGCTTCTCCTCCTATGAGGCCGGCAAGGCCGTCCTGGAAAAATACGGCGTGGAGCTGTAAGCCTGGTGGCCCAGCTCGTTGTTTGGACCGAGCCGCTGGCGGGCAGCAACTGTTACCTGCTGGGCCAGGCCGGCCGCTGTGTTGTAGTTGACCCGGGGGATGCCCTTGGCCCTCTGCAAACCCTTGACCGGCTTGGCTGGATTCCCGAGCTGGTTGTGCTGACTCATGAGCACTGCGACCACACGGCCGGGCTGGAACCCCTGCGGGAACGCTGGCCGGGCCTTGCCGTGCTTGCTACCGAGCGATGCAGCGCCAACCTGCAAAGTACCCGGCTGAACATGTCCGCTATGATGGAGGTCTACCTGACCTTTCACGGCAGCCCGGGGGTTCGTTACCCCCCCTTTACCTGCCGTCCGGCCGGGTTAACCTATGGGGCTGAGTACACGCATTTCTGGCGGGGACATCGGCTGCGTTGTGTGCCGCTGCCCGGCCATACGCCCGGCAGCGCCGGGATATTTTGGGACGAGGAAGCCTTTTTTTCGGGCGATTACCTTCTGCCCTGCGAGAAAACGGTTTTGCGGCTGCCCGGCGGCAGCGAGGCGGATTACAGGGCCGTGACGCTGCCCCGGCTGCAAGAGCTGCCCGGGGGGCTGCTGATCCATCCTGGGCACGGGCCTTCCTACCGGCTGGGGGGCAGGCCCGGGCTGCCGCAGGGCGTGTAGCGGGATGAGGCGCCGGCGCCTTTGCCGGGAGACGGAAAGAGGACAAAGAAACCGGGAGGGGGCGAAGGGATGGAACGTGAGGAATGGCTGGCCCTTGCGCCGTACGGGCTGGACAGGGGGCAAAAGCGTGCCCTGTACCGGAGCTGGATGGCCCGGCTGACCGCCCATCATCGGCAATGTTGCCCGGAGTACCGTCGGCTCCTGGATGCGCTGGGCTGCCCCGAGGATGCCCTGCTGGAACCGGAGGAGCTGCCCATGCTGCCGGTTTCGCTTTTTAAGCAGCGGCGGCTGTGCAGCGTGCCGGCCGGGGAGGTGTTTAAGACCCTCACCTCCTCGGGGACCACCGGCCAGCAGGTGTCCCGAATCTGCCTCGACGCCCGTACCTCGGCAGACCAGCAGGCAGTACTGTACCGCATTATGGCCGACCGCATTGGCCGGCAGCGGCTGCCCCTGCTGGTGCTGGACAGCAAAAAGGTCCTGCGGGATCGGGCCATGTTTTCGGCCCGGGGGGCGGGTATCCTGGGCTTTTCCATCTTTGGCAGCCGCTGCTGCTATGCGCTGGACGATGAGATGCGGCTGGACCTTGCTGCGGTACGGGAGTTTGCTCAAAAATATGCCGGCCGGCCCATGCTGCTCTATGGCTTTACCTATATTGTATGGAAGCAGGTGCTCCAGGCGCTTGCACAGCGGGGCGAGAGACTTTCGATCCGGGAGGGCGTCTTAATCCACGGCGGCGGCTGGAAAAAGCTGGAGAACCAGGCGGTAGGGCCAGCGGAGTTTAAGGCCCAGGCCGCCCGGTGGCTTGGGGTACGGCAGGTTTACGACTACTATGGCATGGCCGAGCAGACCGGCTGCATCTATCTCGAGTGCCCCTGCGGGCATCTGCATGCCAGCGTTTGGTCGGATGTGCTCTTGCGGCGCCCGGCGGATTATGGCCTTTGCGCTCCCGGGGAGCCGGGCCTGATCCAGGTGCTCTCGCTGCTGCCTTGGTCCTATCCGGGGCACTCGCTGCTCACCGAGGACATGGGGGTGCTGCTGGGTGAGGACGACTGCCCCTGCGGCCGGAAAGGGAAGTACTTTGCCGTGACCGGCCGTGTGCCGCAGGCCGAGGTAAGGGGGTGCAGTGATACCTATGAGGGATGAGCTGCCGCCGGGTGTCCGGCTGCTGGCCGGGGTAGCGCGCCCCTCGGCCGAGCCCTGGCCGCCCTTTGCGCCGCCTGCACTGGATTTTTTGAGCGCCCTTTCCGGCCTGGTGATGGCCCGGGCCGGGGCGGCGCGGCAGGAGGAGCTGGCCGCTTTTGGTTTTTGGTGCCGCCGCGCACACCTGGACGCGCTGGCACAGCGCCACGCCTCGCAGCGGCCTCGGCTGGGACGGGGGCTGCTGCTGCATCTGGCCCCTTCCAACGTGCCGGCTATCTTTGGCTACAGCTATGCCATCGGGCTGCTGGCCGGCAATGCCGGCATTGTGCGGCTTTCCAGCCGGAGGGGCGCGTCGGAGGATGCCCTCTGCGAGATGATCGGCCAGACCCTGGACCGGCCGGAGTTTGCCGCCGTCAAGGTCCGCAGCGCCTTTGTGTCCTACGAGCGGGACGACAGCATTACCGAGGCGCTGCTGGCCGGCTGTGACGGCCGCTTGGTCTGGGGCGGGGACCAAACGGTGAGCGCTGTGCGCCGGCTGGCGATGCCGCCCCATGCGGTGGAGGTCTGCTTTGCCGACCGTTGGTCCTTTGCGCTGCTGAGCCGGAAGACGGTGGCAGGTCTGGACGGGGAGGCGTTGGCAGGATGGGCGCACCATTTTTACAACGATGCCTTTTTGATGGATCAAAACGCCTGTTCCAGCCCCCAGATAGTGGTTTGGCTGCGGGACGGGGGAAACGAGGCCGGCCGCCGCCGCTGGTGGCAGGCGGTGGCAAAAGAAGCCGCATCCCGGTATCCTGCGGATGCATACCGGGCGGTGCGCAAGCAGGAGCGCTTTTGCCTTGCGGCGATGGATGCGCAGCCCGCCCCGGTGGCAAGGCTGGAGCGGTATGGGGGCAGCCTTGTGCAGGTTGCCCGGTTGGCCTCCCTGCCGGATGGGCCGGTGGCCTGCAAGGGCGGTTTTGGGCTCTTTTTTGAATGCGAAGCAGAGCGGCCCGAGCAGCTACTGCCGATGCTTGGCCCGAAGGTACAGACGGTTGTGTGCGGCGGCGTTGAGCCGGCCCGGCTGGCCCGCCTGTTTGCCGAGGGCCATGCCCGGGGAGCCGACCGGGTGGTGCCGCTGGGGCAGGCCCTTGCCATGGATACAGTGTGGGACGGCCACGACCTGATTGCCGAGCTTTCCCGCTGTATGGGGTGATTAAACGGGGGCATAGCCTCCCGGCAGGAGGTGCCGATGCAATGAGCGACCTTTTTGGAATGAAGGGCCGGGAGCCGGGCCGGCTGCTGGCCGTTTCCGAGGACGGCGGATGGCTGTATTACGGCGATGCGCAGGACGCCGGCCGGATGCTGGGCGGGGTTATGGGCGGCCGGTCGCTGGTGTTTTTGCTCTGCGACAATTCTCCCGGCGCCTTGCTGGGGTACCTGGGCTGCCTGCAGTGCGGGGCGGTACCCCTTTTGCTGGACGCGAACATTGCGCCCGAGCTGCTTGCCGCCCTGGCCGATACCTACCGCCCGGCCTTTTTTCTGGTGCCGCAGGCCCTGCCGGCGGCGGCCCGCGCCGTGCTGCCCCGGACGAGGCCGCTTCTCCGGCTGCGGGGCAGCATCCTGTTGGCAGGCGGGGAAAAGGGCCCAGCCCTGCACCCGGAGCTTCGGCTGCTGCTCACTACCTCCGGCAGCACCGGCAGCCCCAAGCTGGTGCGGCTGAGCGCACAAAACCTGGAGGCCAATGCTGCCTCGATCTGCGAATACCTTGAGCTGGACGAGACCGAGCGGCCGGCCACCGTGCTGCCTATGAGCTATTCCTATGGGATGTCTATCGTCAACAGCCATGTGCTGGCAGGGGCGGCCCTGCTGCTCACCGGCCGCAGCCTGCTCGAGCCCGAGTTCTGGGAGCTGGTGCGTACCGAAGGGGCGACCTCCCTGGCGGGGGTACCGTATACCTACCAGATGTATCGCCGGTTGGGGCTATGCGAAATGCAGCTACCCCGGTTGCGGTACCTCACACAGGCCGGGGGCAAGCTGCCGGAGGAGCTGCACCGGCAGTTTGCCCGGTGGGCAGCGGATACCGGCCGGCGGTTCTATGTGATGTATGGTCAGACCGAGGCATCTCCCCGTATGGGCTGGCTGCCGGCAGAACGGGCGCTGGACAAGTGCGGCAGCATGGGCCTGGCAGTGCCGGGCGGGCGGTTCTGGCTTGAGGACGGTGCGGGCAGGGCGGTCGAAGCCCCGGGCGAGGTGGGCGAGCTGATTTATGCAGGCAAAAATGTGGCAATGGGTTATGCACGGCAGCCCGGGGACCTTGCCAAAGCGGACGAATGGGGCGGCATACTGCGCACCGGGGATATGGCCAAGCGGGACGAGGAGGGCTTTTACTCCATTGTGGGCCGCAAAAAACGCTTTTTGAAGATGTTTGGAAACCGGGTCAATCTGGACGAGGTCGAGCGGATGCTGGCTGCACGGTTTCCGACGGCAGCTTTTGCCTGTACCGGGCGGGACGACCTGCTGCTCGTCTGGCTTGCGCCCGCCGCAGGGGAAAAGCCGCCCTCCGGCGAGGAGGTCGTGGGATACCTTGCCGGCCAGACCCGCCTGCCGGCCCGGGCGATCCAGGTGCGGGAGATCGAAGCCATTCCGCAAAATGAAGCCGGAAAGGTCCGATACGCTGCACTGGGCCTTCGGTAAGCAATATTACAGCGGATGGATCAAAAGGCCTGTGGTATGCCCCATTAAAAAAGCTGCCGGATGGCAGCAGCAAAAAGGGGGAGCTTTTATTGTGAAGATACGCATCATTGCCGATTCCGGCTGCGATATGCCGCAGCCGTACCCTTCGTGTGTGACGGTTGTGCCGCTTACGGTATCCTTTGGGCAGGAGAGCTTTGAGGACGGTGTGACCCTGAGCCACCACGCCTTTTACGAGAGGCTGATCGAGGGCGAGACCCTGCCGACTACCAGCCAGATTGCCCCTGCCCGGTTTGAGGAAGCTTTTGGCCGGGCGGTGGAGGCGGGGGAGACGGTGGTGGCGGTGACCCTGTCC
>CAJTSP010000009.1:0-18631 GCA_910578965.1 uncultured Oscillospiraceae bacterium
GGGCAGGGGAGCCCGAGGCCGGCTCCGACGAAACGCAGCCGCTGGTAAGCCTTAGCGCCGCATCAAGCGGAACCTCCGAAAAAAAAGCCCCGCCGGAGGGTTATTCTCTAAAAAGTTATATCCCTTTACAAGAGCTCAGCCTGCCCCTTGCGGATTTTACTGTCACCTCTGGGTATGGCTGGCGCAGCCATCCCATCACCGGACGGTCGGATTTTCATACCGGGGTGGACATGGCGGCAGCCGAGGGCAGCCCTATTGCCCCTGTACTGCCGGGGATCGTGTTAAATACAGGGCGCAGCCGCTCATACGGCAATTATATCCTGCTTTTGCATGCTGATGGGGTAGCCACTCGTTACTGCCATATGCAGTATGTGTTTGTGCGCAGGGGCGAGGAGGTGGGGCAGGGGGGCGTGCTGGGCACGGTGGGCAGCACCGGCATGGCCACCGGACCGCACCTGCATTTTGAGCTGAGCTTTGACGACCTGCACTATAACCCCGCCAAGGCGCTGGGGCTTTGAAAAGGTTGCGGGTCCGCCGCCCGGTCCTGCTGCTGGCCGGGCTGGTGCTGCTTTTACAGCGAGATTCTCTGGGCCTTATGCGCATGGCGCTGCTTGCCTCGGTTTTGCATGAGGCCGGGCATGTGGCGGTGTTTTTGCTGTATAAACGCCGATGGCCGATACTTTGTATTTCGGTGCAGGGCGTCGGAATGGAGCTTCAGGGCGAGTGGTTTAGCCCCGCCCAGCAGCTTTGGCTTGCGACCGCCGGGCCGTTGGTCAACTTTATGGTATCCGCGGCAATCTGCCTGCTTTTGCAGTACAAAGCAAGCTATGCGGGATATTTTTTTGCCTGCGCAAACCTTTGCGTAGGCCTTTTTAATCTCTTGCCCCTGGGCCGGCTGGACGGCCGCAGGATTTTGCAGGCGCTTTGGCAGGGCCGGTAAGGCAGTATTGCCCGGCCGCCGATGCGACAGAGCGACAGAAAAACGGCGGCCCGCACCGGGCAGATTTGCATTCCGGCAAAAGATACGGTACAATAAGCGTGGATGTTGACAGGCAAACGCAGCCGCCGCCTACAGAGCGGGCGGCGGATTCGGGAGGAATAAAATTGTTTGACCCAAAGCTCAAAGAAGCCCTGGCGCATGTGCAAAAGCCTGGACGGTACACCGGCGGCGAGCCGGGCAGTGTTTACAAGAATCCCGCCAAAACCGATTTGCGTTTTGCCTTCTGTTTCCCGGATACCTATGAGGTGGGCATGTCCTTTTTGGGCATGAAAATCCTGTATGAGCTGCTGAACGCCCGGCCCAACTGGTGGTGCGAGCGGGCCTTTATGCCCTGGCTGGATATGAAAGAGCAGCACGAGCGGCTGGGGCTGCCGCTTTACACGCTGGAAAGCAAAACCCCGCTGGCCGCCTTTGATGTGGTGGGCTTTACCCTGCAATACGAGCTTTCGTATACCAACATCCTTGCCATGCTGGACCTTGCGGGCATCCCGTTTTATGCAAAAGACCGGGACGAGCATTGGCCCTTGATCGTGGCGGGGGGCCCCTGTGTTTGTAATGCCGAGCCCTTGGCCGATTTTTTTGACATGATGATGCTGGGCGAAGGGGAGGAGCAACTGCCCTGGGTTTGCCAGGAGGTGGAGAGGGCCAAAAAAGAAGGGATATCCAAGCGAGAGCTGCTGCGCCGGATCGCCCGGCTGCCCGGCTGCTATGTGCCCTCCTTTTACGATGTAAGCTACCTGCCAGACGGCAGGGTAGCGGCCATCTGCCCCAACGATGAGGCCGCACCAGCCCGGGTGACCAAGGCGATCCTTACGGATATGGATAGCTTTGCCCCGCCCACCAACTTTGTGGTGCCCATGGTGGGGGCGGTGCACGACCGCGCCCAGATCGAGGTGCTGCGGGGCTGCGTGCGGGGCTGCCGCTTTTGCCAGGCCGGGTTTTTGTACCGGCCCATGCGCCAGCGCAGCGCCCGGCTTTTGAACGACGCGGCCCGGCAGCTTTGCGCCAATACCGGGTACGAGGAGGTCAGCCTTACCAGCCTTTCCACCTCGGACCACGCTGGGCTGGAAACCCTTTTGGACGAGATGGACGGCTGGACCCAGGCCGAGCATGTAAGCATCTCGCTGCCCTCGCTGCGCATCGACAATTTCAGCGAGAGCCTGATCGAAAAAACCAACAGGGTGCGCAAAAGCGGCCTGACCTTTGCGCCCGAGGCGGGCACCCAGCGCCTGCGGGACGTCATCAACAAGAATATCACCTGGGAGGAGATCGAAAAAAGCTGCAAGATTGCGTTTGCGGCGGGGTATACCTCGGTCAAGCTCTATTTTATGATGGGCCTGCCCACCGAGACCTTAGAGGACATCGAGGGCATTGCCAACACGGCCCAGCGCATTGTGGACCTTTATTATGCCAACCCCGCAAAGCCCAAGGGCAAGGGGGTGCAGGTAACCATCAGCGTGGCCTGCTTTGTGCCAAAGCCGCACACGCCGTTCCAGTTTGTGCCGCAGGATACCCGCGAAAGCCTGCAAAAAAAGCAGCAGCACCTTTTGCACAGCGTGCACAGCCGCAAGATCAAGGTAAACTACCACGACAGCGCCACCAGCTACTTGGAGGCCGTGTTTGCCAAAGGGGATCGGCGGCTGGCCCCGGCTTTGGTGGAGGCCTACCGGCGGGGCTGCTTTTTTGACGGCTGGGACGAGTGCCTCCGGTACGACGTGTGGTGTTCGGTGTTTGCCGACCTTGGGCTGGACATGGCCTTTTACGCCAACCGGCCGCTCGCTTTGGACGAGGTTACCCCCTGGAGCCATCTGGACTACGGGGTAAGCCAGGAGTTTTTGGTGCGGGAATACCAAAAGGCGCTGGCCGGCGCCACCACGCCGCCCTGCAGCCGCCAGTGCAGCGGCTGCGGCGCAAACCATCTGTTGGGAGGGCCCTGTTTTGACTACGGTACGGATCTGGTTTACAAAACAGAATGAGGCGGCCTACATCTCGCTGCTGGATTTGCAGCGGGTAATGGGCCGTTCGCTCAAGCGCAGCGGCCTGCCAGTGTGGTACACGCTGGGCTTTAATCCCCACATCTATATGACCTTTGCCTGCCCGCTGCCCCTGGGGCAGGAGAGCCTGGTGGAGAGCGTGGATGTAAAAACCGAACAGGAGGCCCCCGACCTTGCGGCCTGGAAAACGGCGCTTGCCCGGGTGATGCCGGCGGGCATCGAGATCAAAAAGGTCGACCTGCCGCAAAAAAAGGCCGAGGAGATCGGCTTTGCCGAGTATCTTGTCCGCTATGATACCCCGGCCGCCGCCGCGGCGCTGGAAGGGTACAACGCCCTGGCCAGCGCGCCGGCCGAAAAAAAGTCCAAGCGTGGGATGCGCAGCATCGAGCTGAAAGAACACCTGCCCAGGATCGACTATCATATAGCCGAGGGAGGGGAGGGGGCTGCCTTTTCGGTGCGGCTGCCCGCCAGCGAGACCCTGAACCTGAACCCCGCCCTGCTTACCGGTTTTTTGCAGCAGCGGTTTGGCCTGCCGGCCCAGGCCGCGGGCATCCTGCGCACCGCGCTGTACGCCAAGGACGGGGCGCCTTTCCTTTAAAAACAAGAGAGAAATTTTTTATAGAACCGCCGCAAAGGGGGAAAAACGCATCTTGAAGGACCCAAAGCTGAAAACCATCTATGTCTGCTCGGAGTGCGGCGAGACCAGCCCGCGCTGGATGGGCCGCTGCCCTGCCTGCGGGGCCTGGAACACCATGACCGAGGATGTGGTTGCCCCTTTGCCCAAGGCGGGCAGGGCGGCCAAGGGCGCGGCGGGCACAACGCGCCAGCCGGGGGTCACCAGCCTGACCGCCCAGCGCCTGCGGGACATCAGTACCACCGAGGAAAAAAGCCGCATCATCACCCATATTGGCGAGCTGGACCGGGTGCTGGGCGGCGGCATTGTGCTGGGCAGCGTGGTGCTGCTGGGCGGCGAGCCGGGCGCGGGCAAATCCACCCTTTTATTACAGCTTTGCGGCGCGGTTTCGCAGGACCTTGAGGTCTTGTATGTGACCGGCGAGGAATCCACCCGGCAGATCAAGCTGCGGGCCAACCGGCTGGGGGTGGAGCAGGAGAACATCACCCTTGCCGCCGAGACCGACATTAATGAAATCTGCGGCCTTATTGAGCAAACAAAGCCCAATCTTGTTGTGATCGATTCGATCCAAACCATGCACTGCAGCGATGTTTCTTCCTCGTCCGGCAGCGTATCCCAGGTCAAAGAATGCACTGCAAGGCTGCTGGCGGTTGCTAAAAGCCTGGAGATCCCCACCTTTATCGTGGGGCATGTCAACAAGGACGGCGCGATCGCCGGCCCCAAGGTGATGGAGCACATTGTAGATACCGTGCTGTATTTTGAGGGGGACAAGACCCTGCCGTACCGGGTGCTGCGGGCGGTGAAAAACCGGTACGGCTCCACCAACGAGATCGGCATGTTCGATATGACCGGCGAGGGGCTTACCGAGATCGAAAACCCTTCGCAGCTTTTGCTGGAGGGCCGGCCGCTGGGCATCAGCGGCAACTGCGTGGCCTGCACCATGGAGGGCACCCGGCCTATCCTGAGCGAGGTGCAGGCGCTGGCAGCCAAAACCAGCTTAAGCACCCCGCGCCGGGCCTGCAGTGGATATGATTATAACCGCGCCAGCCTGCTTTTGGCCGTGCTGGAAAAACGGGCCGGGTTTTATTTTGGCAGCCTAGATGTGTATATCAACATTGTGGGCGGCCTGCGGCTGGACGAAACGGCCTGCGACCTTGCGGTCTGCCTTGCGATGGTTTCTTCGCTGCTGGATACGCCGATTGGGGATAAGACCATTGCTGTGGGCGAGGTAGGGCTTTCGGGCGAGATACGCAGTGTGACACATCTGGAAAACCGCCTGCGTGAGGCGCAACGCATCGGCTTTACCCGGGCCATCGTACCCAAGCACAGCCTGTCCCAGGTCGACGTCGCAAATTTTGGCGGCCTACAGTTGATTGGGGTAAGCTATCTGCGGGACGCCATCAAGGCCATCAAACAGGGCTGAGGATGAAAGGCAGGGAGGGCGCTATGAAACCGGGCAATCGGGATGAGGGCTGGATCACCGGACGTCTGTATTTTAACAGGCAAGATAAACGCGTGATTATCAAGCGGCCGCAGAGCGGGCTTGGCTATACCATGAATTTGGGAAACAAGTGGACATGGATTTTCAGTGTTCTTTTTGTAATGATGATCGTTATATTGTTTAGTATCCTTTAAATAAAACAATTTATATGGTCGTTTGAAGAGTTGTTGGGTAAGCGCGGGTTCTGCAAACCGCTTGGTGTTCTGGAACGCAGGGATGGACTTCGGCTGTGGTAAAGGCATCAGAAGTTTATGGGGCGTCCAGCAGAGAGGAAAACAATCGCCAGGAAGGCCGCCCACATGGTTTTTGCCAACGGGGAACCGGCTTGTTGGCGCCTGGGGGATACGCTATTTGTCTGTAAGGGCTTTGAGACCGGGGTTTGAATTTTTTGGCATTTCAGCGCCCTCTATTTCGCTAAATGTAAATTTAGCGAAATAGAGGGGAGGCAAAAAAGCATAAAACTGCTTTGAACATCCCAAAACAACCCGCCAAGCGTTTCCAATCCAAAGGCCTGCCTGTGTAAGCCCTATCGGCGGCCTGCGAACTGCGATATATCAGCGACGAACGATCATGTTGGAGATTTTTATGAGTAGCTATCTTGACCCCGTGCATCCTTCGCGCCATACGCCCTATACCGATGTTCCCAAGGATGTTATGGATTACCTGCGCTATCTTGAAACCATCATCAACCGCTCGCCCCGCACGGTAAACGGCTACTACATCGACCTGCGCACCTTTTTCAGGTTTTTGGTGCGGTACCGCAGCCAGGCGCCCGCAGACCAGCCGCTGGAACAGATCTCTGCGGCCGGGCTGGATACCGGCTTTATCCGGGCGGTTACCAAGGAAGAAATTTACGAATACCTGTATTATTTAAGCAGCCAGCGCCAGAACCAGCCGGCCGCCCGCGCCCGTAAGCTCAGCAGCATCAAGGGCTTTTTTCATTATATGACCGCCAAGGCCGGCATCCTTGAAAGCGACCCCTCCGAGGATATTTCGGTGCCGGCCTTGCGCAAGGCACTGCCCAAATACCTCTCGCTGGAAGAAAGTATTGATTTGTTAAAAAATATACAAAGTGACTTTTACGAGCGGGATTTCTGCATTATAACGCTATTTTTGAACTGCGGTATGCGTCTTTCGGAGTTGGTGGGTATTGACCTGACCGATTTCAAGGAGGACACCATCCGCATTGTAGGCAAGGGCGACAAGGAGCGGCTTGTGTACCTGAACCCCGCTTGTATGGGCGCTTTGCGCACCTACATCGACGCCCGGGCAAAACTGCCGAACCTGCGGGATAAAAACGCGCTTTTTATCTCGCAGCGCACCGGCAAACGGCTGGGCAACCGCCGCGTGGAGCAGATCGTGGACAACTGCCTGCGGGCGGCCGGCCTGGATGGCAAGGGCTATTCGCCTCACAAGCTGCGGCATACGGCTGCGACCCTGATGTACCGCCACGGGGATGTGGACATGCTGGCCCTCAAGGAAATCCTGGGGCATGAGCATGTTTCCACCACCGAAATTTACACCCATATCAACACCCAAAAATTGCAGGACGCCGCCAATGCCTCTCCCCTTTCCCGTATGAAGTTTTCGCCGCCGGCCCCTGAGCGCCCATTAGATGGGGACGATGCCGCTGAGGACCGGCCCGAAGAGCAGCCCTAAAAGTGCCGAAAGGCTGCAAGGGACTGTCTCTGCAAGGCAGCAGACAAGATAACAGCCCAAAAGTTGGCGCGGAAATTCGCCTATACGCAAACTGGGTCGTGTTTTTTCGCTAAAACAGTGCTCTGCAAGCTGTAGGGACATTTGTAGCGCACAGGCCCCAAGCATAATCTGCACCAGCGCCTGCAGCACCTCTGGCAGCCAAAAAAGCAGCCCTTCCGCCAGCGCCCCCTGCATGGAATAGCGCCCAAAAAGCCCGGCGCAAAAGCAGCCGAATACGGCTCCCCGCACTGCCGCCTGCAAAACAAGCAATGCCGCGCCAAACGCACAAAACCCGCAAAGCAGTACCAAGCTGAGCTGTAGGAATGCCGCCAGAAACTGGTTGCTGAGAACACGCAACGGCGGCCCTGTTATCGTCTGCAGCCGGGCATCGAGATAGTATCCCATATAAACGCCGGCATCCGCGCCAAGAAAATGAAACGCAAGGCTTCCGGCCGGCAAGCCTGCCAGATATGCTATACCCAGTAGCCGGATATTTTTTTTGCCGCAGGCGGCTGCCTTTTTCGGTATCGGCGGACGGTCTTGCCGGCCTGCTCGCGGCCGGGCCTGTGGGCAGTAGGCTTGGCCAACGTTGGTTTGTGCCGGCTGGCCCGGCTGAACGGAATACAAAAATTCGGTCTTGTCCCGCCAGCCGGCGGCAGAGAGGTTTTCGGTTGCCTTAGGGGTTGGCTGCGGAGTTTGTGGGATTTTACCTGTAGCAGGCTTTTTTTGTGCTACAAAAGGCTGTACAGGCGCATTGCCTGCCGGATGCGGATTGGCCTTTTTTGCTGTAAAGGTATTCACCTGTTCAGTATTGGCTTTATAGGTCCACATAGGCTTGTACCACTTCCTTTTACCCTATGCCTATGCGAATAGCAATAAAAACATTCGCTCCCGCCAAAAAGATTGGTGGGAGCGAACCAGGATACAGATGTCGTAAATGCGCTGCCAAGCTTTACCGGCCAGCCGGCCGGCGGTGTTTTTTTTGTTCCGCACGCAGAAGCCCTAAATACCCTCCTAAGCAGCCCGACAGTAAAATGCTGGCCAGCTTTATAGCGGCAAAAGCGGTAAATTCCCGCTGGCCGTTGAGCACGGCGGCCAGTGCATAGGCGGCAAAAAAGAAGATCCCTGTGCACAACCCCAACAGCAGCCCGTTTTTTTGCTGTAGCCGGCTCAACAGCATTGCGGCCCCGCCGGTGCCAATGCAGATAGCGACCGTTGCCATGGGTACCGCCGCGTATAAAGGCAGATCTGCTTTGCTTAAGATAAAACTGAAAAACAACAGCGCCAGCACGCACAAGGCAATACCCACAAACAGCGAGCCAAGGATACAGCTACCAAGCGAAGGGGATATTTTTTTTGCGGTTTTGGGCGGCGAGATTGGTTTGGACATAAAAAAAACACCTCCACACAATACCAATATGTGCGAAGGCGCTTTTTTATTCATACGATCCCCCAAAGAGCCCGTGACAGATACGGCGGTGGGGCATGGGAACAAAACATTTGGCTGGGTCGCCGACAAAAACTTTTACCGGTGTTATTTTTTATCCGCGCCGTCCAACGTAAGCTTATTTACCGCGGCAATGGCGGTGCGACGGAACCGGATTTTCACCCGGTCGCTGCCGGTTTCCATTACAAAGGTATCGTCCTTCATGGCCACAACCCGCCCGATAATCCCGCCGATGGTGGTAACTTCATCACCGATCTCAAGGGAGTTGCGCATCTCCGCCTCGCGCTTTTGCTGTTTTTTCTGGGGCCGGTAGATCATAAAGTACATCAGGGCAACTATGGCTACCAGCATTACAATCATCGAGGTCATCTCGGCGCCGCCGGCCGCCGCAGTTAAAAACGAAAAGGTCATTGAACCAATCTCCTTCAAAATATTTCCAGCCAATATCCGAATAGAACTATTATACAAAAAAAGCACAGGATATGCAAGAGCAAAATCGTCGCTTATAATCCTTTGCGGAGCCCAAAAGCCTTAATGCATCCTAAAAAAGCCGGGTACATAGCTTTTGCTATATACGCGCATCCAGCACATTTGCATAACGCTTATAAAATGCTGCATAGCGCCCCTCGTCCAGGGCCTGGCGGATATATTCCATCAAATGGTTGTAAAAATAGAGGTTATGCATCACTGCAAGGCGCATACCCAGCATTTCATCCGCCTTAAAAAGATGCCGCAGATACGCGCGGGAAAACTGCCGGCAGACCGGGCAGCCGCACGCCGGATCAATGGGGGCTTCGTCCCGTTCATACTTGAGGTTTTTGATGTTGATAACCCCGCCCCAGGTGTTTAAATGGCCGTGGCGGGCGTTGCGGCTGGGCATCACACAGTCGAACAAATCGATGCCGCGCCATACCGCTTCTAAGATATTGCCAGGCGTACCGACTCCCATGAGATAGCGAATCTTGTCCCGCGGCATGTGCGGCTCCACACATTCGATCATTTCATACATCACCCGGGCCGGCTCGCCTACCGCAAGGCCGCCGATTGCATACCCGTCCAGGGCAAGCTCAGCAATATCCTTCATATGCTCCACCCGCAGGTCCACAAAGGTACAGCCCTGGTTGATGCCAAACAGTAGCTGGTGGGGGTTTACCGCCTTTCCTTCTGCCTTCAGGCGGGCCAGCTCGGTCTTGCAGCGGGCCAGCCAGCGGGTGGTGCGGGCACAGGACGCCATTGCATACTCGCGCGGGGCGGGATTTTCCACGCATTCGTCAAAGGCCATGGCAATGGTGGAGCCGAGGTTTGCCTGGATCTGCATGCTCTGCTCCGGCCCCATAAAAATTTTCCGGCCATCAAGATGCGAGTGGAAGGTCACCCCTTCTTCGGTAATCCGGCGCAGTTTTGCAAGGCTGAACACCTGGAACCCGCCGCTGTCTGTCAAAACAGGGCCGTCCCACCGGGTAAATCGGCGCAGCCCGCCAAGCTGGGCCACCAGCGCGTCCCCCGGACGCAGGTGAAGATGATAGGTGTTGCAGAGCATCACTTGGCATCCAATATCCTTAAGGTCAAAGGCAGAGAGGCCCCCTTTTATGGCCGCCGCGGTAGCCACATTCATAAATGCAGGGGTCTGTACTGTGCCATGTACAGTGCAAAGCTCGGCCCGGCGGGCGTTGCGCTCCTGTTTTAGCAGTTGATAGGCCATCCGGCAAACATCCTCTCATCCGTGATTCTTTAATTACGGCGGGCAGGCCCTGCCGCAGCCTCGGCCCCATGCCGGACTGCTTTTGACAGGCCCGCTCCGGGCCGCCGTTTTCTGCCGCAATGGGTCTTATACGATCATCATCGCATCCCCAAAGCTGAAAAAACGGTAGTTTTCCCGCACCGCTGCTTTGTAGGCAGCCATGGTATTTTCGTATCCGCAAAAGGCAGCTACCAGCATAATCAGGGTGCTTTCAGGCAGGTGGAAATTGGTAATCAGTCCGTCGATACAGGCAAAACTGCTGCCTGGGTACAAAAAAATGTCTGTATTTCCGCTGCACGCGCAGATTTCGCCGTACCGCGCAGCGGCTGCTTCGAGAGTGCGGCAACTGGTGGTACCCACCGCAATGACCCGGCGGCCGTCTGCCTTGGCGCGGCGGATCATGTCGGCAGCACCCTCACTGATGCTGTACCATTCTGTATGCATTACATGGTCTTCGACCCGTTCTTCCTTTACCGGGCGAAAGGTGCCAAGCCCCACGTGCAGGGTGACCTTTGCAAACTGCACCCCCTGCGCTTTCAAAGCGTCAATCAGCCCGGGGGTAAAATGCAGCCCGGCGGTTGGCGCGGCGGCGCTGCCCAGTTCTTTGGCGTAAACGGTTTGATATTGATCCTGGTCCTTTAGCCGGCGGGTGATGTAGGGCGGCAGCGGCATTTGCCCAAAAAGGTCCAGCTTTTCGTAAAGGGTGGGGGTATCATATTCAAACAAAACCAGTTTGCCGCCGTCCGGCAGGGTCTTTTGGATCACCGCCCGCAGGCTTCCATCCCCAAAGCTCAGGCGGGTACCGGGCTGCATCCGCTTGCCGGGCTTTGCCAGACATTCCCACACATCCCCCTGCATTTGGCGTAAAAGCAATACCTCGCAAACCGCGCCGGTCGGCTCCTTGCGGCCGATCAGCCGGGCCGCAAGCACCTTGGAATCGTTCACCACCAAAAGGTCGCCCGCATGTAATAGGGACACAAGGTCCCTAAAAACATGGTGGCTCAGCGTGCCGCTTTGCCGGTCCATACACAAAAGCCTTGCTGCATCGCGCGGGCTGACGGGCTGCTGCGCAATCAGCCGCTGAGGCAGGTCAAACCAGAAATCCTTTTTCAGCATCCTGTTGCCTCTCTTTTACATTGACATTGCCAAGCGGCAATGCTATAGTATTTTTGTATATGCGGGCATGGGTTTTACCGCGCAAAGCGCAGGCCGCCGGCTCCGTTTTTGCTATGTTAGCGGCTTTTGGGTACGGCGCGGCTGTTGGTTTTGCCAAAGAGCCGTCCCGCCTGCATCGGACGGCGCGCTATGCAATCTTATACATTATATTGCATACTAAGCCGGTTTTCAAGCCGGTTTTTTTATTGCAACGCACAAGCAAAGCAGGGCCGCCCGGCGACGGCGCGCTTTTGGCGACGGCCCGTGAGAAAGGGATGGGACAAAGATGGAAAACAGGGTTTATAAGGTGGGCGTAGTGGGCGCCACAGGCATGGTGGGGCAGCGATTTGTTTCGTTGCTGGAGCATCACCCCTGGTTTGAATTGGCTGCCGTAGCGGCTTCGGCCCGTTCGGCAGGAAAAACCTATGAGCAGGCGGTAGCAGGACGCTGGGCCATGCCCACCCCCCTGCCGGAATGCGCCAAAAGCCTAACCGTGTTAAACGCCTCGGATGTGCAGGCGGTGGCCGGGCAGGTGGATTTTGTGTTTTGTGCAGTAGACATGAAAAAGGATGAGATCCGCGCGCTGGAGGAGGCCTATGCCAAGGCGGAATGCCCGGTGGTATCCAACAACAGCGCCAACCGCGGGGTATCGGATGTGCCCATGGTGGTGCCCGAGATCAACGCTGCGCATATTGGGATCATACCGGCGCAGCGCAGGCGGCTGGGTACCAGGCGCGGGTTTATTGCGGTAAAGTCCAACTGTTCATTGCAGAGCTATGTGCCGGCACTGCATCCGCTAATGGCAGATTTTGGGGTAAAGCGGGTATTGGTTTGTACCTACCAGGCCATCTCGGGCGCGGGCAAAACCTTTGCCACCTGGCCCGAGATGGCAGACAATTGTATCCCCTACATCGGCGGCGAGGAAGAAAAGAGCGAGCAGGAGCCTCTCAAATTGTGGGGCAGCATCCAGAATGACCGGATCGTACCCGCCAGCTCACCTGCTATTACCGCCCAATGCCTGCGCGTGCCTGTGTCGGACGGCCATATGGCCGCGGTATTTGCCGATTTTGAGCGTAAGCCCTCCAAGGAGGAAATCCTTGCCCGCTGGGCGGCTTTCCGCGGCCCGGCGCAGGAGCTTGGGCTGCCCAGCGCGCCAAAGCGATTCTTACACTATTTTGAAGAGCCGGACCGGCCGCAGACCCGGCTGGACCGTGACACCGAGCATGGTATGGCTGTTTGCATCGGGCGGCTGCGAGAGGACACCCAATACGATTATAAATTTGTATGCCTCTCGCACAATACACTGCGTGGCGCGGCCGGCGGCGGAGTACTGCTGGCTGAGCTGCTGGCCCAAAAGGGGTATTTTGCCTAAGAAGCTGTACCAATAGCCGCCGCACACATCCTGACGGCAAATTTTCTTTCTGTCTTTGCCCCAGAATCTTGAAAGCCACCAAAGCTTTCGGCAATTTTGGAGCTTCGACAGCCAAAAGATTTGCTCGCCATGCTGCGCACATCGGCTAATGGTGCATCTTCTAAATATCCCTCAAACGGCGGCCGGGATGGTACTTTGCGCTCGCCGCAAAGCGCCTGGGGCCATTTATTTTACAGTGCCCGTCAGGAGCTGCCGGGAGTAGCTTTGGTTTTAAGCGCATTGGATGCAGAAAGGGGCTTTTGAAATGACGCAAACGATTTTTACCGGTGCGGCCGTTGCCGTTATTACCCCCATGCTGCCAAACGGCGGCATCCATTACAAAAAGCTGGATGAAATTTTGGAACAGCAGATTGCAGGCGGTACCGACGCCGTTGTGGTCTGCGGTACCACCGGCGAGGCCCCTACCCTGGATGACGAGGAGCATCTGGAATGCATTGGGCATACGGTGCGCACGGTAGCCGGGCGCATCCCAGTGATTGCCGGTACCGGCTCCAACAACACCGAGCATGCCATCATGATGTCCCGCGAGGCGGCGGCACTTGGCGCGGACGCCGTTTTGCTGGTAACCCCTTATTACAACAAAACCAGCCAGATCGGGCTTGTGCGGCATTTTACCGCTATTGCGGACACCTTGGAAATCCCGGCGATCCTGTACAATGTCCCCTCTCGCACGGGGGTAAACATTGGTCCACAGGCTGCCAAGGAGCTGGCCGCGCACCCTATGATCCGCGGCCTAAAGGAGGCCAGCGGCAACATTGGGCAGGTGGCCGAGATTGCCGCGCTGTGCGGGGAGGAACTGCCGATCTATTCCGGCAATGACGACCAGATCGTACCCCTGCTGGCCCTGGGCGGCAAGGGGGTTATCTCGGTGCTGTCCAACGTTGCGCCCCGCCAGACCCATGACATCTGCCAGCTTTGGTTTGAGGGAAAAACCGAGCAAAGCCTTGCGCTTCAGCTAAAATACCTGCCGTTGGTAAAGGCCCTGTTTAGTGACGTGAACCCGATGCCGGTTAAGGCGGCCATGAACCTGATGGGCATGGAGGTTGGCAACTGCCGCCTGCCCCTGACCACGTTGGACAAAGGGCAGACAGTAAAAATCCGCGAGGCTTTGCAGCAGGCCGGGCTTTTGTAAGCAAACGGCACGGCAGGGCCTCACAGGCCCTTCTTTAGCACAAGTTGCACAGTTGCAATCGTATAAAAGCGAGGAAATAAAAATGACCAACATCATCATCCAGGGGATTGCCGGGCGTATGGGCCGGGCTGTGTACGAGCTCGTCCGCCAGCGGGAGGACTGCCGCGTGGCTGCCGGCGTTGACCGGGCAGACCCCGGCCTGCCGATACCTGTGGCGGCCCGCCTGGAGGAATTGGCAATACGCGGCGACGTACTGATTGATTTTTCCAGCCCGGAGGCCACCCGCGCTGCCCTGCGCTATTGCCGGGGGGCGCTGCTGCCCTGCGTGATCTGTACCACCGGCCTGACGGCAGAGGATCAGGCGCTGGTTTTTGAGGCGGCCAAAACCATCCCGGTGTTCCAGAGCGCCAACATGTCGCTTGGCGTCAACCTGCTGGCGGAGCTCGCGCAAAAGGCGGCCCGGCTGCTGGGGCCAAGCTACGATGTAGAGATTATCGAAAAACACCACCGCAATAAGCTGGATGCCCCCAGCGGCACCGCCTTGATGCTGCTGAACGCGATGCAGAAGGCCGCCGAAACGCCGTATGACCCGGTAGTTTATGGCCGGCACGCTGCCCGGCAAAAACGGGGCGCGCGGGAAATTGGCATACACGCGGTGCGCGGCGGCAGCATTGTAGGGGAGCATGAGGTACTGTTTTGCGGACCGGATGAGGTTATTGCCCTTTCACACAGCGCGGGTTCTCGCAGCGTATTTGCTAACGGAGCTATAAATGCAGCTTTGTTTTTGGCCAATTCAATCAATAAAGCTCCTGGACTTTACAGCATGAAAGACCTGGTTGGAAGCCTATGAAACGTGTAAAGTGTTTTTGGAGTGCGTTTTCTTTTGCTGCGGTATTTGCTTTATTGCTGGCGGGTTGCTCGCTATCCGGCGCCGGGCGGGCCGCGCAGGCACAGGCAGGCCCCTCCCCCTCCCCAACAATAGCGCCTGCGCCTACCGCTTCCCCTGAGCCACAGCCCGAAACCGTTGAGATAAGGTTTTCGGCCACCGGTGACAATCTTATTCACAACGGCATTTATGAACAGGCGGCTATGCGCACCGGCGGCGAGGGGTACGATTTTTTGCCCTGTTACGAGCATGTACGTAAGTTCTATGAAACCTTCGACGTTAACTGGATCAACCAGGAAACCTTGGTTACCGACCGGCTATCCCCTTCGACCTATCCTTGTTTTTCAACGCCGGGCCAAATGGGCCGGGACCTTTACAGCCTTGGGTTTAGGGTGTTTAGCCTGTCTAACAACCATAGCTACGACAAGGGGATGGATGGGCTTGCGGCAACGAGCGAGTATTGGGCCGACATGCCACAGGATGCCTTGACCTGCGGGCTCTATGCCGGGCCGGAAGATTACGGCTCTATTGCCCTGCAAACGGTAAACGGAATTTGTATTGCGTATCTTGCCTATACCGAGCATACCAACGGAATCCCTACCCCACAGGACGCGCCGGTCAATGTCATCTATACCAACGAGATGGAAGTCATGCGCCGGCAGGTTGAAGAGGCGCGCGCCATAGCGGATTTTGTGGTGGTTGGCCTGCATTGGGGGGTGGAGGGTAGTCATGAAATTGCCGATCCCCAGCGCCGGCTGGCCCAGCAGTTGGCCGATTGGGGGGCAGACCTCATTATCGGCACCCATCCGCATGTGGTGCGCGGTACCGAGTGGTTTACCGCTGCGGACGGCCGGCAGGTTTTTACGGCCTATTCCCTGGGCAATTTCCTCAACGCGCAGTCCACGCCGGACACTATGATCGGCGCGGTGCTGGGCTGCAGGCTTCTTAAGACAACCTGGCCGGACGGCAGCATAACCACCCAACTGGCCGAGCCGGTTCTTTATCCGGTCATCAACCATTACGATGCGCATTACGCCAATGTCCGTCTTTATTGGCTGGGAGACTACACCGAGGAGCTGGCCCGGAGCCATGGAGTGAGGGGCGAATACCCTTATTTTAGCCTCGGATATATTGAACAGGTTTTGCGCGACAGCATCAATGCGGAGCAGGCAGTTGCCTGGCTTACGCAGTAGCTATCGCCGCCGCTTTGCCCCGGCTGCGCAAGGCGGCGCTTATTATGCAATAATAAACTTGGGAACGCTCTGCTTTACCGGGATGCTTCCCGTAAAACAGAGAGGAAGGTTGTGAAAAAAGGGATGTTGGCACCCGTTTTGCTATTTTGCGTAGGGCTGTTTTCCCTGATTAAGGGCGGCGACTGGTTTGTGGACGGCGCAACTGGTTTTGCGAGGCGGTTCCGTTTGCCGGAGTTATTGATCGGTGCAACGGTGGTGTCCATTGGTACTACCCTGCCCGAGGTCATGGTATCCACCACTTCGGCCTTAAGTGGGCATAGTGAAATATCCTATGGCAACGCTATCGGCAGTGTAATCTGCAATACGGCGCTGATTGCGGCCATCTCGATTGCGGTGCGGCCGGGTAAGGTCGAGCCCAGAACCCTGCGTACCCCGGTGCTTTTTTTCTTTGCCGCGGCGGCGGTTTATTGCATTACGGCCTACACTACCGGTTATTTTAGCCGGCCGATTGGTATTTTGCTGCTGTCGGTTTTTGGAATCTACCTTATTGTAACCGTTTTACAAATGAAAAACGCCCCGCAGCCCTCGCTCCCGCAGCAGACCGCCCCTCCGGTATCCTTGGGGCATCTGCTGTTTTTGCTGGTGCTGGGGGCGGCGCTGATTGCAGCCGGTGCACATCTCTTGGTGGACAACGGCACCCTGATTGCCCAGGCGCTGGGCGTGCCGGAATCGGCAATCGCACTCACCATGGTTGCGCTGGGCACCTCGCTGCCCGAGCTGGCCACTGCTGTTACAAGCCTGCTCAAAGGGCACAGCGACCTTTCGCTCGGCAATGTAATTGGCGCAAACCTGTTTAACCTTGTGCTGGTTTGCGGCATGTCGGTGACCCTTGCCCCTTTCCATGTACCGCAAAGTGCCGTGATTGCCGGCATGAACAGCTCGCTCGTGTTTGAAATTCCGGTGATGCTGGGCGTTATGCTGCTGCTTACCCTTCCGGCCCTGCTGCGCGGCAGGCTGAGCCGGCTCCAGGGCATTGCGTTGCTTGCAATATATGCGGCGTTCTGTACCGTGCAGTTTACACTATAACGGCGGCAGGCAAAGGCATCCCCCCTCAAAATAGGCAAAAGCGGCGCTCCGGATGGCTTTAGGGAGCGCCGCTTTTCATGTGGTGATATGGTGCAAAAACCCGGATGCAGGCTTTAGTTAAAGCTGCCGTCCCAAAGGGGCATATTGGTCAGGTACTGCGCCTCGATGGCCGGCACATAAAAGGCGCCGTAGGTTTTCAGGCCATTTTCCAGCTTTTCGTCGGGCAGCTCGATATAAAACCGGTAGTAGGGCATATAATAGTCATCCATTCTGCGGTACCGGTAGATGAGCTCTGTTCTGGCAATCAGCTCCTCCCGCAGGGCGTCGGACCCGGCCGGCACGGTGGTGATAAAATTGCCTGCAAGCAGCAGTTCCCGGGCCTCTTCGGGCGAGATGATGGGGTAGTCCCCTGCCTTGTCCGAGAGGTCGGCTTGGTAAAGCCGCACCAGCCAGAGCCTGCCCTCGTCATCGCCGCAAAACTCGACGCGCTCAAAGGTGAAGTTGACAATCTGCTGGATGGGATCATCCGCCCCCTCAAAAAACTCCACCCCATACCCGTGCTCGCCATAATAGCTGTAATCGCCGCCGCAGATGTCAAGCTGGGGGCTCTGCATCCCGATCAGGTCCGCATATGCTTTTTGCAGATACTCCCCCGCCGCCAAGGCCTGCTCGTAGGTCATCCGGAAATTGAGCGGGAAATCCAGCGGCAGCTCACGGGCAGGCTCAAACCGGATGGTGACGGTGAGCGCAGCGTCCACCTCCATTTTAACGCCGCCCTGCTCGGCAAGCAGCTCGGTGGGGGCCGCAAAGGCCTCATCCGGCGGCGGTTCCTCCGAGATTGCCAGGTATTTTTCGCGGATGGCGGCCTTTTCCTCCTCGCTGAGGGCGTTGTCGGTAACCACGAGGGCGTCGGTGTCCAGGCCAAGGCGCCCGGCCGTTTGCAGCAGCAGCGCCCGCATCTGCGCAAACCGCTCGGCGGAGACCGCCGCTCCCTCATACGCGCCGGCCGCATCGGCCCGCTGAGTATTGCGGAAAACCGGCAGAGATTCAAGCCGGGTCTCCTCGGTCCAGGGGTTTGCGCTGTGCAGCTCGGAAATATCGTAGAACAACAGCCCCTCAAACCCCATACCGCCGCTCTCGTCGCTGTTGATGGTCAGCATCGGCAGGCCGGGTGTGGAGGTCTGGCCGGGCTGGGAGGCGCCCGGCCCGGGGGTGGGGTCAATCGGCAGCGTCTGGCCGTAGCCTCCCCTTTGCCACAGCCAGACCCCGCCCCCAAGGCAGAGGGCCAGGCAGGCCGCGGCAGCCCGGCGCATCCAAACCGGCGTTTTGCCCCGGTACCGCACCGGGACATTGGGCGCGGGCGCTTCTTCCTTTTGCCCTGCCGGCTCTTTTGGCCCAGCAGCCTGTTGCCGGGCAGCGCGGGTTTCCTCCAGAAGCTGGTCGTCCAGGTGATTCAGCGCATCGCTGAGCTGTTCGGGTTTCATACGGCAAATCCCTCCTTTTCCAGATGTTCCCGCAAACCGGCGCGGGTGCGGTGCAAAAGGCTTTTGACCGCCTGCTCGGTCATGCTGTTTTGGGCCGCAATCTCTTTTGTTGGGTCCAGGTAAAAGTATCGGCCGATAAACACGGCCCTTGTGCGCCGGGGCAGCCCGGCAAGGTACCCGCCCACCGCCTGCCCCAGCAGGATTATCAAAGCGAGTATGGAGCTGTTCGAGCGGCTCATGGATAAGCG
>CAJTSP010000009.1:18641-35978 GCA_910578965.1 uncultured Oscillospiraceae bacterium
CCGCCTGCCCCAGCAGCCGCAGCTCGGCCTCGCTCTGCGGGGTTTCATTCCCCGAAACGCAGTCAGCAAGCTCCTCCAGCGAGGCGGTATACTCGCCGCCGCCCCGTTTTTGACGGTTTTTTGCCCGGAAACGGTCAATGGACAACTGCCGGGTGATTTTTGCAAGATAGCTTGCCAGCAGCGCCGGCCGGCCGGGCGGAATCGAGTCCCACGCCCTGAGATAGGTATCGTTGACGCTCTCCTCGCTGTCCTGCCGGTTGCCAAGTACCTGCCAGGCGATGCGGCCCAGGTATCTGCCATATTTTTGCTGGGTCGCGCCAATCGCCCCTTCGTCCCTTTGCCAATAAAGGGCTACGATATCCTCATCCTTCAAAGCGACAAACCTCCCCTTCCGTTTTTTGGGCCGGCTTTTGCGCCGCCCAGACGGGAGCCGCCCAGCAGCCCCTCTACCCTAAAAGCCGGCAAAAATGCGGGTTGGTTGCGGGGCATATTGCTTAAATCTGCTGACAATAGTTTATTCAAGGTGCCCAACTTTAATAAAGTATGGGGCAAACACAGGTATCCACACCTGAAAAAGCCAGCCAGGCAGATACCCTTTTGCAAAGGGCCTGCGATGGCTGGCCAAAAAACAGGATCGCCTGCCGCGACAAGCGGGGTAAGCTTATAGAGCAGCTTAACCTTACAGTAAAACCTTGTGGTAGACCTTTTTGCCTTTTTTGATGACAACCCCCTGCCGCAGGGCGTCGGCCGAGAGGGCCATGGTCATGTCGGTGACCTTCTCGCCGTTCAGCGCAAGGCCTCCCTGCTGGATGAGCTGGCGGCCCTCCCGCTTACTGGGGATGAGCTTTGCCGCCATCAAAAGGTCCAGCACGCCAATTTTGCCGTCGGTAAGCGCCTCGGCCATAAGGGTGGTAGAGGGCATATTGGCCGCATCCGACCCACCGCCAAACAGGCCGCGGGCGGTCTGTTGCGCTTTAGTGGCCTCGGCTTCGCCGTGTACCATCCGGGTCAGCTCAAAAGCGAGAATCTCCTTGGCAGTATTCAATTGGCGGTCCTCCCAACGATCCATCTCGTCAATCTGCTCCAAGGGCAAAAAGGTGAGCCAGCGGATACATTTGAGCACATCGGCATCCCCCACGTTGCGCCAGTACTGGTAAAAGTTAAACGGACTGGTTTTGGCAGGGTCCAGCCAGACGGCATTTCCCGCAGTCTTTCCCATCTTATTGCCCTGCGAATCGGTGAGCAGGTTGATGGTGAGGGCATAAGCATCCTTGCCCAGCTTGCGGCGGATGAGCTCGGTGCCGCCCAGCATGTTGCTCCACTGGTCGTTGCCGCCAAACTGCATGTTGCAGCCCACCGTCTGGAACATGTGGTAAAAATCGTAGGACTGCATGATCATGTAGTTAAACTCTAAAAAGGAAAGCCCCTTTTCCATCCGCTGCTTGTAGCACTCGGCCCGCAGCATGTTGTTGACCGAGAAGCAGGGTCCCACCTCCCGCAGCAGGTCGATGTAGTTGAGGTCCAGCAGCCAATCGGCATTGTTTAGCATCATGGCCTTGCCCGGGCCCTCGCCAAACTCGATAAACCGCTCCATCTGGAGCTTGAAGCAGGCGGCGTTGTGGTTGATGTCCTCTCGGGTAAGCATCCGGCGCATGTCGGTACGGCCGGAAGGGTCGCCGATCATGGTGGTGCCCCCGCCAATGAGAGCAATGGGCTTATTGCCGGCCATCTGTAGCCGTTTCATTAGGGTAAGGGTAACAAAATGCCCCACCGTCAGGCTGTCCGCCGTACAGTCATAGCCAATATAAAAGGTGGCTTTTCCGTTGTTGATCAGCTCGCGGATTTCCTCCTCGTCGGTTACTTGGGCAATCAAGCCCCGGGCCTTGAGCTCGTCATAAATGGTCATGGTAAACTCTCCTTCTTTTTTACCCCGTCCCCTCTCTCACAAAGGGCACAGCCTATTTTCATGATGCTGCTAAAACCGGTTTTTCAGCCACCGGCCCCGGCCTGGCCTTTGGCGGCAAGGCCCAGCATCTCGCGGGCATTGGCAAGGCTGAGCTCGGTAACATGGTCGCCCGAGATGATCCGCGCCAGCGCCTCGATGCGCCCGCCTGTATCCAAGGGATGGATCTCGGTATAGGTACGCTGCCCCTCTACGTTTTTTTGGATAAGCAGGTGGTTATTGGCCAAAGCGGCGATCTGGGCGGTGTGGGTAATGCAAAGCACCTGATGCCCCTGCGCCGTTTTGCGCAGGGTCTCGCCGATGCGCCCGGCAGCAAGGCCCGAGACGCCGGTGTCGATCTCATCGTAAATAATCGTTGGGATGGCGTCTTTTTCGGCCAAGGCGCTCTTGATGGCAAGCATAATGCGGGACAATTCGCCCCCCGATGCGACCCTTGCAAGGGGCTTTGGAGCCTCGCCGGGGTTAGCAGAAATATAAAACTCCACCGTGTCCTGCCCGGCGCTTGCCAGCGGCCCGCGGCTGTGCTGCAGGGTAAAGCGGATGCCCGGCATGTTCAAAAAGGCCAGCGCCTGGGTGATCTGGCTGTTCAGGGCCTCAAAAGCGGCAAGCCTTGTTTGGGTAAGCTGTTCGGCCAGTTGCTTAGCCTTGCCAAACAGCCGGCGCTTTTGGGCATTGAGCGCAGCAAGAGCCTCGGCCGATGACTCGATCCGTTCCAGTTCTTCCCGCGCCCTCTGCGCGGTTTGGATAATGTCCTCTACGCTGCCGCCGTACTTTTGCTTAAGGCGATAAATAAGGTCCAAGCGTTCCTCGACGGCGTCCAGTTCGCCCGGGTCAAACTCATACCCCTCCAGCCGGCCGGCCATTTCCCCAGACAGCTCCCGCGCCGCATAGTAGAGCTCGCTCAGCCTTTCGCTTGCCGGCATAAGCCCCGGATCCAGCGCGGCCGCCCGTTCCAGCGCACCTACGGCGTTGCCCAAAAGGTCGGCGGCGCCGCTGTAATCGTCCCCGCCGCCGATTGCTGCGTGGGCCGTGGCCAACTGCTCCAAAATGGTGGCTGCATGGGCCGCTACCTGCCTGCGGGAAAGCAGCAGCTCCTCCTCGCCTGCGTTGAGGCCGGCAGACTCGATCTCGTCAAGCTCAAAACGCAAGGCCTCGATCCTGCGCTGTTTTTCGGCCTCATCCATGCTTAAAGCATCCGCCTGGCGTTTTATAAGCACCAGCTCGTGGTAGGCCTCGTAATAGGCCTTGTGTTCGGTGCGGTTTTGGGCATAAGCATCCAGCAGGGCCAGATGACGGGCAGGGTTTGTGAGGCTCTGGCTGTCGTGCTGGCCGTGGATATTGATGAGCCCGCCGCAGATTTCCCGCACAACAGACGCTGTGGCAGGCATGCCGTTGATGCGGCAGTTGCTTTTTCCTTCTGCGCTGATCTCACGGTAAAGCAGCAGCTCGTCCGACGCCTCGTACCCAGCCTTTTCCAGTTGGGCGCGCACCGAAGCCGGCACCGCCTCAAAGCTGGCCCGGATGCAGGCTTTGGCCGCGCCGGTACGCACCAAATCGCGTGAGGCACGGTTGCCCAAGATAGCGTTGATCGAATCGATCAGGATGGATTTGCCCGCGCCGGTCTCGCCGGTGAGCACATTGAGCCCCGGGCCAAACCGGGCCTCTGCCTTTTCGATCACCGCAACATTTTCGATCTGCAGGCATGCCAGCACGGCAAAGCCTCCTCTCTGTAGGTTATACAGCCTTTTTAAGGGGGTGGGGCCCGGTCAACCATGGATGTATTTGGCCAGCTCGGATACGATCTGCAGCGCGGCCTGCTCGGTGCGCATCAGCACAAAAAAGGTATCGTCACCCGAGAGCGTGCCCACAACCTGCTCCCAGTGCATGCCGTCAAACACCTCGCAGGCGGCGTTGGCCATGCCAGAAAAGCACTTAACCAGTACAATATGCCCTGCCGAATCCACATGTAGGACCGATTCACGGAAGATGGTTTCAAAACGAGTGGAGGAATAAGAGGTGCGCAGGCTGCCGGAAGCCTGGGAAACATAACGGTAGCCGCCGGCGCCGGTGGCTGCCTTGACCAGCCGCAGCTCGCGGACATCGCGTGAAACGGTGGCCTGGGTCACCACGAAGCCCGCTTGGCGCAGGTAGGCCAAAAGGTCCTCCTGCCGGTCTATGGAATGCTGCTCGATCAACTTGAGGATTGCCTGATGCCGGGCGCTCTTCATACCTTGCGCTACCTCCCCTTCAGCTTTTGGTCGATTGCCTGAAACTGGTCGGCCGGATGGAATGAAACCAGCCGAACACATTGCCGCGCCTGCATAATCTCGACCTCACAGCCGTGCGGCAGCAGCCTTTGCTCGGCGCCGTCGCTGCTGATATATACCGCCTGCCGGTCCTGCGCGTCCAACTGAATCGTAAGCCTCCGCGCTGCCGAAAAAACCATCGGCGGCCGCTGCAGGCTGTGCGCGCAGATGGGGGTGACCACAATGCCCTGCACGGCGGCGTCCAGGATCGGCCCGCCAGCCGAAAGGGAGTAGGCAGTGGATCCGGTAGGGGTTGCCACGATCACACCGTCCCCTCGGGAGCGGTTCACCAGGATGCCGTCACAAAAAACGCTGAAATCGATGGTGTGCAGCATGTCGCTTTTATAGAGCACCATATCGTTTAGCGCAGTATGTTGCCACGGCGGGTCGGTTTTGGCGCAGACATCCAGCAGCATGCGTTTGTCGAGCGTATACTGCCCTTTTGCCAACAACGAGAGCTTTTTTTCCATCTCGTCCAACTCGCAGGTAGCCAAAAAGCCAGTACGCCCAAGGTTGATGCCTAAAATGGGCTTATTGTAGGCAAGAGAGTGCTTGGCTGTATGCAGGATGGTGCCGTCTCCCCCCACCGTAATCAGAAGGTCGGCCCGCTCAAAGGCCTCCTGCCGGGGCAGGCTGCGGGCGTACGGAACGCTGCACTCCTCGCCGGGCTGCCGGGCCAGCAAAACCTCTGCGTTTAGCCTGTGCAGAAGCAGGGCGGCACGGGCTGCCGTTTCCACGGCCCCCGTCTTTTGAATGTTGGGCACAAGGCAGGCAATCATATGCTACGCTCCTTCCGGGCGGGTATCCAGCGCGGCATGGGCAGCTTTTACCGTTTCGTCCAGGCCTGGGCAGAGGGCCGCCGGTTCATTGGCTTTTTGGAGATACATCAAAAACTCGATGTTGCCCTCCGGCCCCTTGACCGGTGAATAGTCCAGCCCGCAAACCGAAAACCCATTTTGCAGGGCCATGGAAACGGCAGCCCCAAGCACCTCGGTGTGGGTAGCTGGATCCCGCACCACCCCTTTTTTACCCACCTTTTCACGGCCCGCCTCAAACTGGGGTTTTACCAGGCACACTCCCTTGGCCGCATCGGCCGTAACAGCGTTGGCTACCGGCAGGATGTGCCGCAGCGAGATAAAAGAGACATCTACGCTGAAAAACTGGATCGGCTCAGCCAGCATTTCGGGGGTGACGTTACGGATATTGGTGCGCTCCATGTTGGCCACCCGCCCGTCGGTACGCAGCTTCCAGGCAAGCTGCCCATAGCCCACATCCACCGCGTATACCTTGGCCGCGCCGTTTTGGAGCATGCAGTCGGTAAAGCCGCCGGTGGAGGCGCCGATGTCCATGCAAACGAGCCCCTTCACCGAGAGCGGAAACACCCGCATAGCCTTTTCCAACTTAAGCCCGCCCCGGCTAACATAGCCGATGTCATGCCCGCGCACCTCAACCGCCGCGTCCGGCCCAACCGTATCGCCGGCCTTGCCGGCCTTCTGGCCGTTGACATACACGATGCCCGCCATAATCAGGGCCTTGGCCCGCTCGCGGCTGGGCGCAAGGCCGTTTTGGCATAGATATTGATCCAACCGCAGCTTCACGCGCTTTCTCCTTTAACAAGCCGGATAAGCCCCTGTGCGTCGAGCCCCAGCACCTGTTTCATTGTTGCCACATCTGCATGCGGCAAAGCCTCGTTTGGCACGCAGGCGTGTAAAAATCTCCCCTGCCAGCCGGCGCGGAGCAGCGCAGCGGATAGCTGCTCGCCAATGCCGCCGCAGCCAATGCACTCCTCTGCAAACAAAATGGTCTCGTACCCGGCCAGCCCCTCGCAAAGGCCCGCAGGCAGCGGATGAATCTGCACCAACCGGCATACATCCGCCTTGATGCCCTGCCCGGCAAGCATTTCTGCTGCCACAAGGGCGTCCTCTGATTCTGAGCCGTAACTGATCAGCACGGTTTTAGAGCCCGTTTGCCGCGCAGGCCAGTCGTATGGGCGGCCGCTGCAGCCCAGCGCGGCCAGCGCCGGGCGCTCGGCCCCGCGCGGGTACCGGATGGCGCGGGGGCCGTGCCCCTCGAAAGAAAGGACCAATTTTTGGAGCCAGAACCGAAGCTCCGCGTAATTTGCGGGCGAGACTACAAAAACCCCCGCCTGGCTGAGAAAGGCCGGATCGTACACGCCCTGGTGGGTCTCGCCGTCGCCGGGCACAAGGCCGGCCCGGTCCACCGCCAGCAAAACATCCAGCTTCATCAAACGGACATCATTGAGCAATTGGTCGTAGGCACGCTGTAAAAAGGTGGAATAAATGCCCACCACCGGCAGCATGCCGGCGCTGGCCAGGCCGGCCGCAAAGGTAACGGCGTGCTGCTCGGCCATGCCCACGTCAAAAAAACGCCGGGGGTATTTGCGGTAGAAAAACTGCAGGCCAGTGCCATATTTCATGGCGGCCGTAATGGCGCACAGCCGCTCCTGCTGCCCGGCCAACTCCACAAGGCAGGAGCCGAACTCGGTGGAAAAGCTGGCCGGCGGCGCAATGTCCGGGTCGGTTTTGGCGTGCTCCACATCAAAGGCGGATACCCCGTGGAACTCGCCGGGGTTCTTTTCGGCAGGCGTAAAGCCTTTTCCCTTTATAGTAACCGCATGGATAAAAAGAGGGGCGGTTTGGTGGCGCAGGTTGGTAAACAGTTCCTCCAGGGCAATCACGTCGTGCCCGTCTACCGGCCCTATGTACTGGAAGCCCATTTCCTCAAACATGGTGGAATGGTAGATCTGGCGGCGCAGGGTCTGCTTTGCCCCCTGCAAAAGCTGCACCGTGCCCCGGCCAATGAGCGGGATGGCCCCCAGCACGTTTTCGAGATTTTCCTTGGCGCGAAAATACTGGGGGCTGGTGCGCAGCACCGTGAGATACCGCGCCACCGAGCCGACATTTTTGGATATGGACATCTTATTGTCGTTGAGCAGCACGATGAGGTTGTTGAGCACCGAGATGTTGTTCATGCCCTCGTACACCATGCCGCCGGTAAAGGCGCCGTCGCCCACAATGGCCACCACCTTGCCCGGGTCGCCCCGCAGCTTTTTGGCCTGGGCAATGCCAATGGCCACCGAGAGCGAGGTGTTGCCGTGCCCGGCCACAAAGGCGTCGTGCTCGCTTTCAAACGGGCTGGGGAAACCCGAAAGGCCGCCATCTTGGCGCAGATGGGCAAACCCCTCCCTCCGGCCGGTGAGCAGCTTATGGGTATAGCACTGGTGCCCCACGTCAAAAACCAGCTTATCGACAGGCGAATGGAGGGCGCGGTGCAGCGCCACCGTCAGCTCGATGGTACCAAGATTTGAGGAAAGGTGCCCCCCCGTACGGGAAACGCTGTCGATCAGGAACTCCCGGATCTCGCCGCACAATGCGGGCATCTGGTCGGCCGGCAGGGCCTTGAGGTCTGCCGGGGAATGGATCAGGTCCAGCAGCGGTGTTTGAGACATTCTACCGTCACCTCTTACAACATTACCGGGATCGCAAATCCGATTGCCACACCCAGCAAAGCGCCAGCCCAAACCTCAAAGGGGGTATGTCCAACCATCTCCTTGAGTTTTTTATCGGCCAGCATGGGGGCGGTTTTTGCGCCCTCATCCATCCAGTCGGTCAGCATCCGGTTGATTACCTTAGCCTGCTCGCCGGTTTCGCGGCGTACCCCCTGCGCATCGTACATTACAATGGCGGCCAGCAAAAATGCCAGTGCAAAAAACGGCGAGGATGTGCCATATGCCCGCCCGGTGGCTACCACCAGGGCACATACGGTGGCAGAGTGAGAACTGGGCATTCCGCCGGCCCCCCACATGCGCTCAAGCTTCAGTTCCTTGAGTAAAACCGCATTGATAATGGTTTTAAGCACCTGGGCCGCAAACCAGCCTACCATTGACACACACAGCACATAATTCCAGTGGAAAAGCTGCTTGAGCCATCCCATTCCATCCACCTCTTTCGGCCGGGCCGCCCAAAAGCCTCATACGTTTTGTAGCCAATAAAAACGGCCCTGCTTTTGGGCAGCCTGCTTTGGTTTTGTCACATCCTGCCGGCTTTCGGGCAGCAAAAATATAAAGCAGCCTCCACTGCGCAAAGGGGTACGGCTTTGCTTTACAAAACCGTACAAGCCGCCCGCGAGCCGGCTTGTACGGCGCAGGCCTACAACACGGCCGCTCAATGATCCCGCCGCAGAAGCTCACGGGCAAGCCCACACAAAAAACCGGCCCGTGCACCATAACGCTTTTCCAGCGCGCCGCAGGCCCGGGCGGTAACCTCTTCGGCAAGGGCCATAGCCTTTTGCGGGCCATATAGGGTAGCAAAGGTGGTTTTTCCGTTTGCAGCATCGCTGCCGGCCGGCTTGCCAAGGGCCTGTTGGGTAGAGGTCGCATCCAGCACATCGTCTACAATCTGAAACACCAGCCCCAGGTCAAAGGCATATGCCTCAAGGGCTGTGCGATCTCCCCTATCGGCTCCGGCCGCTGCTGCGCCCATCTGTACTGCCGCGTTGATCAGCGCGCCGGTTTTGCCCCGGTGTACCGCGCGCAGCTCCTCCTCGCTTGCGGGCCCCCGCTCAACGCGCAGGTCCAGCTCCTGCCCCAACACCATGCCTCGCCCCCCCGCTGCAAAGGCAAGCGACTTTACAGCGTCTGCGCGGGCTTCGGCGGGCAGTGGCGCGTCGGCCACCAGCTCAAACGCCGCTGTGAGCAATGCATCCCCTGCCAAAAGGGCCGTAGCCTCGCCAAAGGCCTTGTGGCAGGATGGACGTCCACGGCGAAAATCGTCGTTGTCCATGCAGGGCAGGTCGTCATGGATAAGGGAATAGCAATGTAGCATCTCAATGCCCGCGGCAAGCGGGGCCGCATGACGTACATTGCCGCCCAGCAGCTCGCAGACGGCCAGTACCAAAATGCCTCGCACTCTTTTACCGCCGCCCAACAGGCTGTAGCGCGCAGCGCGGCAAACCTCGCTGGTCTGCGGCAGATACTCGTCGCACAGGGTGCCGAGGGTTTGCTCGGTGAGTTCCCGATAGGTATCTGCCAGAGTGGCTTGTCCTGTCACTGAGCGTCCTCCCCCTCCGATATCCCCATTTTTTCGTCGATCTCCTGTATTTCGAGTTTTGCCTTTTGCAGAGCCTCGTCACAACTGGCAACCAACTGGGCCGCCTCAGCATACAGCTTGACAGCCTGCGCCAGCGGCGTTTTTTCATCCTGCAAAAGAGCCAGCACCTCTTCCAGGCGGGCAAGCCCGGCCTCAAAGGTTTTGGGGGTTTTCATGGGGTCTGCTCCTTCCGTATCGTAATGCGGTTTATACTGCACTCGGCCGTCCGGTCCCGCAGGGCCAAACGGATCTGCCGGCCGGCAAAAAGCTCCTCTGCCGCCAACACCTGGCCGTCCCCGTCCTGCAGTATAGCATATCCACGCGCAAGCACCTTATAGGGTGCGAGGCTTTGAGCCAACTGCGCTGCATGGGCCAGCCGACCGCCCTTCTGGGCCAGAAGCCGCCCCAATGACTGCCGCAAAAGGCCCGCAGCGTGCCCCAGCGCCGCCTGTTTTTGGGCGATACTGCGCGCGGCGGCCGGCATTGCCCCAGAACTTTTTGCCAAAACTACCTTATTATAACACAACTGCCAGTGCATTTGCATATTTTTGTGAATATTTTGCCGCAAACTGTATATTTTTCGCAGGTACTCCTCCCGGTCCGGCACCGCAAGTTCGGCCGCCGCGCTAGGGGTGGGCGCGCGCTCGTCGGCCACAAAGTCCAGGATGGTATAGTCGATCTCATGCCCTACCGCGCTGATGAGCGGGGTGCGGCAGGCATAGGCCGCGCGGGCAATTTCCTCGCTGTTAAACACCCAAAGGTCTTCCCGCGAGCCGCCGCCCCGCGCCACAATAATCACATCCGCGCGGCCGTCTGCGTCCAGGCTCCGGATAGCCTGGGCAACCTCGCGCGAAGCATGTTGCCCCTGCACATTAGCTGGCGCCAGCAGTAACCGGGCCAACGGCCAACGACGGCCGAGCACATTCATAATGTCCTGCAAGGCCGCCCCCGTACGGGAGGTAACAACGCCCACGTACCCTGGGCAGGGAGGCAGCGGCTTTTTATGCTCGGCAAGAAATAGCCCCTCGCCCGCAAGCCGCCGCTTGAGCTGTTCAAAGGCCATCTGGGCCGAGCCGATCCCGTCCGGGAACATATCCTCCACATATACCTGGAACGTGCCATCCCGCTCGAAAAGGCTCACCCGGCAGCGTACCAGCACATGCATCCCGTCCTCAGGTGTAAAGGCAAGCCGCCTTGCATCCCGGCTGAACATCACCGCCTTGACGCTGGCCCGTTCGTCCCGCAGCGAAAAATAAAAATGGCCGCTTTTTCGGTGGTTTACAAAATTGGCAACCTCGCCCTGCAGGGCGATATCGGTAAGCACCGGGTCCCTGTCTAAAAGGGATTTAACATAAGCGTTGAGTGCGGAGATTGTAATCACATTAGCCATGCCCTTACCCCCCCCTCTGCGCCGTCATGCCGGCCAATATCGCCACCCCAATGGCGTTGTCGCCAGAAAAACGGCCCGGGACAAAATGAACGCTGGGCAGCCTTGCCTGCACATACTCCCGAATCACATCGCTGCTCATTACCCCGCCGGCACAAACCACCGGCAGGCCCGGATGCGCCTTTAAGGCCGCCCTTGTCATACGCAGCAGTGTTTCGGCAATGCAGCAAAGGCAGTATTTGCACACAAGGGCCGGGCTTTTGCCCTGGCGCAGCAAGGCGTCACATTGATTTTCCAGCCCCGAAAGGCTGCACTGCATTCCCCGGACACTCGCCTTGGGAGTTACCGGTTCGCCGCATTCGGCTGCCAGTGCAGATACCGCCGGCCCTGCCGGAAAACCAAACCCCAGCCGGACGCCGAGCCGGTCTACCGCCTGGCCGGCATACAGATCTCCGCTGCTGCCCAGCAGGGTAAGCCGAGCAGGCGTATCGCAAAGGATCAGGTCGGTAGTGCCGCCCGAAATATGGAACACCAGCACCGGTGCAGAAAAAAGCTCCGGCTTGCCGGCAGCATATAGGGCCGCCGCAATATGCCCCTGCTGATGGGTGGTTTCGATAACCGGCAGCCCGCGGGCTGCCGCAAACGCATGCGCCGCACTGAGGCCGGCCAAAAAGCAGGGCATGTAGGAGCCCTCGGCCGGCCGGGGTCTTGCCGACACCCCTACCGCCCCGATCCTCGTAAGGTCTGCCCGGCCCGCAAGCCGGCTCAGTAAAGCCGGCAGCGCGGCCGTATGGCGGAACAACACCTCGCTCTGGCGCAGGCCCAACTGACCAGGCTTTACAGGCAAAAGCTGTTTTGTATCGCAAACAACCTCTCCGGTTTCGGTGTCGAACACCGCCAGAGAGGTTGCATAGTTGCTGGTGTCGAATCCAAGGCTCAGCATGGCGCGGGCTCCACACCCGGGGCGCCGGCCTCCTGTTGCGGCTCGACATATCCGGCCTCGGCCGGAACAAGCTCACGCGAGACTGCGCCCAAGACACCGTTGACAAACTGGTAGTCGTCCTCACCGCCGTATTTTTTGGCAAGCTCCACTGCCTCATTGATGGCAACGCCGGGCAATTTTTCGTCCCCATAAAGCATCTCGCTAATCGCCAGCCGCAGCGCGCACAGGCTCACACGGGAAATACGGTTGATCGTCCAGCCGCGCAGCCGCTTGGCGATTTGGGCGTCGATCTCATCCCGATGGCTGTAATAGCCCAAAACCAACTGCTCGCCAAACGCATCCAACGCGTTTTCTTCCAGCTCGCGGCTCTGGGCAATGAGGCCCGGAATGTCCTCATTGCCAAAGGTGGCGGAAAACGCCAGCAAAAACGCACGTTCGCGCCCCTGGCGGCGGGATAGTTTTTCTTCCATGAATATTCCTCAAATCCTGGCCGTTTGCGCTGCGGCCGGGCTTATTGCCGACTGCCCGGCCGTTTTTTGCGCAAGTAGGTTTTTAGGGGCGGCCTTTTCTAAATCAATAAAGGCTATGCCCGCAGGCAAAAAACGCACGAACAGGGCCATCCAAAGCGGGATGGCCCTGTGTTCCTCGTTATTCCCCGGCGGGATCGGCTTCCTCCACCGCCACGCCCACCACTACAAGGTTCACCTTGGACACGGTGATGCTGGTCATGTTTTGGACGGCATTTTTGACGTTTTCCTGTACCTTCTCGCTTATAGCAGGGATTTTGCAGCCATACGAAACCACTAAGCTCACGGTAATCTCGGCAACATCGTCCACCAACTGCACCGAAATAGGTTTGGGGATGGATTTGCCCAGCAGGCTTTTTGCGCTGAGGGTCTCGGCACGCACCCCGCGCACCCCCTCCACCTCCAGGGTGGCCAGGCGGGCGATCTTGGCGATCACATCGGTGGATATCTGAAGGCTGCCTCCCACTACATCCGAATTTTGTACGTCCATGGCAATGCCCCTCCTGCTATGGATTGATTTGCCCCGCAGCCTTTGGCAAGGGATACTCGGGGCAGTATTTTACACGGCAATTATACCACAACTTCTGCATGCGGGCAACAAAAACCTTTTATGCATTTCTTTTATGGCCCTGCACGGCCGGCTCCCCGCCTACTTTACCTCCACCACGGTAATATTTTGCACGCTTACACTGCATTTACTCAAAACAATGTCCCGGATCTGCGCAACCTCCTCCTTGGTCAGGCCGTCGTTTGTGGTCATCACGGTGATATTGACCTGTCCCTCGCTGATAAAGGCCACGCAGTCTACAAAACCCTTGGCACGGATTAGGTTCTCCACATCGCTTTCAAGGGTGATGCTCTCGATCTGGGCGGTCAGCTTGGCGGTGAGCTCGCTTTTTTCCTCGTCGGTCAGCTTGGCACTTTTGAGGCTCTTCTGCAAAGCGTCCAGCGCCTCGTCCCGCGTCTTGCTGCGCTGCAGGCGGGCGGTTTCAAAAAATTCGCTGCCGCTCTGGCCGTTTACGCTTACAAGCTGGGCCTCGCCGTAGTTTTTGTCCGCGTCCGGGGCGGCATCCACTGCGAGCTGGTCGGTCACGGCGGGAGGTGTGGTGGCCGAAGGGGTAGCCGCAGCCGCCAAGGCATTGTCAGTGGTTTTGGCATATTCCCAGTTGAGGTAAACGGCGACCCCCAGCGCCACCGCAAGGGTGAGCATGGTCATTTTCTGGTTGGTTTTCATCTTTGTCATATCAATGCCTCCATCAAGTCATTTTTGCAATACTGATGCGATTGCTTGGCACTCCAAGAACCACGCTGACCAGCTCGGTAATGCGGGCCGCAACGGTTATATTGGCGCCACCTTGGCACACCACTGCCACGCCGCGTATCTCCGGCTCCCAGACCATCTCAACCAGCGGCTCCTGGCCGTTCGCGGCGCTGCGCAAAACATGGGTTTTTTCGTATCCGCCGCTTTCCCCTTCCGCTTTTTCGTTTTGGGCGTAAACCGTCTCGCGCGAGGAATCCAGCGTAATCATCACGGAGGTTTCGCCAGCGCCGTCTACCTGGCAAATCATCTGCTCGAGTTTTTCTTCCAACCGGTAAAGGTACTCGTTTTCCGAAAGACCCGTTTGGCCCGAGGCGGGGGCTTCCTGCCCGGTTTTGGCCGGGCTTTTGACAAAATCTGAAAGCAAAATAAGCAGCATCCCTCCCAGCCCCAGCAAGAACAAAAAGGGCATGGGGCGTTTACCCGCTTTTTGGCCCAGCCATTCGCGGTATTTTTCCATCATGGCGTGCCTTCCATTCCCCGGCAAAGGATGCTGCCGGTCCCGTTCAGTTCCTCTTGAAGGATTGTTTGCGCCTGCCCGGCCAGCGCCTCGTCGCGTAAAAAGGCCGTGACCTGTAGCTGCTCGTCGCTTGCATCAACGCTTATCTGCGCCTCAATCCCCTCGCCTGCCAGCCGCACCGTGAGCCGCTTTTCCAGCGCCTCGAACGCAGCCTGGCGCACCAGTTCGCTGGAAGGCTCGGGCAATGCTGCCGTGAGCGGCTGTTCGAGCTGCGCACGCACCTCGCCCCAGCCGGCAGTATAAGCCGGCGTAAGCACGGATACTAAAATATACAGCGCAAGCACTGTTTTTATGACCCTCGCGCTGCCCTTTGCCGGCAAAAGGAGCTGCAAGGCCCCTGCCAGAGCGCAGCATATGCAGACTCGTAATGCCCATTGCCGTACCGCGTCCATGCGTTTATCCCCCTCCCCCGGTTACAATCATCAACGCGGTGGCCAGTACCACCAGCATAAAAAAGAAGACCAAAAAGGATATGCAAATGCCGATACTCTGGGCCGCACCCTCCAATACGCTGCCGCAGCGCTTAAGCCCCAAAGCCTTTGAAACAAGCGCCGCAGCGGCGATGGCGGCACTGTAGGCCGTACAGCGCACCAGCAAAGGTACAAAGGCTGCCGCCAGCACGGCAATGGCCGCAAACCCCAGCGAGCCCTTGAGCACCCGCAGGCCCGCAAGCACGCTGCCCATGGCATCCGACGCAACCCCGCCTACCAACGGCACTGCGCTGCTGAGCACAAACTGCCCGGTTTTGGCGGCAAGGCTGTCGGCCCCCTGGGCCAGTACAGTCTGCAGCCCCAGCACGCCCGCAAAGGCCGCCGCCAAAAACTTGACCAGCCAACGCACCGCACTGCCCAATAGGGCGCAGGCATCCGTCAGGCCCTCCACAAAGCAAAGGCCCGCAGCCGTGTTGAGAGCGAGATACACCTGCAAAAGCGGCATGGCCAGGGTACTGATGAGCTGGGCCGAAAACCCTGCAATCATTAAGAACATCCCGCTGTACACGGTAGCTGCCCCCGGCTGCCCGCAGCCGAGCATAACCCCCGAAAACACCGGCACAAAGCTGATGAGATAGGCGTACCAGCCCTGCACCGTTTGGGCAATTTCATCCGTCAGGCCCAACAAAGGGTCGGCCGTGAGCAGAAAAACCCCCAGCAAAAGCACCCACTCCAGCATCTGCCGCCAGCCCTCCTCCGGCGCAAGACAGAGCGCCGCGGCCCCGCAGAGCAAAAAGCAAGCCAGCAGAGCCGCCAGCCGCACCGGCCGCTTCAACTGCCCGCGGCAAAGCCCGGCCGCCCATTCCAAGAGCTCCCCCAGCCCCATCGAGGCAAACTGCTGCGCATCCGGGCTTGTCCCCGGCTGGGGGGCATATGTGTCCGCGGCCAGGGCCCCCAGGCAGAGCGGCCCCGCCAGCAGGGCCGCCGCCAAAAGCAGCGCGCAAAAACCTTTCATTGGCACCTCTCATTGCATCAGCAGCATCAGGCGTTCCAGCACCTGACGCAGAAGCGGCAGGGCGGCGGTAAGCACCAGGCATCGCCCGGCCAGCTCTACGCCGTAGGCCAGCGCGCCAAGGCCGGCATCCCGGCAAAGCTCCTGGGCATTTTGTGCCACCAGCGCAATGCCTGCCGCCTTGAGCAGGCAGGCAAATTCCTCCCGGCCCGCCATCTCGCCCAAACCTTCCAACCAAGCCGCCACCGGCGCTGCGGCGGCGGCAAACGCTCCTAAAAAAAGCACTGCGGCCCCGGCCAGCGCCAGCACCGAATAGGCGGGCAGATACTGGCGCAGCAAAACAATAAGCGCCGCAGCAGCCAGCGCGAAGCCAGCAGCCTTAAAAATTTCCATAGGCATTTACAGATGGAACAGATCCTTAATCACCACAAACAAATCGCTGATCTGCCGTACGATCATCGAAAGCACCACAATCAGCCCCGCCAGCGTCGTCATCATGGCCTGATCCTCCCGGCCAGAGCGGATCAGGAGCTGGTTGAGCACCGCCACAATGATCCCGATGGCCGCAATGCGGAATACCAAATCGATGTCCACGCGGCTGTACCTCCCCCGTTCAAACTGTCCTGTTTGCTTTTTTTGGTTTTGTCCTGGCAAAATGCAGCGTCGAAGAAAAAATGAGGCTCGGTATTTTGCCAAAAGCGGCAGGCAGGCTGCTTTTGACGGTTCTGCTTTAGCCTAAAGCAGCAAAAATGCTGCGAGCAGCCCGGCACAGAGGCCAAACGACCTGTAAAGCTGTTTTGCTTTATCCAATTCCTTTTCGGCCCGTGCTGTAAAGGCAGCGCACCTTTTTTGATAATAGGTAAGGATACGGCCGGCCTCCGTGCTGGTGCCCTGCCCTAAGGCTGCAAAGGCAGGCTGCAGAGCTGTACGCTCCTCGGGGGTAAAAAGCTTTGGCAGGCAAAACAGCCGCAATTGGGTGCAGCTATTTAAGTCGAGCAGTTCAAAGCCGGGCTCGGCACACAGCAGCAAAAGGATGTCCTCTAACGGCAGGGCCCTAAAGCTAATTTCGTCCCGGATACGCCCCAACAAAAGCTCCAACTGCTGCAATGCAGTAAAGCGGCGCCGCGCCTGCCCCAGCCTCCAGCATCCGGCGCCATAGCCGGCCAGTGCCAAGAGCAAGCAGCCGGTAAGCTTCATCACAGGGCCCGCACCTCCCGTACAAGGCCAGGCTGCTGCGGCCCGGCCAATACCACCGCCGTGCGGAACGCCCCTTGGCGGGCCAACGCGGCAAACTGTGGGCGCCGGAGCAAAACCTCGGCGTTTGAGCCATGTACCGAGGCCGCAAACTCCACCCCTGCGTGCAGGCCCTCTTCCAGCGCGGCCGCATCCTCTTTGCCGCCCAGCTCGTCGCATAAGATCACCTGCGGGCCAAGCGCGCGCAGCGCCATGCAGATAGCTTGCGCCTTGGGCAGCGCCGTGATCACCTCGCAATGCAGCGGTACAGGGTAAACAAACCCCTGGGCCGTGCAGGGGGCAAGCTCCCCCCGCTCGTCCACCACTGTAACCTTGCGCCCAAGGCTGGAAAGATACTCTGCAATGCCACGCAAAAAGGTGGTTTTCCCGCTGCTCGGCGGCCCGATTACCAACACCCCGCCGCCCTGTTGAAGGGCGAGGCGCAGGACAGCGGGCAGCGCAGGTCGGATTTCCCGGGCAATGCGCAGGTTGAGCGAGGTAACGGTTTGGAAGGCGGCGGCCTGTCCGTTTTCGCAGTGGAGCAGCCCGGCCACCCCCACCCGATGCCCGCCCGGCAGGGTAAAAAAAC
>CAJTSP010000010.1 GCA_910578965.1 uncultured Oscillospiraceae bacterium
ACAGGCGCAATGGGGCCTTTGGTCTCGGCATTGGCATGCACATGCGGCCAGCAGCCGGCAGCGCCCGCCCGGTCTATAGGGTTTTTGGCCAGGTTGCGGTAGCTCGCGTTCTCCTGCGGCTTTGCCTTGCGCATGGCGATGTAATGCCGCGCGCCGGCAAAGCTGCCGGGGCAGTAGGAAAGGCGGAGGGCGTTATAGGCCTCGGCCTCCGGCTCAAAGGGGATGGGGTACTCGATACACCCTTGGGTAAGGTAAACGTAGGCCTCGGCCATGCCGCCGTCCACCTGGATGAAATAATAGGCGGGGAACTCGTCGGTGGTAAACACGATCCGGTCGCCGGGCCGGTAGTCCCCCTCCTGGGCCAGCCAGACGATCTCGCGGCCCTCGGCGCGGCACTGCTCGGCGCCGGCCTTGTTTTGCACGGCAATGCCGAGACCAAAGGCCCCATTGCGCCTGTTTTTGCCGCCCGCAACGTCATCGACGGGGTGCTGGCCAACGCCGGGCACTGGCCCTGGCCTTTCCAGGCCTGGGGCATCGACCAGCGCGCCGACGCTGCCATCACCCTCGAATTTGGCCGCCCGGTGGACATCGATGAGCTGCGGCTGGTTACCCGGGCCGATTTCCCGCACGACAGTTGGTGGGAACAGGCCACCGTAACCTTTTCGGATGGCAGCAGCGAGGTTTTGCCGATGCAAAAGAGCGCCGCGCCCCATGTATTCGCCATCCGGCGCAAATCCGTTGCCTGGCTGCGGATCGAGCACCTGATCCGGGCCGACGACCCCTCCCCTTTCCCGGCGCTCACCCAGATTGAGGCGTGGGGGTACAACGCAGAATAAACCGGCTGCGGCAGGCATTTTGCCGCACCAAACAGCCGGCGGCCCGGGCCTCCAAAGCCGGCCGCCCCCTATAAAAGGCCAATCCCGCGCGCCCCTGCAAAAGGGGGCGCGCGGGATTGGCCTTTGGTCCGTTTTGCCCAGGAGGGCGCCGCTCCCCCATGGGAGCTGCCGCGCCGGGCTCACCGGCCCTGCATTTGTTTTTGGTACTGCTTGGGGTTTACGCCTACCTTGTTTTTGAAGGTCCGGCTGAAATGCGACATATTGTTGAACCCGGCCATGGAACAGACATTTTCCACCGAGTACCCGCCTATGAGCAGCTCCTTTGCCTTCATCAGCCGGCAGTTGATGACATACTGGTTGGGGCTTTGCCCGGTTACCTGCTTAAACACCTCGCACAGGTAGTATTTGTTCATATAAAACCGGCCGGCCAGCTCGTCCAGCGAGAGCTCCCGGTCGTAATTTTGGTGGATGTAGCTGATGATCCCATAAACGCTGCGGTACCGGCTGCCCGACACCGCTGTAATCTGATGCTCGGCCCGGTAGCAGGCGTTTACGGTAAGCAGCAGCTCGGCCAGCAAAAGCCGGATGTGCAGCTCCTGCCCGTAACACTCCTGGGGAGGCGTATCCCGGATGGCCAAGATCTTATCCAGCCGCTGCTGGATTTCTTGCGAGACCGCGGCCGATACCGGCAGGATTTGCGGGTGGGGGAAGGGGCGGAACAAAAAGCAGTCCAGCAGGCTTATCTGCTCGGTGGACAGCGAGCTGATAAAGGCAGGGCTGAAATACACCACATACCGGATGTTTTCACCCTCCTCGGCCCTTGGGAACACATGGTGCTGATCCATATTGTTGAACAGCAGCAGGGTATGCTTTTGGATGGGGCAGCTTACCTTTTCGCTGCCTGTATTAACCTCACACTGCATACCGTCCGACAGGCAGAGCAGCAGCTCGTATTGGTCGTGGATGTGCGGCAGGATGTTCTGGCTGCCGGGCTCGGTCTTCTTTTCGATGGAAAAGTCCTTATCACCCAGCCGCTCGTAATACCGGTCTGTTTTATTGCGCACCATGCCGCACCGCCCTCCTTTGCCATAAAAATGCCCGGCCGCCGTGTGTTTTGCACAGCGTCCGGGCAGGCCATCAGCCGTAGATGAGATTGGGAAGGAAGAGGATCACATCTGGGATAAAGATCATCAGGATCACCAGCCCGATCACCGCCCCAAAGAAGGGCAGGCTGTGCTTGACATAATCCCCGATCGAGCAGCCCATGATGTCGCAGACCGAGTAGCAGGCGGTGCCCACCGGCGGGGTCATGCAGCCCATGGTAACAATGGTCATCATAATAATGCCAAAATGCACCGGGTCCACCCCCATGCTCTGCATCACCGGCAGCACCAGGGGGGTAAAGAGCAGGATGTTGACATTGGAGTCTACAAACATACCGCTCAGGGTGAGGAAGAGCACCACCAAAATCATCATGAGTTGGGGGTTTTCGGTAATGCCCAGCAGCATGCCGCCCAGCACCGACGGAACCTGCTCTACCGTGAGCGCATAGCTGAAGATGCCGGACATCGAGATAATCAGGATAATGCCGCCGGTGTCCACCACACTGTCCTTGAGGGCCTGCACAAAGCCCTCCCAGGTGAGCTCATGGTAGATCAGGGTACCGCAGAGCAGCGCGTAGGCCACCGCGACCGCGCCGGCCTCGGTAGAGGTGCACAGGCCCATGCGGATCAAAACGATCAGCAATACCGGAAAGACCAGCGCGAAAAAGCACTCCTTGCCGCTTTGCAGGATTTCCTTGCCGGTGGGGGCGGGCACAGCCGGGTCGGGCATGTCGTAATGGTAGCGCTTGCTGGTCCACCAGACGGTGCCCATCAGCGCAAGGCACATCAAGATGCCCGGGATCAGCCCGGCAATAAAGAGCCGGCCGATCGAGACATTGCCCACAAAGCCGTACAAAATCAGCCCCAGCGAGGGCGGGATGGTGGCGGTGATCAGGCTGGTAAGGCAGAGCACCGCGCTGGAATACCCCTTGGGGTATCCCCGCCGGGTCATGTCTGGGCCAAGGATACGCGCCTCCATGGTGGCGTCGGCCACGGCTGAGCCGGACACGCCGCCCATAAGGGTGGAGAGCAGCACCGACACCTGGCAGGTGCCGCCCACCATCTTGCGGGTCACCACCTGGCTGAACTTCATCAGCCGGGGGGTGATGCCGGTGCGGTTCATCAGGTTGCCCGCTAAGATAAAAAAGGGCACCGCCAGAAACGAGATGGACTGGGTCTGCGCCACCACACGCTGCACGGCAATGTTGATGGGCATGGTGCCGTTGGAAAGGAACCACACAATCCCGGCGCAGCCGATCACAAACGCGATGGGCGCGTTGATGACCAGCAGAACCACAAATACAATCATCATCAGGGCAAGCGCGCTCATGCGGTTTGGGCCCCCTTTCCTTCGTTGTCCGGGTCATGCTGCTTTATGGTAAAGGAATCGTCGCCAAAATGCCGCAGCAGCACCACGATCTTGATGGAAAGGGTCAGCAGCATCTGCACGCCGCAGACCGCAAGGCTCAGGGTTACCACCCCGTAGGATACCGGCAGGGTGTTGAAAAACCGGCTCCAGTTCATCACGGCCAGCTTGTAGCCCTGCACCGCCAGCATCACAAGGGTGACCCCCATAATAAAGTACACGATGAGCTGCAGCAGCTTTTGCAGCTTAACGGGCAGATTCATGGTAACAAGGTCCATACCCACCAGGCGGTTGGAACGCATGGCAATGTCCGCGCCCATAAACGACACCCAGGCAAACAGCAGGGTACAGATGTCGTCGTTTGCAACGATCGGATGGTTCAGCGCCCGCAGCACCGCGTTGGAAAAGGTAAGCGCAATGATGGTAAAAAACGCCGCACAGGCCAAAAACATCTCGATGCGGCAGTACCATTTGTAGATTTTTTTCATTCTCGTACACCCGCAGTCCGGCCCCCGGGCGCCAGAGCCGCTTTGCGGGCTCCGGCGCGGCCAGGGGCGCTAATCTATTGATTGTGTGTGATACGATCTCAGGCAATACCCATCTGGCTGTACAGCTCGTCGCGCAGAGCCTCAAAGTCTACGCCGCCGGTGGTTGCATCATCGCTGTACAGGTAGGCGGTGGCCTCGCGGAAAGCGTCCTTGTCCGGCTCGTCCACGGTCACGCCGTACTTGTCCACCATTTCCTGCACATAGTCCTTCTCGGCCTGGATGACCATCTCCTTGGTCTCGCCGTAGCACTTCACCGCCAGCTCGCTCAGCTCCTTCTGCTGCTGCTCGGTGAGGGAATCGTACCAGGCGGCGCCGCAGACGATCGAGCCGGTCAGCAAAAAGTGCTGGGTCATCGAGATGTGGTCGCACACCTCGTACATGCGCAGGCTGTAGATGGTGGGCACCTGCCACTCGCCGCCGTCCACAACGCCGGTCTCGATGCCGTTGTATGCCTCCGACTGGTTCAGCGCGGTGGCAATGGCGCCCATGGCGTTAACCGAGTTGACCGCAATGGCCGAGCCCATGGTGCGGATCTTGAGGCCGTTCAGGTCGGCCGGTACAAGCACCTGCTTGTTGCTGACATAGTTGCGGAAGCCGGTGATGCAGTTGTTGGTAAGCAGCACCAGGCCCTGCTCGCGCAGCTTGGCAACCCATTCCTTGTAAAGGGCGGTGTCCATCAGGCTGTCCAACTGGTCATAGCTGTCAAACATGTAGGGCATCATCAAAATGCCGAATTCCGGCACATAGGACGCCAGGCGGGCGGGGTCGGTCGCCGCAATCACCGGCGCGCCGGCCATCGCCTGCTCCAGAACATCGTCGGTAGAGCCCATCTCGGAAGAGACCATCGCCACAGCAGCCCAGTCCCCGCATTCGTTCAGGGCCGCGGCAAAATTCTCATGCGCAATAGACTGGGTGTCGCCGGGGCCGTTGGTGCCGCAGATGGTCAGGGAGGCGGTGTCGCCGCCCTGTGCCGGGGCCTGCGCGGCGGCCGAGCCGGCCCCGCTGCTGGCCGAGGCGGCGGGGGTGCTACTGGCAGAGCCGCCGCAGGCGGCCAGGCTGAGCGCCATCACTGCGGCAAGCAGCAGCGCGATCCATTTTTTCATATGTTTTTCCTCCTGTCTAATCCTTGCGTGTTATGGGCGCCGCGTGCCGGCCCTTTTGTGTTAGGCCGGCCCTCCTGCGCCCCGTATAGCCTGATTATAAAAAAAACAGGAGGCTCTTTTTTTGTCTTTCTTTCCTATTTTTTTGCGTTTCCTTGGGAAAACCCCAGTTTTGCAGCATTCTGGCCTTTTTTGCCGCCCGTGGGGCCATTTTTATTGTTTCGTAAAAATTTCTCTTCTGTCCGCCCGGATTTTGTCTTTTTTGCTGCAGGCTGCGCCGCCAAAAACCGGGGTCCGCTCAGGAGGGCCCGGCTTTTATCCAGCAGGGCCGCCGGGGCTTTCTTTTGGACATTTTAGAAATACTCCAAAGAAATGCAAAATTCCGGCCTGCGAACCCCCAAAAAAGCGGCGTGCGTTCGCTCTACAATAGGTGTTGGGAACATTCCCCGACTGAAAGAAAAGGAGCGCATTCTCATGAACAATACGACCGGAATGATTACCGAGATCGAGCGGTTTGCGCTGAACGACGGGCCCGGCATCCGCACCACGGTTTTTTTTAAGGGCTGCAATATGAACTGCGCATGGTGCCACAACCCCGAGACCATCCGCTGCGGCCGCGACCTTTTGTACCACGCAAACAAGTGCATCGGCTGCTACAAATGCGTTTACGCCTGCCCCAGCAAGGCGCATAAGCGGATCGACGGGGTTCACCGCTACTTCCCCAACCTCTGCGTCAAATGCGGCAAATGCGCCGACATCTGCTACGCGGGAGCCATGGAGATGAGCGGCAGAAAGGCCACGGTGCGGGAGGTGATGGCCGAGATTTTGCAGGATAAGCCCTACTACCAGAGCAGCGGCGGCGGGGTGACCCTTTCGGGCGGGGAGGTACTTTGCCAGCCGGAGTTTGCGCAGGCCATTGCGGACGCCTGCCGGGCCGAGGGCATCCCGGTGGGCATCGAGACCAACCTGAACTTCCCCTGGGAGGTTGTTGAGGCGCTGGCGCAAAAGCTGGACCTTGTAATGTGCGACCTCAAACTATACGACGAAGAGACCCACAAAAAATGGACCGGCGCGGGCAATGGGCAGATCAAAGAGAATATCCGCCGGCTCGCCCAGGCCGGCCGGCCCTATCTGGTGCGCACCCCCCTCATCCCTGGCGCCACCGACAGCGAGGACAATATCCGCGCCATTGCCGGCTTTTTGGCCCAAACGGATACCCGGCACACCCTTGTGCGGTACGAGCTGCTCAACTTTAACCCGCTGGGCTCGGGCAAGTATGAGAGCCTGCACCGGAAAAACGCCTTTGCCGGGGCCAGGCCGTTGAGCGCCGCGCGCGTGGCCGCCCTGAAAGCCGCGGCCGGGGAGGCCGGCATCCCCGTCTGGACCGAATAACCGCCCGTTTTTACATCCCCGCATCCCTTTGCGGGGGCCGCACGCCCCCGCCCAACCATGCCTGGCCGCTGGCAGCAGGCAGAAAGGAGCCTTATAGTATGGGCAAGATCCAATTTATCAACGAATATCCCGCCGACGAGGCCTTTACGCTCGACAAACGCGTCCGGCTTTTGCGCGAGCGCAAGCTGGCCCAGACCCAGGAAAAGATCGAGCTGGAGGGCGGCCTGGACGAGGACGACTACGGCCGGGTGGTCGCCCCGGACGACTTTTATTTTGAGTTTGTCCCCAACAACGACAACGGCAGCTACTACGGCTACGAGGGCTGGCGCACCAACTACTGCAAGCTGCTGGACGAGCATCCCCTTTACTGCGACCCCCTGGACGCCTTTGTTGGGCGCGGCTTTTTCTTCATGACCCGGCAGAAGGGCGCCATCTGGAACCCCGACCTGCCCTACGACGAGCTGAAAAAGGCCTTTGACGAGTACAACATCATCTGCGGCATCGGCTCGGACGGGCACTTCACCCCCGACCTGCGGATGGGCTTTGCCATGGGCTGGGGCGGCATCCTGCAAAAGCTCAAAAAGTACCAGGCTATCAACAGCGGCCCCGAGCACGCCGAGTTTTACGAGAGCGAGATCATGGTGGCAGAGCACATCATCGCCTTTTTGCACCGGATGGCCGCCGAGATCACGGCGCTGGCTGGGCAGGAGCGCAACCCGTACCTAAAGCAGAACCTTGCCGAGATGGCCGCCTGCAACGAAAAAATTGCCGAAGGACCGCCCGAGACCCTGCGGGAATGCATCCAGTGGATGTGCTGGTTTAGCTTTTTCAGCCGGTTGTACAACCGCGGCCCCAGCGGCGGCCAGTTGGACGAGCTGCTGCGTCCCTTCTACGAGGCCGACATCGCGGCCGGGCGGATCGACGACGAGACCGCCAAATTCTACATTGCCTGCCTGTTTTTGAACGACACCCGCTACTACCAGTTAGCCGGGCCGGACGACGAGGGCAGGGACATGGCCAGCCATATCAGCTACCTGATCTTAGAGGCGGCCGACTGGATCAACATCGCCTGCAACCTCACCGTGCGGGTGCACGACAACATGAACGAGGACTTTTTTCACAAGAGCGTCTACTACCTGTTCAAGAACAAAAACGCCTGGCCGCGGTTTTCGGGCGACAACAGCCTGGTCAACGGCTTTATGCGGCTAGGCTACGGCCAAAAGCTGGCCCGCAAACGGCTGGCGGCTGGGTGTAGCTGGATGAGCATCCCGGGCATGGAGTATACTCTCAACGACCTGGTAAAAATCAACGTTGCCAAGGTGTTTGAGGTGGCCTATTTTGAGATGATGCGCGAGGCCGGCCAGACCCCGCCCAGCACCGATGTGCTCTGGCGGAAGTTTGAACAGCACCTTGCCGTTGCGGTGGACACCACCGCCCACGGCATCCTGTTCCACCTGCGCAACCAGGACAAAAACGAGCCCGAGCTTGTTTGCAACCTGCTGAGCCAGGGCCCGGTGGAGGAGGGCGCCGATGTAACCAAGACGGCGCGCTACTTTAACATGTGCATGGACGGCGCGGGCATTGCCACCGTGGCCGACAGCTTTGCCGCCTGCGAGCAGCGCATTGAGCAGGAGCACAAGATCACCTGGGAGGCCCTGACCCGCCAGCTTGAGCTGGACTGGAAGGACATCGACGGCGAATACATCCGCCAGATGATGCTACACAGCGCGCGGTACTGCGGCGGCGACACCCTGGCCGACCGCTGGGCGGTGCGGGTCAACGAGCTGTTTACCCGGCTGGTGCGCGGCGAGGTGGAGGTCATCCGGGCCAAAGCGCCGGACTACCCCGCCATCCAGTTTATCCCGGGCTGGTTTAGCTGGTCCAACACGCTGGAGTTTGGCAGCCATGTACGGGCCACCCCCAACGGCCGGCACAATGGCGAGGCGATCAACCACGGGGCCAACCCCACCTTTGGCTACCGGCGGGACGGCGCGGTAACCGCCATGGCCAACAGCATTGCCAGCGTGCAGCCCTTTTACGGCAACTGCGCGCCGGTGCAGTTGGAGCTGGACCCCAACCTTGCCAACACCCCCGAGGGGGTGGACAAGATGGTGGCGATGATCCGCACCATCCTGGAGACCGGCAACACCCTGCTAAACATCAACATCATCGACAAACACAAGGTGCTCGAGGCCCACAAGGACCCCGGCAAATACCCCGACCTTGTGGTGCGGGTCACCGGCTTTACCGCCTACTTTGCCATGCTGAGCCCCGAGTTCCGCCAGTTGGTGGTCGACCGCATCCTGGCGGTAAACGGGGAGGACCCACTCATGCCCGAGCTCTGCCCCAGCAGCGGTTGCTGAGCCGTTTGCCAAAGCGCAGGCCCCAATACCCGCCGGCGCAGCGATAAATGTGGGACTAAAAATATACCGTACCGCCAAAAGGGTCGGTGCGATGCGTACCCGGGAATGCCCAAGCCGGGGATATATCCGCCGGCCGGGCAGGGGGGGAGCAATCCCTCGATGCCCGCCCGGCGGGCTCCCTGCCCCGATACCCTTCTGAAGCTCCCCTGCCCCTTTGGCCGGCAATAACCCCTTGGAACGGGCGCTCCTTGCAAACCGCAAACCTATAGGCTCTAAACAAAATCCGACAAAGGGAGGTTTTTTGCATGCCCCTACCCGTAAAGCTCAGCGATATTCAAATGGTGACGCTGGAAAGCCAGCCCGCCGCCCCGTGCTCTAAAGAGCTGCTGCCCGGCGAGATTCCCGGCGCGTCGGTCTTTCACCACACCCTGCCCGCCGGCGGCAGCCTTGCTTTGCCCGGCCAGAAAGAGTTTATCCGCATCCTGTTTTTGTGCGAGGGCAGCGCGGGCTTTTCGGCCGCCGGCAAAAGCTTTTTGTATAGCGAAAAGGCCATGTTTACCGCAAGGCCCGAGAGCGACGTGCAGATAAAGGCCAAAACCGGCGCCGTGCTGCTGGAAATCCGCTGGGCGATGAACGAGAGCGACCTTGCCGACCTTGCGGCCAGCAAAGAGGATTTCCCCCTCACCCAGGCCTATGCCGCCTGCCCCCAGTACCGCGACTTTTTCAAGAGCGAGACCACCATCAGCCGGGCCATCCTCAAGCAGGGGGTGATCCCCCGGTTTGCGATGGGCAGCGTAGAGGCCAAGGGCGATGACCTGGTGGGCCAGCATGCCCACCCGCTGCTGGACCAGTTCTTTTTCAGCTTTCCCGAAAACGACATGGACCTGCTGATCGACTGCCGCATCTGCCCCATGAAGGGCAACACCCTGCTGCACATCCCTTTGGGCAGCAACCACGGGGTGATTGCCCGGGGCAGCCAGCGGATGCACTACCTTTGGATCGACTGCACCCCCCAAAGCATGAAGGAGGAGGCGGTGGCCTACCTCAACGAGGTGCACCAGGAGACCGGCCTGCACGAAACGCTGGACGGCTGAATACAGAAAGGAGCAACCCATGGAACAGGCAAGGGAACCCGCGGGCCTGCCCGCAAAGGATTTTCCGTTTTTGCTGGACAATCCCCGGGCCTGGCGCACCTATCTGGGCGGGCGCGGGCTGGATGAGCTGCACGGGAACCCCGGCGGCGAAAACGGGCACTTCCCCGAGGAGTGGGTACTTTCTACCGTGGCGGCCCGCAACGCCGGCCGGGAGGAATTTGCCGAGGAGGGGATGGGCCACCTGCGCGGCAGCAGCCTCACCCTTAAAAGCATTTTGGAAGCCGACCCCGAGGGCTACCTGGGCCGGGGCCATGCCGAGCCCTCGCTGGGGGTACTGGTCAAGCTGATCGACAGCGCCGAGCGGCTGACCGTACAGGTGCACCCCGACAAGCCGGCCGCCCTGCGGCTGTTTGGCAGCCCCTATGGCAAAACCGAGTGCTGGCACATCTTAGGCGGCCAGGCGGTGGGCGGGCAAGAGCCCTGCATCTATCTTGGCTTTAAGCCCGAGGTAACCCGCCCTGTTTGGGAGGAGCTGTTCCGGCGGCAGGACATCCCCGGCATGCTGGCCGCCATGCAGCGCTACCCGGTACGGCCGGGCGATACCATCCTGATCGAGGGCGGCATGCCCCACGCGATTGGCGCAGGCTGCTTTCTGGTAGAAATCCAGGAGCCCACCGATTATACCATCCGGGTGGAGCGCACCACCCCCAGCGGCTTTGCCGTGGCCGATTCCATGTGCCACCAGGGCCTTGGCTTTGAGCGGATGTTCGACTGCTTCCATTATGAGCCGATGGCCCGGGAGGAAATTTCCCGCCGCTGGTTTATCCGCCCACAGCCCCTGCAAAGCACCCCGGGCGGGCGGATCACCCGGCTGATCGGGTACGGCAGCACCCCCCTCTTTTGCCTAGACGAGCTGCTGGTAACCGGCAAGCTCGCCCTGCCGGCCGGGGAGGATTTTTACGGCCTGTATGTGCTGGAGGGCAGCGGCCGGCTTGCCGCCGGAGAGAAGGCCCTTGCCCTGCACAAGACCGACCAGGTATTTGTGCCCTGGCAGGCCGGCAGCCTTACGCTGGAGTGCACAGAAAGCGCTCCCTTGCGGCTACTGCGGTTTTACGGCCCGCGCCGCCCCAATAGCGCTGCCTGAGCAGGGCCCGCCCCAAAGGCAAACGCGCCGCCTTAACCCACAAAAGGCACGCCGGCCCTGCCCCGTACATACCGGCCGCTTTTCGCCCGCGGCCCCGGGCATACAAAAGGCCCGCCCCCCTGTTTTATCCGGGGGGCGGGCCTTGTTTGTGCTTTGGGCGCGGCGGGGCGGATGCCCCCCTCCCGCGCCTGCGGCGCCAAGGGCTTTACGCCTTGAGCGCCTTGATGGCCTCGATGAGCTGGGGAACGACCTTGAACAGGTCGCCGCAGATGCCATAGGTGGCCGCCTGGAAGATGGGGGCGGTCTCGCTCTTATTCACCGCCACGATGCACTCGGAATCCTGCATGCCGGCCAGATGCTGGATGGCGCCCGAGATGCCGAGGGCAACGTAAAGGCGCGGATGTACGGTTTTGCCGGTCTGGCCCACCTGGTGGCTGGCGTCGATCCAGTCGGCGTCCACCACCGCGCGGGAGGCGCCCACAACGCCGCCCAATACGCTTGCCAGCTCCTCGGCCAGCTTGATGCCGGCCTCGGGGTCCTTGCTGATGCCGCGGCCCACCGACACGATGACGTCCGCGCCGATGAGGTCCACCATCTGCTTGGCGGTCTTTTCAACGCTGAGCACCTCGGTCTTGAGGTCAGAGGCGGCCAGGGCCACCGCCACCTTTTCGACCACGGTTTTGGCCGCGCCGGCCTCGTCAAAGGCCTGGGTCTGCATCACGCCGGGGCGCACGGTGGACATCTGCGGGCGGAACCGCGGGCAGATGATGGTGGCCATCAGGTGGCCGCCAAAGGCCGGGCGGGTCATCTTGAGGTTTTTGTTCTCCTCAAACTTGGTGTTGTCCACATCGATGGTGGAGCTCTTGCGCAAAAAGTCCTTGTACTTTTCCACGTCCACGTCCAGGTGGGTGCAGTCGGCGGTCAGGCCGGTGTGCAGCCTCGCAGCGCAGCGGGGGCCCAGGTCGCGGCCGATGTTGGTGGCCCCGATCAGGAAGATCTCGGGCTTTTTGTCCTCGATCAGGTCGCACAGCACCTTGGTGTAGGCGTCGGTGGTGTAGGTTTCCAGCAGGTCGTGCTCGGCATAGTAGACCCGGTCGGCCCCGTAGCCGCCCAGGCTTTTCAAAAACTGCTCGTTGACCCCCTTGCCCAGCACCACGCCGCACAGCTCGACGCCAAGGTCGTCCGCCAGCTTGCGGCCCTCGCTGAGAAGCTGGTAGCTGGTGGACATGATGACGCCCTCGCGCTGCTCGCAAAATACCCAGACGCCCTTAAAGGCGGCCGTATCCTTACTATCAAAAGCCATTTGTTCCTTCTCCTCTCTCTCAGATCACCTGTTTGTCGTGCAGGATGCCCACCAGCTTTTCGCAGGCGGCCTTGTCGGCCCCCTCCATCATGGTGCCGGCGCCCTTCTGCGGCGGGGTGAAGGATTTGTAAACGTTGGTGGGCGAGCCCTGCAGGCCGATGGTGTCGGTGTCGATCAGGGGATCGTTCTTGAGAGCCTCGTAGTCGTACACCTCATAGGGCTTCTGGTAGCAGTCCCAGATGCCGCCCACGCTCATGTAGCGGGGCTCGTTCAGCTCCTTGATGCAGGTCAGCAGGCAGGGGGTCTGCACCTTGATCTTCATAAAGCCGTCCTCCAGCATCCGCTTGACGGTAAGGGTGTTGCCCTCCTTCTGGATGTCGGCCACATAGGTCACCTGGGGCAGGCCCAGCTTTTCGGCGATCTGCGGGCCCACCTGGGCGGTGTCGCCGTCGATGGCCTGCCGGCCGCAGAAGACGATGTCCTCGGGGCCAACGCCCACCTTTTTGACCGCCGCGGCCAAAATCTGGCTGGTGGCGTAGGTGTCGCTGCCGCCAAACTCACGGCCCGAGACCAGCACCGCCTTGTCGCACCCGCGGGCCAGCAGCTCGCGCAGCATCCCCTCGGCCGGGGGCGGGCCCATCGAGACCACCACCACCTCGCAGCCGGTCTCGTCCTTGAGCTTGAGGGCGGCCTCCACCGCGTTCAGGTCGTCGGGGTTGGTGATGGTGGCCATCGAGGCCCGGTCCAGGGTGCCGTTCTCGTTGACCGAGACCTTGCCGGAGGTATCCGGCACCTGCTTGACACAAACAATCGCTTTCATCTCTGTGTACTCCTCCTCTCTTACTTCACACCCAGGTTGCCCGAGATGACCATCCGCTGCACCTCGCTGGTGCCCTCATAGATCTCGGTGATCTTGGCATCGCGCATCATACGCTCGATCGGGTAATCGCGGGTGTAGCCGTAGCCGCCAAAGAGCTGCAGGCAGCGGCGGGTGACGTCGCTGGCGTTTTCGGCGGCAAAGAGCTTGGCCATGGCGGCCTCCACGGTGTAGCGGTCCTTAAGGCCGTTGTTCACGGCCTGCTTTTTGCAGGCGGCGGCGTACACCAGGTACTTGGCGGCCTGGGTCTTGGCGGCCATGTCGGCAAGCTGGAACTGGGTGTTCTGCTGCTGGCTGATGCGGCGGCCGAACTGCACCCGCTCGGAGGTGTACTTGATGGTCTCGTCGATGGCGCCCTCGGCAATGCCCAGCGCCTGGGCCGCGATGCCGATACGCCCGCCGTCCAAAGTGCCCATGGCAATCGAGAAGCCGCGGCCCTGTTTGCCCAGCAGGTTCTCCTTGGGCACGATGCAGTCCTCAAAGATCAGCTCGCAGGTAGAGGAGCCGCGGATGCCCATCTTCTTTTCGTGCTTGCCCACCTTAAAACCAGGGAAATCCCGCTCCACAATAAAGGCGCTGATCTCCTTGCTCTTGCGGCCGCGCTTGTCCACCACCGTGCCGGTAATGGCAAACACTACAAACACATCGGCGTAGCCGGCGTTGGTGATAAAGATCTTGGAGCCGTTCAGCACCCAGTGGTCGTCCTCCAGCACCGCGACCGTCTGCTGGCCCTGGGCGTCGGTGCCGGCGCCCGGCTCGGTAAGGCCAAAGGCGCCGATCTTTTTGCCGGCGGCAAGGTCGGGCACGTATTTGCGCTTTTGCTCCTCGGTGCCGTAGTGCAAAATAGGGTCGATGCACAGCGAGGTGTGGGCCGAGATGATGACGCCAGTGGTGGCGCAGACCTTGCTCATCTCCTCCACGCACATGGCGTAAGTAAGGGTGTCGGCCCCCTGGCCGCCGTACTCCCGGGGTACCGGGATGCCAAAAAAGCCGAGCCCCGCCATCTTTTTGACGTTCTCCAGCGGGAACATCTCCTCCTCGTCCACCGTGGCGGCGAGGGGCTTGACCTCGTTCTGCGCAAACTCACGGAACAGCTTTTGCGCCATCAGTTGCTCTTTGCTGAGTGTAAAATCCATCCGTCTTCAGTCCTCCGTTCTCTACTCTGAAAGCGCAGGGCAAAGGGCGTCCCCGCGCCCAGCGCTTTTCATGATCGGTTCAGGTAGCCCAAAACGGGGACAGGCGCGCCGCCCGTCCCCGTTCCGGGGCAAGTTACTTGCTGTAATCGTAGAAGCCCTTGCCGGTCTTCATGCCCAACTGGCCGCCGCGTACCATCTTGCGCAGCAGCGGATGGGGACGGTACTTCGGGTCGCCGGTTTCGGCCTGCAGCACCTCCATGATGGCAAGCACGATGTCCAGGCCCACCAGGTCGCCCAGGGCCAGGGGGCCCATGGGGTGGTTGGCGCCCAGCTTCATGGCGGTGTCGATGCCCTCCACACTGGCCACGCCGTCGGCATAGATGCCGATGGCCTCGTTGATCATCGGGATCAGGATGCGGTTGACCACAAAGCCGGCGGCCTCCTCGACCTGCACCGGGGTCTTGCCGATCTCCTCGCTGATCTTCTTGATCTGGTCCACCAGCTCGGCCGGGGTGTTCAGGCCGGCGATCACCTCGACCAGCTTCATGACCGGGGCGGGGTTAAAGAAGTGCATGCCAACCACCGGGCGGTCCAGGCCCTTGCCGATCTCGGTGATCGAGAGGCTGGAGGTGTTGGTGGCAAAGATGCACTCGGGCTTGCAGATGGCGGAAAGCTCCTTGAAGGTCTGCTTTTTGACCTCCATGACCTCCAGCGCGGCCTCGACGATGAGGTCGCAGTCGGCGCAGATGTTCTCCTTGACGCCGGTGGTGATCTTGGCCAGGATGGCGTCGGCCTTGGCCGCGTCCATCTTGCCCTTGGCGACCCGCTTTTCAAAGCCCTTGGCGATCTTCTTTTTGCCGCCGGCGGCAAACTCCTCGTTGATGTCGCACAAAGCGACCTCGTAGCCCTCGCACTGTGCAAAGGCCTGCGCGATGCCGGAGCCCATGGTACCGGCGCCGATAACGCCTACTTTCATTGCAGCTTCCTCCTTAAACTCTGTTTTTTCAAAATGGGTCGCATCCCTCGGGCAGGGGCAGGCGCGCCCCTTGCCTGAGCGACGCTTTTGCCTTTGGCGCCCGCAAAAGGGCGCATCCCCTGCCGGGACGCGCCCCCCGCCGGGCGGCGCTTACTTGTTCAAAAACGCCTCAACCTTGCGTTTTTCCAAAAAGGCGGCCATGCCCTCCTTCTGGTCATAGCTCTCAAAGCAGTCTCCAAAGAGCTTTTCCTCGATCACCACGGCCTCGTCCATGCCCGCTTCCAGGCCCTCGTTGATGGCCTTTTTGCAGTTGCGCACCGCGATGGGGGCGTTTTTGGCAATGCCGGCGGCCATCTTTTTGGCGGCGGGCATCAGCTCGGCCAGGGGGTACACCGCGTTGACCAGCCCGATGCGCAGCGCCTCGTCCGCCTTGATGTTGCGGGCGGTATAGATCATCTGCTTGGCCATGCCGGGGCCCACCAGCCGGGCCAGCCGCTGGGTGCCGCCAAAACCGGGGGTGATGCCCAGGCCCACCTCGGGCTGGCCAAAGACCGCGTTGTCCGAGCAGATGCGGATATCGCAGCTCATGCTGATCTCGCAGCCGCCGCCCAGCGCAAAGCCGTTAACCGCCGCGATCACCGGGATGGGCAGGGTCTCCAATTTGCGGAAGACGTCGTTGCCCTTTTTGCCAAAGGCCTCGCCCTCGGCCTTGGTGAGGGTGCTCATCTCGCCGATGTCCGCACCGGCCACAAAGCTCTTTTCGCCCGAGCCGGTCAGGATCAGGCAGCGCACGGCGGCAAGGTCCACCGCGTCGAGGGTTGCGTCCAGCTCGGCCAGCACCGCGCTGTTCAGGGCGTTGAGGGCCTTGGGCCGGTCGATGGTAATGACGCCCACGGCGCCCTCTACCTCATATTTGATAAATTCCATGGTTGGCAGCTCTCCTTTTGGGCCGTTTGGGCTGGCTGCCCGCCGGCTTTGGCGGGCAGCCAGCCCCTTGTACGGCAGTGTCTGCGGCGCGCCAAGCCCTGCCTACGCGCGCCGCGCGGTTTATCCCGCAGCAGGGGCCGGTGGCAGGTCAGCCGCGCTCTACAATGGTGGAGCAGCCCATGCCGCCGCCGATGCACAGGGTGGCCAGACCCTTCTTGGCGTCCCGCTTGACCATCTCGTGCAGCAGGGTCACCAGGATGCGGCAGCCCGAAGCGCCCACCGGATGGCCCAGCGCGATGGCGCCGCCGTTGACGTTAAGCTTGGAAAGGTCAAAGCCGAGGTCGTGGCCCACGGCCAAGCTCTGGGCGGCAAAGGCCTCGTTGGCCTCCACAAGGTCAAAGTCCTCGATCTTCATGCCGGTTTTGGCCAGCACCTTTTTGGTGGAAGCAACCGGGCCCACGCCCATAATGCTGGGGTCGACGCCGCCCAGAGCGCCGGCGATCCAGGTTGCCATCGGGGCAACGCCCAGCTCCTTGGCCTTTTCCTCGCTCATCACCACAATGGCGGCCGCGCCGTCGTTGATGCCCGAGGCGTTGCCGGCGGTAACCATGCCGTCCTTCTTGAAAGCGGGCTTGAGCTTGGCCAGCCCCTCGGCGGTGGTGCCGGCACGGGGGCCCTCGTCGGTGTCCACAACCGTATCGCCCTTTTTGCCGTGGATGGTCACCGGGACGATCTCGTCCTTAAAGCGGCCGGCCTCGATGGCCGCGCAGGCCTTCTGCTGGCTGGCAGCAGCAAACTCGTCCAACTGCTCGCGGGTGAGGTGCCACTGGTCGGCCACATTCTCGGCCGTGATGCCCATATGGTAATCGTTAAAGGCGTCCCACAAGGCGTCATGCACCATGGTGTCCATCAGTTTGCCGTCGTTCATGCGGTAGCCAAAGCGGGCCTTGGTAAGGGCATAGGGAGCAAGGGACATGTTTTCCATGCCGCCGGCCACCACGATGTCTGCATCGCCCGCCTCGATCATCTGGGCGGCCATGTTGACGCAGTTGAGGCCCGAGCCGCAGACCACGTTGACCGTAACGGCCGGGGTCTCGATGGGCAGGCCGGCCTTGAGGGAGGCCTGGCGCGCAACGTTCTGGCCGAGGCCCGCCTGGATCACGCAGCCCATGTACACATGGTCGACCTGCTCCGGCTTGACGCCGGCGCGGCTGAGGGCTTCCTTAATAACGATGCTGCCCAGCTCGGCGGCGGGGACGGTGCTCAGGCCCCCGCCCATCTTGCCGATGGCGGTGCGGCAGGCGCCGGCTAATACAATTTTCTTGGACATAGTGAAACTGCCTCCTTATAAAATTGTTCGATACGCAAGAAGCCTTGCTTTTCGCTTATAAAAACCGCCCCACGGCGGCGGGGAACCCTGTTGCGGGGGCTTCGCCCAAAAACGGGCCCTTCGTTGCCGCACACCCCAGCCCGTGCCGGGCCCCGGCGGGCAGGCGCACGCAGCGGGAGGGATCATGCCCGACACAATTTCAACCCTTTGGCCCAAACTTTTGTGCCAGGCGCCCGGCCACGCCAGGTGTGACAAACCCGGATACGTCCGCGCCATAGCTGGCCATTTCCTTCACGATGGTCGAGCTCAGGTAGGCATACTGCAGGCCGGTGGTCAAAAACATGGTCTCGATGTTGCGATCCACAATGCGGTTGTTCTGGGCAATCTGCATTTCCACCTCAAAATCGGTCACCGCACGCAGGCCGCGCACGATGATGCGGGCGCTTTGGCTGCGGGCAAACTCAACCGTCAGCCCGTCAAACGAGAGCACCCGCACATTCGCAAGGCCCGCGGTGCATTCCTGCAGCATTTCCAGCCGTTCCTCCACCGAAAAGAGCGGCCTTTTGCTCCTGTTGATCAGCACCCCCACCACCAGCTCGTCCACCACGCCGGCGGCGCGGCGGATGATGTCCAAGTGTCCGAGGGTCACAGGGTCAAAGCTGCCGGGATAGATCGCACGGATCATCAAAAATCCCCACCCTTCGCGGCGGTCTGCCGCGGCATGCTTGGGGCCGGCCGGCAGCGCCCGGCCGGCGCTGTGCCCCCCGGCCGCCGTGCCTCCCCGGCCTTGGCTCCACATCAGGGCGCGCCGGGTACCTGCGCCGCCCTCACGCTGCCCTCACTATAGTTTTACATCAAATTCCTTTATTTGTCAAATATTTATCAAACAAAGCCGGGCCACCCGTCCCGAGGGTACGCCCCGGTTGCCTTTGCCCCTAAAATCTGATAAAATACCCTTGGGGTAGCCGCCCTCGGCAGGGCCGGCGGCCCTGGTACGGCGTACGGGTATATTGTACTATATCTGCACGCAAAAGAAAAGGAGTTTTAGCGGGCAGCGGCGGTTTTCTTTGCACTGTTTACACTTTTTTCAAAAATCCGCGCGGGCCGCCCCTGCCCGCTGCGGCCCGCGCGGCAAAACTGCATTCAAAACTGCATTTTGGAGGGATTGCTGATGGACTTTGCGCAACTATACAACCAAAAGCTGGTCAGCGCCGAGGAGGCGGCCGCCGTGGTAAAAAGCGGTGATTTTGTGGACTACGGCTGGTGCGTGGCCACCACGGCGGCGGTGGACGCCGCCCTGGCCAAGCGGATGCCGCAGCTTTCGGACGTCAAGCTGCGGGGCGGCATCTTGATGTGGGAACCGGAGGTCTTTAAGATCGACGAGCCGGCCGCCCATTTTAGCTGGAATAGCTGGCACATGGGCGGCATCGAGCGCAAGGCGGCCGCCAAGGGTTTTGCATTTTACGCGCCCATCCGCTACAGCGAGCTGCCCCGCTACTACGCCGACGGGGCCGACCCGCTGGATGTAGCGGTGTTCCAGGCAGCCCCGATGGATGCGCATGGCTGGTTCAATTTCGGCCCCTCGGCCAGCCACATGGCCGAGGTCTGCAAAAAGGCCAAGGTGCTGATTGTGGAGGTTAACCAAAACATGCCCCGGTGCCTGGGCGGCTTCGGCAACGGGGTACACATCAGCGAGGTGGACATGGTAGTGGAGGGCCAGAACCCGCCCATCGCCGAGATGGGCGCGGCCGGCGCCGCCAGCGCGGTGGACGAGGCGGTGGCCCGCCAGATCGTGGAGGAAATCCCAAATGGCGCCTGCCTGCAGCTTGGTATCGGCGGCATGCCCAATGCGGTGGGCAGCCTGATTGCCCGGAGCGACCTGCGCGACCTTGGGGTGCACACCGAGATGTATGTGGACGCCTTTGTGGATATCGCCAAGGCCGGCAAGATCAACGGTAGCCGCAAGGCCATCGACACCGGGCGGCAGGTCTATGCCTTCGGGGCAGGCACCCGCAAGCTGTATGAATATCTGGACGGCAACCCCGAATGCATGTCGGCCCCGGTGAGCTATACCAACGACATCCGCAGCATTGCCGCGCTGGACAATTTCATCTCGATCAACAATGCGGTAGATATAGACCTCTTTGGGCAGGTAAATGCCGAGAGTGCCGGCACCCGCAACATCAGCGGCGCGGGCGGCCAGTTGGACTTTGTGCTGGGGGCCTACCTCTCTAAGGGGGGCAAAAGCTTCATCTGCCTTTCTTCTACCTTTATGAATAAAAAAACCGGGGAACTCGAAAGCCGTATCCGGCCCACCCTCGCAAACGGCAGCATCGTTACCGACACCCGGGCCAACACCCATTTCCTGGTAACCGAGTACGGCAAGGCCAACCTCAAGGGCCTGTCGGCCTGGCAGCGGGCCGAAGCGATCATCGGCATCGCCCACCCGGATTTCCGTGAGCAGCTTATCAAAGACGCCGAGGCCATGCAGATCTGGCGGCGCAGCAACAAGCGCTGAGTGCAAAGCACCCCTTTGCGGGCGGTGGGGGCAATGATTTTGCCTTCGCCGCCCGCTTTTTTCGGTTTGTTCAAAAATTCTCAACATTCTTGTGCCATCATAGGGATAGGGCTGATCTTGCTTTTGGGCGGCCGCCCCTTGGCCGCCTTGTTTTGGGGAAAGGCTGTGATTACCATGCCTCTGCGTGAACGGCTACGCCGCTGGATGGCGGGGCGCTATGGCGTCGATGCGCTGGGCCGCTTTTTGGGCGGAGCCGCGCTGGCCTGCATCCTACCGGCCCTGCTGCTGCGTTGGGCCCTGCTGGACGGGCTGGGCCTTGGGCTGCTGGCGATATGCTATTTCAGGATGCTCAGCCGCAACACCGCCCGCCGCGCGGCCGAGAACGCCGCTTTCTTCCGCTGTAAAGAGCGGGTGCTGGGCGGGGTGCGGCAAAAACGGCTGGAGTGGGCCCAGCGCGGGCTCTACCGGTACTTCCGCTGCCCAAGCTGCCGCCAAAAAATGCGGGTGCCCCGCGGTCACGGCCGCATCGCCGTGACCTGCCCCAAATGCAAAACGGAATTTCTAAAAAAGAGCTGACATGCCATGTTCGGATATGTTACCGCAAACCGGGCCGGCCTGAGCCCCGATCAGGCAAGGCGGTACAAGGCCTATTACTGTGGGCTCTGCCGCCGGCTGCGCACCCTGCACGGGGCCAGGGGGCAACTGGCCCTTTCATACGACATGGCCTTTCTGGCGGTTCTGCTTTCCGGCCTATATGAGCCGGAAAGCCGCGAGGCGTCGGTGCGCTGCCTGCCGCACCCGATGCGCCGGCACGATACGGTCTGCAACGAATTTACCGACTATGCGGCCGATATGGCCCTCGAACTTGGCTACCGCAAGCTGCTGGACAACTGGCAGGACGAGCGCAGCCCAGCCAGCCGGCTGGCTGCGGCGGCGCTGGAAAAGCAGCATCTGGCGCTGGCCCGGCAGTACCCCCGCCAGTGCGCGGCCATCCATCTCGGGCTGGCCAAGCTGGCCGAGGGCGAGGCGGAGAACCGGCAGGACCCGGACGCCATGAGCAGCTATTTTGGCGCGATGCTGGCCGAGCTGTTTGACCTGCGCCGGGACGAGTGGAGCGCCGAGTTGCAGGAAATGGGCATGAGCCTTGGCAAGTTCATCTACCTGATGGACGCCTACGAGGACCTGCCCCGGGACCGCAAAAAAGGCCGCTACAACCCGCTGCGCAGCATGGCGGCCGGGCCGGGGTTCGAGCCGGCCTGCCACCGGATGCTTACCGCCCTGATGGCGCAGTGCGCGGCCGCCTTTGAGCGGCTGCCCATTTTGCAGGATGCGGACATCCTGCGCAATATCCTGTATTCCGGCGTGTGGGTACGCTATGCGGCCCTGCAAAAGGGGCGCGGCGGGGCCGGCAAGGGCTGAGCAGCCCCGCCGAGCAAGGGCAAAGAGGGCAGTAAAACGCGCGGCCGCGCAAGGGTGAAAAGGCGCGGCCGCACGGCAGCCCCGGTGCAAAAAAGGAGGGCAGCCTTGAGAGACCCCTATGAAATCCTTGGCGTATCCCCCTCGGCAGGGGATGACGAGGTCAAAAAAGCCTACCGGGGGCTGTGCAAGCGGTACCACCCGGACCTTAACCCCGGCGACCCTTTCGCCGAGGAAAGGTTCAGGGAGGTCCAGGCCGCTTACGACCAGGTGATGAAGCAGCGCCAGGGCGGCCCTTCAGGCTTTGACGGGTACGGCGGCCGGGGAGGTTATACCAGCCAACAGCAGGGAGGCCGGTCCAACTATGGGCCGTACGGCGGGTTTTACTATGGCCCGTTTGGAGGCTTTGGCGGCTTTGGCGGCTTTTCGGCCGATAATTTCGGCGGCAGCGGCGGTGAACCGGCAGAATTGCAGGCCGCACGCAATTACCTGCAGAACCGGCGTTACCGCGAAGCGCTCAATGCGCTGGGGGCCCTGCCCGAGCCGGAGCGTACCGCCCGCTGGTTCTATTACAGCGCGCTGGCAAATGCCGGCCTTGGCAACAGCCTTACGGCCGAGCAGCACGCCCGCCGAGCCGCCGAAATGGAACCCGGCAACCCCGAGTACCGCCGGGTAGTAGACGTATTGGCCGGCCAGAGCGACCGGTATCAAAATTTCAGTCGCGCGTATGGCGCGCCCAGCATGAACCTGGTAAACGGCCTGTGCCTGCCCACCATGCTGGCAAACCTTTTTTGCCCCTTTTTTTGCTGCTGGTGCTGACGCCAGGGCCGTGGCCCTGCCTATATCGGAAAACCGGCGTTTTCCGCCGGATGCGCGGGAGATCGTGAGGGCAGGGCCAATCAAGCGCCTTATAACGCCCCCCAATCCTTTGGTTTCAGGCATAAAAAAAGCTTTTTACGACTTCCCGCAGCATTTACAAAGGCCTGCACAAACGGCTTTAAGGCAAATATTTTCGCATAGGCCCACCGATCCCCATCGTTTGGATATTCCTTTCTTTTTGTCCTTTATGATAAATCCTTTGCCGAAAAAAGCTTTGCAAGAGCTCTGCAAAATACTCCGCATTCTGTTTGCTCGGATAGCCCTGCGCCCTTGCAGACGCTCATTTTTCACTCCGAAAGGTATGACATATCACTCATCCGCTTGATAAAGCGTTTCCCTTCGTTGCTTTGGAGCAAGAGGCTCACTCCGCCAGCAAGCCCAAACAGTTCAAAATCATTTAGGGATTCTGCCGGCAGCCCAAGCCACATGGCATTGAATACACTCAGCAAATCACCGTGGGATACGATAATTATATTATCCTCCCCGTTCGAAATGATTTCTCGGAAGAACGGGAGCAGGCGTCCCCATTCTTCACGACGGCTTTCTGCATCTGAAAACATCCTGTCATCGATTGTTTTCTCTTGATATTCAATGTTTTCTTTTAGCCACCGGATCGATTTCCCCACACATTTTCCGAGATTCCGCTCTCTTAGCTCCTGCCTTAGCATCGGGGCAATGCCCAACGATTCGCCTACGATTTCTGCTGTCTGCCTTGCCCTCGCCAGGTCAGAAGAATACATCACAAAGCTCCTGCCCTGCAATTCTTTAGAGAGCTTCTTTCCGATACTCCTGGCCTGCGATTTTCCCAATTCCGACAGATCCCAATCTGCCCATGAGCCAACCATGCCATTGATGTGATGAACGGATTGAGTATGTTGGATGGTAATTATGGTCTTCATCCTTCCCTCCAAATGCCGGTTGATCGGTTCCCATGTTATATGGCATATCATCAAACGGTGAATTTTCCTGCCTTTCAATAAATACCGTAGCTATTCACGCCTGCCAATGATCCAAGATGGATGGGCTTTTTTCACCCCTGACCGGTGTGAACGCCTCCGCTTAACCGGCAGCCGGGAGGGAAAGCAGCAGGTTTCCCCTCTCAAGAGCAAAATCCATATAGTCCCCTTACCATCATTATGCAAATAAAATCCGGGCACCATTGGGGCGTCAAAGCATCCAAAAAGGTACGGCTCCAATCGTTTTAACAGGCAAAAAGGCCCGCATCTGCAATATTTTCCAGCAAACCAGAATCAAAATCGAACCGCCGAGAGTCCTGCCCGGCGGTTTTTGCGGCCTTGGGCTTTGCATTTTTGACATTTTGACATATTGATATAGGGCAGAATACAGGGGAAAAAGCTTCCTCCATGTCGGTGGTTCCAGCCATGGGGAATTTTTTGCGGGAGAAGCTGTAGATCTGCCTGCCCCGTAAAGGGGCAATCTGCAAAGAAATATACATCCACAAACGCATTGTCCATGGTTCAATTCGCACCCCCATGAGGGGGCAATAAGCAAATATGTGATCGCATGCTTTAGTTTGTTGGGTTTCAATTCGTGCCCCCGTGAGGGGGCAATCGGGGGTTCTCCGTCCTCTCCCGCCGCGAATGCGTTTCAATTCGTGCCCCCGTGAGGGGGCAATCGGTCCACCCGATGGGGAACCCCATGAGCCACTCGTTTCAATTCGTGCCCCCGTGAGGGGGCAATCTATTGATCTGGAAGCGCCAGAGTTTGCGGCACTGGTTTCAATTCGTGCCCCCGTGAGGGGGCAATCTATACAGCATTCCAGGCCTTATCGATCATCACTGTTTCAATTCGTGCCCCCGTGAGGGGGCAATGTGATGGAGTTCAACAAGGAAATGATGGAACTCCGTTTCAATTCGTGCCCCCGTGAGGGGGCAATGGTAGTTCGTGGGGTGTCTCGCAAGGCGGCTTAGGTTTCAATTCGTGCCCCCGTGAGGGGGCAATGCCTGTACTCCCGCTTCCCATGAATGGATCAATGTTTCAATTCGTGCCCCCGTGAGGGGGCAATCCGAGACGCCTGGCAGGCATTTGCGGTGGCGGCGTTTCAATTCGTGCCCCCGTGAGGGGGCAATTCCTGCATTTCAGGCGTACATGGCTGAGTACCAGTTTCAATTCGTGCCCCCGTGAGGGGGCAATCCCAAAAGGGACCCGAGGTACTGCTACCGCTGGGAACGTTTCAATTCGTGCCCCCGTGAGGGGGCAATCTCGCAAGCTGGACATCGCCCCAAACCCTTACATGTTTCAATTCGTGCCCCCGTGAGGGGGCAATCTAAAATTGCCGCTCGAAATTCGCAGCGCATTCGTTTCAATTCGTGCCCCCGTGAGGGGGCAATGAGGGAAGGGCGCGCGCTTTCGGGCATTGCCCGCATTCGTTTCAATTCGTGCCCCCGTGAGGGGGCAATCAGAGGAATCCAAGGGGGCGGGAAGGCTTTTTCAGTTTCAATTCGTGCCCCCGTGAGGGGGCAATTTCAAGCAAGGGTTTCACCTCTCAATCGTACATGTTTCAATTCGTGCCCCCGTGAGGGGGCAATCAAGGGTATCATAGGCGTTATAATCCTTGTCACGGTTTCAATTCGTGCCCCCGTGAGGGGGCAATCTTACGCTGCTTACGCTGCTGGCAAATCTGTGCCATGTTTCAATTCGTGCCCCCGTGAGGGGGCAATACCAACCATCGGCAGCTTCTTAAGAATCCACATGTTTCAATTCGTGCCCCCGTGAGGGGGCAATCTCCCCGATCATACCCTGTACCGGCTCCGTATAGGTTTCAATTCGTGCCCCCGTGAGGGGGCAATAAGGAGGCCAGGAAAGCAAAAGCAGAAATGGCCAGTTTCAATTCGTGCCCCCGTGAGGGGGCAATTATTGCACCCGTAATGGACAACAGCTTCCTGGACGGTTTCAATTCGTGCCCCCGTGAGGGGGCAATCCACACGGGCAAGGCTAAGCACGAACGGCAAAGGGTTTCAATTCGTGCCCCCGTGAGGGGGCAATTTTAACACCGGCGACATCATTCCTATCTACGTAGTTTCAATTCGTGCCCCCGTGAGGGGGCAATCGGGAGCACACGCACCGATGTACCTGGCAAAATGGGTTTCAATTCGTGCCCCCGTGAGGGGGCAATGCCGAAAAAATATCGAAATGGATCAGGTCATCCAGTTTCAATTCGTGCCCCCGTGAGGGGGCAATTATCAAATCAGATTCAATAAGTCAACAGATTTTGTTTCAATTCGTGCCCCCGTGAGGGGGCAATGGCAGCCGTAAGATCGATCCCAGCAAAATCAAGGTTTCAATTCGTGCCCCCGTGAGGGGGCAATATCAGATTGCTTGGGGTATAGGCCAGTTCGGGGGTTTCAATTCGTGCCCCCGTGAGGGGGCAATAGCAGAGCCGGGCCACAGCGGCCGGCCCCAACGGTTTCAATTCGTGCCCCCGTGAGGGGGCAATCTGCAGGTACTTCAAAAAGTTATTACAGATAACTATGTTTCAATTCGTGCCCCCGTGAGGGGGCAATGGCAAACATGTACAGAATCCTTTTGGAATCATCGGCATTCTGCCAAAAAGAAGGGATACCTTTAGATAAAAAGCCTTTTTTACAACGTTTTTATTAGAACACAAAGGCTCTGAGCCTAAAAGCCCAGGCCACATCCTGCTAAAACGCTCTTTTGGGTAGGTTGGACGCCGCGCGAAAGGCCCGGCGCAAGCCGGGCAGCCGGGCTTCGCGCAAAGGGGAGCTTGAGGCATTCCTTAAGGCCCTGCGGCTTCCAAAACGCTTACCGTATGCCGGCCGCCGTTTATGCCAATGCCGTGCCCTTGCGGCTACCACGGCTACAGGATGAGGTCGCCGTCCTGCTGGATACGCTGCGGCTTGCCCATGCTGTCGATCCGGCGCTGGTAGTTTGTGCCTAAAAGGTAAAAGCGGACGCTGTCCTGCGCGGGGTCGATGACCGCTTGCAGTCGCTGCTTAAGCCGGATAAGCCCCGCCTGATCCAGCAGGATTTCAAATACCGAGTTCTGCACCCGGACCCCCATGCCCTCACAGATGCGGGCCACCCGCCGCAGCCGTTTGGCCCCTGCGGGCTGGGTCAAATCCACGTCGTAGGTTACCACTACCATCATGGGGCTGTTCCTCCCGTTCTGCGAGTGCGGCCAGCCTGTGCCCGGCCGGCAAGCGGGACGCAGCATCTTGCCCCTCGGCCAGAAGCGGCGCCTTCGCCTGGCCGGGCGCTGCCAGGCGCCCCCTGTTACCGCCAGACAAAGGGCGGGTATTCGTCCAGGTCGCCCCGCAGGGTGCGGGCCAGCAGGGTGGCCTGCGCAAACGGGATGACCCCAATGGGGATCTTCTCCTTTAAAAACGGGTGCTGGATGCTCTCCCGCTTGCGGGCCTGCCAGGCGGACAAAATCTGTTTGCGGGCACCGTCCGCAATGGCGTACTGCCCCGCCTCGTTTACAAAGTCGGCCGCGCGTAGCTGCCCGCGGTTAAAGAGGGCCAGCACAAACCGGTCGCAGAGGGCAGCGCGCAGCTCCTCCATCAAATCCAGCGCAAGGGCCGGGCGGCCGGGGCGCAGGGTGTGCAGAAAACCGCAGGCGGGATCCAGCCCCACCGCCTCCAGCGCCGCCTGCATATCGTTTTTAAGCAGCGCATAGCTAAAGGAGAGCACCGCGTTGACCTCGTTTTTGGGCGGCCGGCGACTGCGCTGCCCGAACCGAAGCTGTGGGTCCTTTGCGCGCAGCATCTCGTCAAAGCAGCCAAAATAGACCTGGGCCGCCGCGCCCTCCACCCCGCGCAGGGTCTCGAGGGAGGCGGGGGGCGCAAGGTCCCGGGCCATGGCGGCGATGGCCGCGGCCGCCTGGCGCAGCCGGCCGGCCGCCGCAGGGCTGGGGGTTTCGCGGGCGGCGCGCAGCAAAAGGTTTTTGCTGTTGAGCAGCTTGCCGCACAAAAACCCGGCGGCATAGCGGGCCGAGGCCAGAGGGTCTGCACAGAGCAAAAACTGCCGCTGGCGCAGCAGCACATTGCCGCTGGCCGGCCCGTAAACGCGGCCGTAAAACTGCCCGTTTTCAGAAAGGAAGCTGAGCCCGATGCCATTTTGCCCGCAAAACCGGATGAGCGGGGTGGACACGGTGGCGTTGCCGAAGCAGAGAATGGTTTCGATGGTGTGCGCCGGCACACGCACCTTTTCCTCGCCGCCCACCCGGATGCCGATGCAGCCGTTCTCCCAAAAGAGGTAGCTGTCCGGCGTGAGGACATAGAGAGTATTTTGCAGCGGTTTCATTCCGGGCCTCCCTCCTTGCTTGGGGCTGGGGCAGCCAGCTCCCGCAGCAGCTTTTGCCGGTAACCGCCCGCGCGGGCCGGCAGGTCGGGCTGGCAGTGCTCTTTCATGGAGCATTTGCCGCACCTGGGGCCGGGCTGGGGCGGCGGCAGGCTCCCGGCCTGCCAAAGCTGCCGCAACGCCTCGGCAGTCTGCCGGGTGGCCTCGCGCAGGGCCGGGGTAAATTCCACCGCCTGCCGCCGGTGAGACCGGATGTAAAAGAGCGCCCCCTGCGGGATAAAAACGCCATACATCTCCTCAAGGCAAAGCGCCTGCGCACAGAGCTGCTGCTCGTACTCCGGCTCTCTGCGCAGCGGCCCATGCTTATACTCCACCGGATAGAGTGCGTAGCGCAGCTCCCCGCCCGGCAGGGCCGCGCCCTGGGGGCTGGCGGCGGCCTCGATGCAGTCGCATTTGCCCGAAAGCCCCAGCGCGTCTGAAAAAACCGAAAACTCATAGAGGGTGAGGGCCTGGCCCCGCCGCTCGATGCGGTGGTCGTGGGCACGCTGGTGCTGGAAGCTGCCCTCGGCGGTGTATGTATTGTCCTGCCAGAGCTGCTGGTTCATGATGAGGCCGGCGCGGCGGGGGCAGTAGCCGTACTGCGCGACGTACGAGAGGGGCAGCCGGTCGTCAGTTTCCATCGGTCAGCCAGCCTTCGCCCTCGGGCAGCCGGCCCCAGACGATGGGGGAGAAGGCGTCGGCCTGGAAGCCCGCCTGCACCCCGGCCGGCAACCGGGCAAGGTCGATGTGGGCCGTGTAGTCCCGGTAATCGCGGGCCACAGCCACCTCGGGCCGCCGCTCCACCCGGACCAGGTCAAACAGCCTGTGAGCCGGGGCGCAGCCCAGCAGGGCCTGCCGGGCGCGCTGGGCCTCGTCGGTATCGGTGCCCACATGCTTAAAGAGGATGAGGGGCGATACCACCGACATCTGGCCCTTGCTGGCCGAGTGGTCGTGCTCGTACATGTTGAGGATCGCCTCGCAGAAGGCCGCAAGGTCCTCTTCACCAAAGCCGGTCTCCCGGGCCAGGTTTCCGCTGATGAACCCCCGCACCTCGTACAGGCCAAAGGGGATGAACTGCTTGCGGCCCATCGTGCGCAGCTTGTCCTCGGGCTGTTCGCTCTCCCATTTCTGGTGATCCTCAAAGCTGCCGTCCTTGGGGCCGTCGGCCACGCACATGCGGGTAATTGAGATGTCCTGCGCGAGGATAGGGTCGATCGAGCGTCCAAAGGTAAGCTGCACCGGCCCCCGCACCTGGCCGGCGTTGGCTCCGGTGGATAGCACTGCCCCAAAGGCGCGCACGTCAAAGAAATGGTCGCAGCAGTAGCGGCGGGCGGCATAGGTCTTGTCCTTGCCCTTGGCGCAGGCGGGATCGATGCCCGAGGATACGTTTTCGTGGGCCTGGGCGATGAACTTATTGATGTTGCTGGCCTGCTGCATAATGATGTCCATGCCGGGCTTTCCCGCAAAGGCGGTTTGGATGTAGTTGCGGATGCGGCGCTTGGTGGCCACATCGGTGATATAGCCGTGCATGGTCTCGGGGTCGATGCGGGGGGCGTTGCCCATATCCGGGTCGCCGTTGGGGTTTGCGTTGACGCACTGGACATAGTACATAAACTCATACCGGTTCTGCAATGCCATAGGGGGTTCCTCCTTTATTGTGGGCCGGCAAAACGAGCGTTTTGAGCGGCATTTTTATTGTTTGGTTTTTTACGCATCGCTGTTTTCGGCATCCGCTGCTTTGCGGGGGGCGTTGAGGGCGGCGCGCTGCTGGTAATAGCCCAGGGCAAACTCCGACTGGCCGCGCAGGTCGAGAGTAACGGGCAGGGGCGGGGTGAGGTTTTGGGATATCTCGCCCAGCAGCCCCTCGTACCAGCGGGCAAGACCGGGGTTGTCGAGCTTGGCCAGATGGTGCTGGCAAAGCGAGCTGAGCCGGCCCAGCACCAGCGCGGGGGTGGTGCTGGCCGAGGTATAGTACCGCTGTAACACTCCCGCGCCGACATTGCCCAGCGCACGGGCCTGGATGGCGGCGTAGACCGCCATCATCCGGCCGCAGTGGTAGGCGGCGGAGGGGTACTCGGGGTTGAGTGTGGGCTGCATGGGGCATCCTCCTTTTGTGGTGGTGTTTTTGCGCCGCAGCCAGGCCTTGAGCAGTTGGCAGGCGACCGCATCGGGTATGGATTCGCGTTTTTCGTCGGTTCCTTCGCTGCCCAGCATCCGGGAGCGGATGGTTTGCAGGGCCTTGGCGGCGGCCTGGTCCGGCAGGGGGCCGCCGTTGAGGATGGCCAGGATGATCTGGGGCTCCAAAGCGGCCAGCTCTTTTGCCATGCGCTCGCTGAGGGCTCCGCCGCTCTGGGGCTTGAGCAGCCGGATGCTGATCCTGCCCAGCCGGGGCCGTCTCAGGAGGGAACGGCCGTCTGCTGAGACGAGGGCAAGGTCCTCCCACCAGGCGTTTAGGGCGCTTTGCAGTTGGGCAAAGCTGCCCTGCTGCCAGGCCCGCACCATCATGCGGCCGCCCGCGCCCGAAAGGGCCAGGATGTAATACTCGTTGTCCAGGGGGCTGCCGGGGGAGCTGCCGGTATGTACGCCGTGCAGCAGCGCATTTGCCTGCCGGCGGGCTTCGGTTTCGGCCAGCAGATCGGCGGAGGCAGGTGTGGGACACCCATCGGCCGATGGCAGATCAAACAAGCCCGCCGGAAGCTCGCCCGATCCCGCCGGGGCATCCGTTTCGGTTGCAGGATCCTCCTCCCCCCTGCCGACGTCCCCGCCCCAGGCGTCGAACAGGTCGGCCAGATCGTCGCACATCTCCTGGGGCAGGGGGCTTTTATACCAGTGCAGCCACCTGGCCCCGGCCAGCGCGGGAGCCTTTTGCCGGTTGAGCAGGTCGTTGAGGGCGGCGTTGACCGCCGTGATCGCCTCCTCCGAGACCGGCGCGTTGGCCCCCTGGGTCCGGCCATAGGAGCAGAAGGAATCCTTGTCAAAGCAGAGCACGGCATCCCCGCTGGAATGCCCGCCCACCGCGCGCAGGCCGGGCACCTTGGGAACCGTTGCGGCCGGCACAGCCAGCTCGCCGGTGATGAGGCACCGCTGCCGGCCAGCCGCCTTTGCCGGCGTACCCTTTTGCGCGGCGGCGTATTCGCGCCACCAGCCCTGCCAGCTATCCAGCCCCTCAAGAGGGTCCCCGTCCACCTTATAGCCGATGATGTCGCCGGGCTTGACCTTTTTTTCGGTTAGGGCGGCGTTGATGGCCTCCACAGTTTCGGGAGTGGTCAGAGCGGTGCGCAGCACCGCAAACCGCGGTTCGTATGCCTCCCCCTCGGCGAGGGTTTGCAAAAAGAATTCCCGCTTTTGGGGTTTTTCACTGCTTAGGGAGATCAGCGCCTTTTCCACCAAAGGGTTGCATTTGGTGGGCCCCTGCGCGGCCGAGCCGATGTCCGGGCAGAGCACCGGCTCGGCGGGGGGCAAATCGACGCCCAGCAGCTCCCCCTTTTGCCCCAGGCAGACATAGGCCTTGGGGGTTTTGGGCTTAAAGCCGGGGCGGGCAGCCAGCTCGTGTGCCACCGCATAAGCATACAATCCTTCAAGCACCCTGCATCACCTCCGGCCGCAGCACCTGGGGGCTGTCAAAGGAGGGCACCCGCAGCACCCCCTGCTCCAGCCGGGCATGGAAGAGGGTGACATAGGGCTCGGCCTTGGGGGCCGCCTGCCATTTGTGCAGGTCGAACACATCATAGAGCATCAGGCCGAGGTCGAGGTCGAGCGGGATGGGCGCAGTTCCGCCCTCGGCCGGCGCAAAATAGGCGGCAAACTCGCGCAGGCCAAAAGACGGCTGCATAAAGCACTGCCCGCGCTCAATCCGCCGCACGGCCTGGTTATAGAGCCGCTCCTCCGGCTGATCGTAGCCGGCCTGGCGGCAGATGGAGGCGTGTACCCGGTAGCGCACATCCCGCAGAGCCACCGTTTGGCGCTGGGTGCGGCCCTTGTTGCCGTCCTTGCCGGTATAGTCTACCAAAATGGGGCCGGCCGCCTTAGGGCTTCCGTCCTTTTTGACCAGCAGGGTTTCCTTAACCTCGTTGCGCTTGAAACTGATGTACTTGAGGGGGCGCAGCACCTCGATGCGGTTGACCTGCCAGTAAAACTCCCGGGGCTTTGAGTAAATGGCGCTCAGCAGCCCCCGCATGGCCGAGGGGGTCGGCACCGGGTAGGTAAGCCGCTCCACCTTGCACTCGGGGCGGGCAAAGCAGGCAAACTCCCCCCAGACGTCCAGAGCGATCTCTCTCAACAGCATCACATCCTTTTTGTTTTTCCGTTTGTTTTTTGTATCCCTCGCGCAAAACACCCTTGTGATTCCCGCCCCGGCAGAGGGCGGGAATCACAAAAAGAATTGGCGCTTTTGGAGCGGGCCTTGGTTTTTAGGGGTTTGCGTCTGTCTTAAACCCAGTATATCACAAAGGCTGTCCCATAAATTGGATTTTCAGCCTTCTATCCAAAAAAACTCCGGTTTTTGCAAACGCCCGGCCGATTCATTCCTCCCTGTGCGGCCGGGATGGGCCGGGCGGGACGGGCATTTGCATCGCATAGCCGATGGGTCTAATAAATCCGGTCGGGCACAGCGTCAAGGCATAGGCCGGTGCGGGCGCTGTCGTACTGGGCAGGGTCCCGCAGCAGCCAGCAGCCCGCAGAGGCCGGCGGCTGGCCGCGGCGGGCGGGGGTGTGCAGCGGCTCGCAGCAGCCGGCTGCAAGCTTTGGGTCGTAGCAGGTGATGGTGAGGGGGGCGGCTTTGCGCAGCCAAGCGCCGGTGACGCCGTGTTCGGCCTCGGCGCAAAGCTGGGCGTAAAGTTCCGCCTCGCCGGCGTAGGGCACCACCACCGGCGCCCCGCCCTGCTCGATAAGCCGGTACTGGCGGTGTACCTCGGCAAAGTCGAGGTTCTGGATGGCGGCGGTAAGGGCGGGCTTGTCCTGTAAGCGGCCCTGGCCATAGAGGATGTCATAATATTCCCGGATGTGGGCAAGGCTGTCAAGGTCGATGGGATGGCGGATCAGCAGGGCGCGCACCGCGTTTGCCCCCTGCTCATAAAAATCGTCGGGATACAGCCGGCAATCCTCCGCCGTTTCCTTTTGGGGCACAAACACGGTAAAAAGCCCCCGGCGACGGGCGTCGTGCCGGTTGCAGCGGCCGGCGGCCTGCACAATGCCCTCGAGCGGGGCCAGTGCCCGATACATCGCGTCAAAGCTGAGATCCACCCCGGCCTCGATGCACTGGGTGGCCGCAAGGTAACAGGGCCGGCCGTTTTGCAGCCGGTTGTTTATTTCTTGGAGCAGGGCGGCACGGTGGGCGGGGCAGAGCTCGGTGGACAGCAGGAAGACCTCCCCGGCCGGGCGCAGCCTCAGCAGCGCGTCGTACACCCGGCGGGCATGCCGGCGCAGGTTGAGGATGATACAGGCGTTGGGCCGGGCGGCCGCGCTGCGGGCAACCGCTTCGAGCGGCTGGGGCTCAAGCTGCCAGCGGCAGGTGACCCGGCGGGCACGGTCAAAGAGGGCCTGGGAGTTTGGCGCCAGCTCCCGGGGGGCCCAGAAAGGGGCGGCCAGGGCGTCGAAGGCGGGCTGGGTGGCGCTGGAAAAGACCACCGTGCAGCCCCAGCGCCTGCACAGCTCCCGCAAAGCGCGCAGGGTGGCGTTTGCCAGGCTGGCGGGCAGGCTCTGGGCCTCGTCAAACAGGATCACGCTGCCGGCGATCTGGTGCAGCCGCCGGCAGTCCGGCCCGTCGCAGCCAAACAGCCCCTCAAAAAACCGCACCGAGGTGGTAACGATGCAGCCGGCGTCCCACCGCTGGGCCAGCAGCCGGGCAGCCTGCTCGTCGTCCGGGCGAAGCTGGCTGTGATCCTCCAGCAGCCGGGGCAGGACGCTGCGGTATACGGCGGCGTTCTGCTCCAAAATCGAGAGGTAGGGAAGCACAAAGATGATCCGCCGACGTCCCTGCTCCAACTGCTCCAGCCCAAAGGCCAAAAGGGCCAGGGTCTTGCCCGCGCCGGTGGGGGCGGTAAGGGTATAAGCCCCGGGCTGCGCCGCTTTGCCCGCCTGCCGGCAGGCCTCAAACAGCTCCTCCCGCACCGCGGCCATGGCCGGGTCACAGCAGCCGGCGGCCTTTTGGCGCAGGGCGGCACGGTATCCCTCCAATGCCTGCCGGGCGGCAAAGGGGTCAAGCGGCGGCAGGGCGCTGCGGGCCAGAAAATCCGGCTCAAAATGCTCGGCGGCGGCGGTGTAATCGGCGTCGGTGAGGGCCGAAAAGAGCAGCCGTACCCAGAGCATCCAGCCCACGATTTCGTCCGGCTGGCAGGGCGGGCCAACCGGGGCGGCCGGCAGCCGGGCGGGCATCGGGTTTTCGCGCATAAAGGCCTCAAAGGCGGTGCGGCAGGCGGCGTCCCGGGCGCTGGGGATCGAGTAGCGCCGCCCGTCCGGCCCGAGGCCGTCGGTTTTGCCGGCCAGCCAACCTTTTAGCTCGTTTTGATCGGCCGAAAGGCTGCCGTGGTGGGCCCGCACCGCCAGCGCCAGCGGCAAAAAACGGCTGTTTTCGCCGCTGCGGCCGCACAGGCGCATGTACAGCAGGGCCGCGCCGGGCAGGGCATGGTCCACATGCCGGGCGCGGCGGGCCAGCACCTCCTGGAAGAGCGGGCTGTACTTGCCCAGGTCGTGGAAAAGGCCCATCCATTCCCCGGCCGCCTCGTCCCCCAGCGCCGTGCAGAACCCCCGGCAGAGCGAGGCGACCCGCTGCAGATGGTGGGCCGCCGTTTCGCACTCGCCGGCCTCGTTTTGCGAGCGGGCATAGTAGGTCATTTTTCCCTCCTGTGGTTTTTTTATTTTTACCATAGCGTATTTTATGCCGTCGTGCAAGACCGTTTTTTGACAAAAAACAACAGCCGGGCAGGCAGGATATATAAAGCCAAAGGGGGATGCCCACACCGGGCATCCCCCTGTTTTCAAGCCGGCAGACCCCTCATGCCGCACAATGTTGTGCTTTAGCCCCCCGCTGCGCCGCCCGGCCCCACCAGGGCCTGCAAAAGGGCAGGGTCCGCGTCCCGGGCGGGCAGCACGGTAAGTCCGGCCAGTAGCTGCCGGCCGGGTAGGTCGGCCTCCATTGCCTCCAGCCGGGCGTAGCTGCCCGCATCGAGGGCGGCCAGGGCTGGCCAATCGGCCCAAAGGCGGGCGCCGGCGGGGTTTACCTGGTCGGCATACCGGGCAAGGAATCCCTCGGCGTCCTCCACGAGGTAGAGTACGCTCTGCTGGGCGGCAAGGTCCGAGACCAGCAGGGTGGAGCCGGCGGCCTGGCGGTCGACGTCCTGAAGGGCGCCGTTAAACACCACGGTATAATCGTTGATTTGCGCTGCGGCCCGGCCGTCCCCGTTTACGTCCCCCACCCGGGCGGCAAGGGAATTTTGCAGCGCCTCGAGCACCCCGTCCGGCAGGGGCCGGGCGTGCACCACCGCAATCTCAATGTCCGGCCGGGGGGCCAGCAGCCGGCTGCCGCCCCAGGCAAGCAGCAAAACGGCCGAC
>CAJTSP010000011.1:0-3983 GCA_910578965.1 uncultured Oscillospiraceae bacterium
CCATAAGGCGGTAAAAAAGCTGGGGCTGACCAAAGCCGAGACCGAACAACTGGCGTCGGAACTCCTGGCCTCCGCAAGCGACCCCGCCGCCCACATCGACTTTGCCATGAGCGGGCCAAACTCCAACAACACCCCGGCCAGCTTTTACGCCACCCCCCACTACGCCTATCTGCGCGGAGGGTACCCGCTGGTTAACCTGGTGCGCTTGGCAGACACGGGGCCCGGCATGACCGGCATCCGCGCCGAGCAGGAGCAAAAAACCGCCGCGGTCGCCCGGGCTAAGAGCCGGTCGATCTGCCATTTTACGCTGTATACCATCTGCTTTTACAATGCGCAGCGGGTGTCCGGGGGCTTTTCGGCCGACACCCCGGCGGACGCTGCGATGGGCTTTTTCTCGCAGGAGCTGCGGGACAAGGCCCTTGCCATGCTCCGTGCACAGAAGCAGTAAGCCACAGGGGGTGAGCTGTAGAAAATAAACAATAAAATACAATGCGTAAAATTCCCCGGACGGTGGGCAGGCAAGGCCGATAGCTGGGCAGGGGAAGCCTATGGTGGAGCGGGCGGCCCATGCTTGAGAGAACTTCATATAGTATAGGGGCAAAGCAAGGGGCCGCGGCTTTAAGCCGCGGCCCTCATCTTGTTTATGGCGGCTGTGTAGCTGCCTGCCGGTCCGGTCATGCCCGCCCGCCGGGGGCAGCCGGGCCGCCCGGCCCGCCGCCGGCCGGCGTGTTTTGCGAGATGCGCGCCTCGAGTCCCGGCGCGGGCCGGTAGATGGCGTTGGCAAAGAGCAGTACAGCCGGGGTGGTGCTGGACCAGCAGCCGCGCTCAAAAAGGCCGTAGACCAGGAAGCTGAGGAAAACGGCTGTTTCGGCCCGCCAGCCTTTTTGCCAGCATTGGTACAGGGCAAGGGACAGCAGCCCAAAGTATGCCAAAAAGCCGATCAGGCCCAACGAATAAAGGTTGTTCAGATAGAGGCTGTCCAGTGTGTACAATTCCTCGTCCAAAAAGGATTGGCCAAAGAGGGTGACGGGCAGCTTTTGCGTTGCGAGATGAAACAGCTCCATCCGGCCGCTGGAAAGCTGATCCAGCTTGTCCCACAAAGGGGAGCCTGCGTGGTACCACACCGCAATCAAAAAGCTGGCGGCCGACGCAAGCCAAGGGGCGGCCGCACCCAAAAATGGCAGCGGCCGGGCACGCCAAAAGCGGGGGAGATAGCGTGAGGCCAGCCCTGCTGCCAGCAGGGCGAGGATACCAAGGCTGTTGGAGCGGCTGTCCACCAGGGTATTGCAAAACCAGAGAAGTGCGGCCAGGCCCAGCCAGTCCCACACACGGACCCGGTCAAACCGGAGAAGCAGCCAGCCGGCAGACAGGTACAGCAGGTATTTGCCGCAAGTGTTTGGATGGTTAAATCCATAGGAGTTCCGTATGCGAAAGGCGCCTGCATGGGCAACGGTAGGGATGAGCCCTGCCGCGGCCGCCAGCATATTGGCGAACACCAGCAAAAGCACCGCCCAAAACACCGCTCGGAAGGCTTTGCGCAGGTCAATGTCCTTAACGCACAGCAAAAACAGGACCTGATACAGCAGATACTGCGAGCCGGTTGCGGCAGCCGACAGAAAAAACGGCAGGGACAGAAGTGCGGCGGCGGCAAGCTGCTTTAGAGAGTATCGCGTAAACAGCAGCAGCTTTGCAAGGATACCCCAAAAGATCAGGTCCATTAAAACGCGCGGGATGGCAAAGGGGGCCAGGCTGTCTGCCCAGACCCACCGCAGCATAAATAGGGCAAAGGTTACGGTGAACCACCCTTGCGACAGCGCTGCGCGCCGGCCGGCCCAAAACGGCCCGCCCAGCCAGATTTCCTCGGCCCACCAGCCGCGTACCGCGCCCCAAAGCCCCGGCCGGCCGGCTTCGGCCCGCCGGCCCAGCCACAGCAGGGTCGCAACGCCAAGCATCCCCGCGGCCAGCAATGCCGCGCCAAACAGCCAGCGGGTGCGCAAAAAATTCATGCTGGTTTCCTCTGCAATCCAAAAGCCCATTGGCTCCCGGCCCCCTTTTTTAGCAAACTACAGCGGGCGGTACCGGGCGGCGGCACAATAAAAGCAAAGGCTCGGCAGCATCTGCGGCTTTGCTTTATGGAGCCCCTGCACCGGCCCGCCAAACGCGCCGTCAGGGCGCGGGATAGGTATGGGTGCACACCTCGGCAATCTTTTCGCGCAGGGCGGCAAAATCTCCAAATGCGTCCGGCTTCTGCCGGGGGTTGCGCAGCAGGGCGGCAGGGTGCAGGGTGGCCATATACCAAACGCCGTCCTTTTCAAAAAACTGCCCGTGCTCCCGCATCACCGAGAGGTCCGGCCGGATCAACTGCTGGGCGGCAATGCGCCCCAGGCAGACCACAATCTTGGGGCGGATGAGCGCAAGCTGGCTTTGCAGCCAAGGCATGCAGGCAGCCCGCTCCTCCGGCAGGGGGTCGCGGTTTTGCGGCGGGCGGCATTTTACGATGTTGGCAATAAACACATTGCTGGCGCGGTCCAGGTCAATTGCGGTAAGGTATTGATCCAGCAGCCTGCCGCTGCGGCCCACAAAGGGCAGGCCCTGCTCGTCTTCGTTTTGGCCGGGGCCTTCGCCCACAAACAGTACCTCGGCATCACGCACCCCCATGCCGAACACTACATGGGTACGGGTTTCGCAGAGGGGGCAGCGGGTACAGGCAAGGCATTCCTGCCGCAGGGCTTCAACTTCCATCCGGTACATCTCCTTTTTTAGCCTGGGGCGGCCCTGCGCAGAGGATGGCGCAGGCCGCCCCAAAGCAGAAACGGCCGCCTGCCCAAACCCCAGCAGGCGGCCCTTAGATAACAGGCGCGGTTATTTCAGCGCGGCGGTGATGATGGCCATCTGGTACACTTCCTCGGCGTTGCACCCGCGCGACAGGTCGTTGATGGGCGCGTTGAGCCCCTGCAAAATCGGGCCGAAGGCGGCAAACCCACCCAGCCGCTGGGCAATCTTGTAGCCGATGTTGCCGGCGTTGATATCCGGGAAGATAAAGGTGTTGGCCTGCCCGGCTACCGGCGAGCCCTTGCACTTGATGGAAGCGACGGCGGGGGAAACGGCGGCGTCAAACTGCAGCTCGCCGTCCACGGCAAGCTCCGGCGCAGCGGCCTTGACCTTGGCGGCAGCGTTTTTCATCTTGTCTACGCTCTCGCCCTTGCCCGAGCCCAGGGTGGAGTAGGAGAGCAGCGCAACCTTGGGGTCTACCCCAAATACCTTGGCGGTATGGGCGGTTTCTACCGCAATCTCAACCAGCTCGTCCTCGCTTGGGGCGATGTTAATGGCACAGTCGCCCATGGCAAGCGTCTCCTGCCCGCCCTCGGTCTCGCGGATCATGATAAAGCAGGAGGACACGATTTTGCTGCCGGGTTTGGTTTTAACAATCTGCAACGCGGGGCGCACCGTGTCGGCGGTGGAGTAGGTGGCGCCGCCCAGCAGTGCGTCGGCCACCCCCATTTTTACCAGCATCGTGCCAAAATAGTTGCCCTGGGAGAGGGCTTTGCGGCAGTCTTCCGGGGCCATCTTGCCCTTGCGCAGCTCGGCCATCGTCTCAACCATCTCGTCCATCCGGGGGTAGGCTGCCGGGTCCAGGATTTCGAGGCCCGCAATGTCAAAGCCGCCGGCCTTTGCCGCGGCCTCTACCTCGGCCGGGTTGCCCACCAGCACAGGGGTCAAAAAGCCACCCTGCTTCAAACGCGCGGCGGCCTCCAAAATGCGCGGGTCCGGCCCCTCGGTAAACACGATGCGGCGCGGGTTCTTTTTTAACACTTCGATCAGGTTTTCAAACATTCGTATTCCCTCCTGAAAGTGGCGGCCACAGGCAGGGCGCGGGCCGCCTCGTTTGACCTTATTGTAAACGCAATGCGGCAAAAAAGCAAGCGGAAGGCTCAAAAAGGCCAAGAGCCGGAGAAAGCCGTTTTTTTGCCGCGCCGGCTACC
>CAJTSP010000011.1:3993-11462 GCA_910578965.1 uncultured Oscillospiraceae bacterium
CGCGCCGGTAGCCGGCGCGGCAAAAAAATGGGGGCCAAAAGCAAAGCTTTTGGCCCCGCAAAAGAGGCTGGGAAAGGATGTATAAAGCGATGGTCATACCTGCTCGCGCAGGACCTTGAGGTAGGTGGCTGCGGCGTCCTCCTCATCCGAGCCGGCGGCGCAAACCTGTACCGCAACCCCCGGGCCAAAAGGGGCCTCAGACAGAGCCTTGATGCTGCTGCCGTTTACCGTAACGTTGCCCACCATAAGGGTGATATCGCTCGCGCAGAGCATGCCGTGTTTGGCCAGAACCTTGGCCGCGTTTTCGGTGATGGACTTTTGCGCGGTATATTCCAGTTGAACCATGATCCATACGCTCCTTACTGAATTAAAATGGATTGTGCGCCCGCATACCATTATACTACACGGGTGCAGCGCTTGCAAGCATTACAAACGGGGAAGGGCGCCCTGCCTAAGCAGGGCGCCCTTCCCCGTGCGGCGGCCGGGCAGGGCTCAGTGCCCCTGCTCGATTTCGCGGTAGAGGTAATGCAGCGCGTTCCCCACGCTGCCCAGCTCGTCAATCAGCCCTTCCCGGACAGCGCGTTCGCCGTCCAGCACGGTGCCCACATCCATTACCAGCTCGCCGGTGTGCATCATCAGTTGGGTAAAACGTTCGGCGCCCATGCCCGAATGCCCGGCTACAAAGCCGGTAATCCGCTCCTGCATCTGCTCAAAATACCGCATGGTCTGCGGTACGCCCAGCACCAGGCCCGAGTGCCGTACCGGATGGATGGTCATGGTGGCAGTGGGCACAATAAAGCTGCGGCGCGCGCTTACGGCCAGCGGGATGCCGATTGAGTGCCCGCCTCCCAGTACCAGGGTCGCGCTGGGCTTGGTGACCCCGCTGATCAGCTCGGCCAGGGCAAGGCCGGCTTCCACGTCGCCGCCTACCGTATTCAGGATCACCAGCAGCCCTTCAACCTCCGGGTCTTCTTCGATGCCCACCAACTGAGGGATCACATGTTCGTATTTGGTGGTTTTTTGCCCCTGGGGGGCAGTGACATGCCCCTCGATCTGGCCGATTACGGTCAGGCAATGGATGGCGTGCCGGCCTTTGGTGCACAGCACCGAACCTGTATCCATGATATAATCTTTTTCCAGCTTTTCCTGTTCTACCTCTGCGTCGGTGAGGGGCTCATTGTTGCGGTATCCCATGCGTTTCCTCCTTGGACGGCGTTTTGTTGTTACGGTTAGCCTGCCCGGCCGCCGCCGGGGATATACCTGCCGCCCTGCGCCCAACCGCCAAAGGCCGCTTTGAGCGGATGAAGCCCGTAGCCCGGGTATGGGCCGATTGACAAATTGCGCAAATGCAGTATACTTAAAAAGAATAAAATCTGATTCAGGGCGGCGCTGTGCCCGGCACAGAGCCGCCCTGAGCGGCTGTGTTTTGTTTTGCGGCAGCAGCCTGCCGCCGCAGATCTGGCAGCTAAAGCAGGAGGGAGTTATGCAGCAGCAAAAGACGCAGCACGGCAAGGCCTCGCTTCCCGTCATCAAACGCCTGCCCAAATATTACCGGTATCTTACGTCTCTGCAGCGCGGCGGGGCTACCAAGGTGTCCTCCAGCGAGCTGGCGCGTATGATGGGCACCACGGCCTCGCAGGTGCGGCAGGATTTTAACTGCTTTGGCGGGTTTGGGCAGCAGGGCATCGGCTACAATGTGGAGGTGCTGCTGCACGAAATATCCCTATTGCTGTTTGGCGAAGGCGAAAAGCTGCCTACCATCCTGATCGGCACCGGGCGTTTGGGTACGGCGGTGTCCAGCTTTTTAATGCGGGATGTCAACGGCTACCGGCTGATCGCCGCCTTTGACATTAAGGACGAGGAGATCGGCCGGCAGTTGAGCGGGGTGAGTGTGCGCCATATACGGGCCCTTGAGGAGTTCTGCCTGGAGCATCACCCGATGGTGGCGGTGCTCTGCGTCCCGCGTGAGAGCGCGCGGGAGGTGGCCTCCCGCCTGGTGGCGCTGGGAATCCGGGGCGTTTGGAACTTCAGCCATTACGACCTCTCGGTGCCGTATCCTCAGATTACGGTGGAAAATGTCCATCTTGGCGACAGCCTGATGAGCCTGGGCTACCGTTTGCGCAACGAGTAAAAAATGTCAGGGGCGCAGCCCGGCGGGAGGTAAAGCGGATATGGCAAAGCTGTATTACCGGTATGGTGCAATGAACAGCGGCAAAAGCACCGCGCTGATGCAGGTGGCGCATAACTATGAGGAAAGGGGCATGGAGGTGCTGATTCTCAAGCCCAGCATCGACACCAAGGCCGGCGCAAGGCTGCTTTCGCGGCTGGGTGTTTCGCGGCAGGTGGATGTGCTGGTGCCCCCACAGATGGATGTGCTTGAGTTGGTGCGCGGGCGGGCGGCGGAAAGCCGGGCGCCGGCCTGCGTACTGGCCGACGAGAGCCAGTTTTTTACCCCGGCGCAGGCCGAACAGCTTTTTTTGGTAACGGTGGAGCTGAATATCCCGGTAATTTGCTATGGCCTGCGTACCGATTTTTCGCTCAAGGGGTTTCCGGGCTCCACCCGCCTTTTGGAGTTGGCCCACGCTATTGAGGAGATGAAGACCATTTGCACCTGTGGGCGTAAGGCCATTTGCAATGCCCGCAAGGTAGGGGGCGAGTTTGTGTTTGAGGGCGACCAGGTTGCCATCGACCAGCAAAACGATGTGGAGTATCAGAGCCTGTGCCCCCAGTGCTATTTTGCCGAAAAAAAGCGTTTTTACGAAAAACATGGCAGCGCCTGAAGCAGGCGGGGGTATTTGGCAATACCCTGAAACGCCCTGTTTTAAAAGGGGGGAAAAGGGCGCAAAAAGGGTATTGACAAGCCTGGGGGCGTATGATAGAATATGTAATGTTCCGTGAGGGTGTGGGATCCTCCGGCCAGATGCGGATGTGGCGGAATTGGCAGACGCGCTAGATTCAGGTTCTAGTGAGAGCAATCTCATATGGGTTCAAGTCCCTTCATCCGCACCACCTTAGGGCAGGCGCTGTATCGCCTGCCCTATTTTTTTGCCGATTTAGCCAGACAAAACCCCCATTTGAACAGGGGATAGGCAAAAGGGCTTTGGCAAAAGCGAACGCCTCCCGTGCAGCAAAACGGTTAAGTCCCGGCAACCGCCCTGCCGCCCTTCGTCTTTTGCAGGCCGGGTTGCAGGCAAAAGAAAATAAAGACAAACCTCCTGCATTTTTGTATAGTTAATACAAAAATGCAGGAGGTATTTGTATGTCATTACCGCTTACCAGAGAATCTATTGCGGGATTTGCCGGCGAACTTGCTTTACAGGAACGCAGTATCGCCACCATCCAAAAGTATACCCGGGATATTGGAAAGCTCCGTGACTTTGCAGGCGAGGGGATCGAAGAAAAAGAGCAACTAATCGCTTTTAAGCGGCATTTGCAGCAAAAGGGCTATGCGCCGTCCAGCATTAACGCGGCTCTGGCGGCGGTAAACCAATACCTCAAGCAGGCGGGCTATGCCCAGTGGCAGCTACGGTTTGTAAAGGTGCAGCGGGATGTTTTCCGCAGCAGGGAGCGGGAGCTGAGCGTGAAGGAATACCAAAGGCTGGTAAACCGGGCGCGGGAAAACGGGGACGAACGGCTGGAGCTGCTGCTCCAGGCGATTGCTTCGACGGGAATCCGGGTGTCTGAGCTGCCTGGCATTACCGTAAAGGCAGCGCGCACGGGGCGGGCCAGGATCAGCCTGAAGGGGAAAACAAGGGTCGTTTTGCTCCCGCGCGAGCTCTGCCGCAGGCTGCTGGCATACTGCTCTAAACGGGCAATCCGGCGGGGGCCGGTATTTGTTACCCGGAACGGGAACCCTATGAGCCGCACAAATATCTGGAGAATGCTCAAAACTCTGGCAAAGCAGGCGAGGGTGCGGGCAAAAAAGGTGTTCCCGCACAACCTGCGCCATCTGTTTGCGGTAACCTATTATAAAAGGTATAGGGATGTGGTTCGGCTGGCGGATATTCTGGGCCACAGCAGCATCGATACCACCCGAATCTATACTGCCAAAAGCGACCGCGAGCAGCTCGCCCGCCTGGGCGGCCTCCGTTTGTTGTTGTAAAAGCGTGCATAACGGAATATATCTTCCGTCATGCGCGTCCCCAAATGCCCATACAGCGACTATGTTACTAATCATACTATAATATCTTTTAATTTAGCTGTCAACCTTTGGCAGAAGGGGCCGGCCCGGATAACAGAAAAATTTTTTCTGCCGCGGCCTCAAAAAATAATTGCCCATAAGAAAACGGGCAAAAACCAATAAAAAATTTTTTATCGCGGTTTTTTGACAAGCATTGCTTGGCTCTGCCGGGAACAAACCGTTTTATAGTTTTGGGTACGGAAGATATATTCCATCATGGTTGGCTCGCAGCCCAGCAAGGCGACGCGACCTCCTCTAAAAAGCTGCGTGCATTCGCAGATTGATTAGCGGGGGCAGTCCCGTCGGGAAGGAGAGTCCATCATGGAAAACAAAACGTGGATCGACAGCCTGAAAAAAGCCTGGCCCAGATACCAGCGCGTTGCTGGCCAGATAGCTATGCGGGGCCTGAGCCTGCTGGTGGTGGCCTGCACGGTAGCATCGCTGGTGACGCCGGCGATGACCCTTACGATCCCGGTAAGCTGTGGCATGGAAGAGCATACCCACACGCAGGAGTGCTACGGCGAACCGGTGCTGGTGTGCGGCCAGGAGGAGGCGCCGCCCCACGAGCATACGGCAGGCTGCTATACCCAGCAGTCTGATTTGATGTGCGGCCAGGAGGAGGGCGATTCCCACCAGCACACGGCGGACTGCTACATCCAGCAGGAGGTGCTTGCCTGCACACAGCAGGTTACCGAGGGGCACGCCCACACCGACGCCTGCTACCAGCAGACGCTTATCTGCGACATGCAGGAGCATGTACATACCGCCGCCTGCCGGGAGCAGGGCGAGCAGCCGAGCGCCACCCCGGATGCTGCCGCTACCCCGGAGCCCACTGTGAGCCCGGAGCCCTCTGCGACCCCGGACGCTGCCGTTACCCCGCAGCCGTCTGCAGAGCCGGAAGAAACCCCCGACCCCGAGGCCGACCTTGAGACGGCCGAGGAGTGGCAGGCGATGGCCGACGGGCTTGAGCTGACCGGCGTGTGGGCCGACGACCTGCTTGCCGTAGCGGCCGGCCAGCTTGGCTATGCAGAGAGCACCCGCAACTATATCCAGGCCGAAGAGGGCGCCCGCAAGGGATATACCCGCTATGGTGCGTGGCTGGGCGAAGACCACATTTACGACGATTGGGGCGCGGCGTTTGTTGCGTTCTGCTTAAGCTATGCCCGGATCAGCGAGGACGCTATGCCCACCGGGCAGGACGCGGCCGCCTGGGCCGAGGCGCTGCAGGCAGAGGAATTTGATTTGTACCGCGGTGCGGGCGAGTATACCCCTGTACCGGGGGATCTGGCGTTTTTGAGCGAGGCCCCTGAGCAGGAAACCGTGCCCGTGCAGGAACAAGAGGCCCCCGAGGAGGAGGCCGGCGGAGCCGTGCCCGAACCGCAGCAGGCCCTGGAGGAGCCTGCCGGGGCAGCCGGCCAAGAAGAACCTGCTGAGCAGGCAAAAGAGCAAGAAGAGCCCCGGCCCGCGTATGTGGGCATTGTAACCGCCCTGAATGAAGAAGAAAACACGGTTACCATCCTTTTGGGAGACTGGGAGGATGCCGTGGCCGAACTGACCCTGCCGCTGGATGATGAACAATTGCTGGGCTATGGCATGCTGCCCCAAAACCCCGAGCTGGTGCAGCGGCCTATGCGCGCCCCGGTGCGCGCGGCGGAAATTGACGGTAGGGTGATTGTCCACAGCGCCAATATCAGCGATGAACCTGCCGAGGGTACCCCCTATGGCGCCTGGGCAGGCAATTATAACAACAACCTGAACGAAACGAAGGTTGTTACCGTCCCGGGTGCTCTTGCGCTGAAGGTTACCATCTATTACAGCACCGAAAGTACAAGCTATGACTGGATCTGCCTGTGGGAGGGTGCGCATGCAGATTACAAACCAGGCAACAGCAGCAACTACAAAACCTCGATCGCCGGAACAGACGGAAAACTGGGGGGAGGCAGCAGCAAAACGCCGGGAGCTCCATGGACAGGCGTGATCGAGGGCGATACGGCTACTATTGGTTTCAGAACAGACGGTTCCGGAAACACCTACTATGGTTATTACGCTATTTTTGAGCCGTATTACGACATGAGCGTGTTTTACCCGGCCTGGCATACCGAGCCGTTGGACGACGGCTCGTATGCCGTGGTATTCGACGGGGCCGGCGATATCCAGAGCTTTTTCCAGAGCTCCAGCGTTCTTGAGACGCTGGAGGAACAGGGCGTTTCTATAGAGCAGGTTACGGAGGTCCGCCTTAACGAGGGGATTACTTCGATCTCGGAAAAGGCCTTTGGCGGCTGGGCTTCGCTTGAAAGGATCGTATTCCCGCAGGCCTGCTCGCTGACGGAAATCCCAGACAGGGCGTTTGCGGGCTGCAGCGGGCTTACTGAAATCGTTATCCCCAACGGGATAACAAAGCTTGGCAGTAGTGTGTTTGAGGGCTGTACAGGGCTGGCCAAGGCTGTGCTGCCGGACGGGGTAAAAATTTTTGGAACTGCAATTTTTAAGAATTGCACGAACCTGCGGGACGTAACCCTGCCGCAGGGCTTAACTGCTATTCCTAATAGTATATTTTATAATTGCAAAAGCCTGGCTGAAATCAATATCCCGGAAAGCGTAACCTCTATCGGCCCGAGTGCGTTCTATGGCTGCACTGGCATTGCCGAGGTTGTAATCCCCAATAATGTAACAAGGATCGATGATAGTGCATTCGGGAGCTGTACGGGGCTAACCGACGTTGTGCTCACAAACGGCAATGCGGTTTTGGGCAGTTATATTTTTAGTAACTGCACAAGCCTGCGAAACGTAACCCTGCCGCAGGGCTTAAGGTCTGTCCCGTACAGCATGCTTTACAATTGCAAAAGCTTGACCGAAATCGAACTCCCGGCCAGTATAACCTCTATCGGTTCGAGCGCGTTTTATGGCTGCAGCAGCCTTGCCAAGATCGAACTCCCAGCCAGTGTAACCTCTATCGGTTCGAGCGCATTCTATGACTGCAGCAGCCTTGCCGGCGTCGATCTTCCGGCAGGCATCAGGAAAATTGAGGAAAAAACTTTTTATGGCTGCGGCAGCCTTGTGGGGATTGATATCCCGGAAAGTGTAACGTCTATTGGGCAATCCGCGTTTGAGGGCTGCGGCAGCCTTACCGAGATCGTGATTCCGGACAGCGTAACAACTTTTGGTAGCTTTATTTTTAAGGATTGCACAAGCCTGCAAAGCGTAATTCTGCCGCAGGGCTTAAAGGCTGTCCCATACGGCATGCTTTACAATTGCAAAAGCCTGGCCGAAATCGAGCTCCCGGCCGGTG
>CAJTSP010000011.1:11561-34801 GCA_910578965.1 uncultured Oscillospiraceae bacterium
GTAACCTCTATCGGCTCGAGTGCGTTCTATGGCTGCAGCAGCCTTGCCGGGGTCGAATTCCCGGCCAGTGTAACCTCTATCGGCTCGAGTGCGTTCTATGGCTGCAGCAGCCTTGCCGGGGTCGTCCTCCCGGCAGGTATCACAAAAATTGAGGAAAAAACGTTTTATGGCTGCAGCAGCCTTGTTGAGATTGCAATCCCGGAAGGCGTGGCCTCAATTGGAAGCTATGCATTTAGTTATTCGGGATTGACTTCCATTGTGGTGCCAGGCAATGTGCAGGAAATTCGGGATAATGCATTCTATCGCTGCTTGGATCTTAAGAGCGCCGTAATTTTAGACGGCGTCCGTTCGCTTGGGGTATCCGTTTTCTCTTACTGCGAAAACCTCGAAAAAGTTCAAATTGCAGACAGCGTGGAGGCTATAGGGAACTATGCGTTCTCGCGCTGCCGCAAATTAACGGAGCTCAAGCTTCCCGAAAACCCTGCCTTCACAACGATCAACGGCGGGAGCGATAGATGGAACGGCTATTTTTACGAGTGCGTTTCTTTGCATGAGCTGGTTATTCCTGAGAGCGTTAAAACTTTGACGGGCTATGTGTTCAACGGGGGGGCCCTTACCAGGGTGACGCTTCCGGACGGCCTGGAGATGCTTGGCAGCCTGACCTTTGAAGGCAGTAGCGTGAAAGAGGTTGTTTGGAGCGCAAGCAACGTTTCGGAGGGCATAACGGCCAAAGCGGCAAAAACCTGGAAGCTTCTTATCCCCCCAAAAGGGCAGGCGCTCACCGCCGGGCAGCTAAACAGCCTGCACAACTGCGGTATGAGGGATATAGCGTTTTGGGGCGAGGGGACAATTTCCTTCCCCGAGGGGACATCCGCATCCAACCTGCCCGGCTGGGCCGGCCGCCTTGCGGCGGGGAGCTATTATATTGCCGAGGATGGCTCGGTGTATTTGCTGCGGGATGACGGGGCCGTACTGGTGCACGCCTCCGTTAAAACGGCAGGGTATACGATCCCTCAGGCCGTTAATGGCAAAACCGTTATCGGCGTTGGTTCTTATGCCTTTGAGCAGGCGTATGAGCTGACAAAGCTGACCTTTGAAAAGCCCGAGTGCATTACTGAGCTGGCCAGCTATGCCTTTGCAAATGCCTCAAGCCTTGCCTCCATTAATGGCTGCACAACCGAAGTGGGACTCAAGGAGTTTTTCAGGGAAAAAAGCTCTGGGGTTCAGCTTGGTATTGGATTGGTAAGGGGCACGCAGATGCAGTCCCTGCCGGACGAAAGCGTCTATGCGTATGAGCTGGAAACCGACCCTGTAGCAAATACGGTATCCAACGATCCCAGGACCACAAGCATAACGCTTACCTTTAATACCAGCGATTCGGCCTACAAGGAAATTATCAAAGAGTCGGAGCAGGAATATACGGCCTTGACCGGCAGGACCTTTACCCTCGATTTTAAGCTGAATACAAACATCCTAGATCCTAAGGATCTGCCGCAGGATACAGACGAAGAAATTCGCATCTATATCCGATTTACCGGTACAGGCGGCATGGTGGGCGGCGGCTTCCCCATAGGCGAGGAAAGCATTATTGCGGGGCAGGCCGGTAATAATCTTGTTGATGTGGCATCCATGACGCTGCATGAGATAGAAAAGGGCCGCCTGTACTGCATGTCCATCAAGGGAATCTATACCGGCGCAACCGCCTCCAATTCGTTCAGCCTGAGCTATCCTTCGGCCTATAACCAGCCCGGAGGCGACGCGCTGGTTTGGTGCACGGTAGCGCCTTCTGCACAAGAGATCACGGCTGCCGATTTTGGGATATTGCCGGAAGGAAAAACCATGTGGTTTTCTTGGGTTACCCAGCGGGACGAATATTATCTCAACCCCAATTCCCGGGGGAGTACCGAGCGGTACCCGTCGGGTTATCAGAATAAGGATTTGAAGGTCTCGGCAAAATATCAAGACGGGCAGACCCTGCTGTATCTCGAGGATACGTATATAGACAATTATAAACGGGACAGCCGTGTAAGGATATCCTATTTCCCGCAGCTTTATAACGCAACCAACCGGCACGAAAACACATCTGAAAACAGCCGGGTGGGGATACAGTATGCAACGGGTGTCGATTATGTCCAGACGGTGACACTCTCTGATGGGCTACGCTTCCCCCAAAAGTTTGTAGAGGATGTACTGGCCGGGAATTATACCGTCCGCTCGGCGTATTCCTATTATTATAACACGGTCGATACTATCACAACATCCGGCGGTGAGCTCTCTTTTGAAAAGGGATGGCTCAATGTTTCCCTCAAGGATGTACAGTTTGAGTTTAGCGAAGACCGAAAAACCATGACCCTGCGCTACAGCGACCTGAACAGGAGCATGGACGAGTATGGCATCCCCAAAGAAAATCTGGCCAGCTATAGCTTTGGGAAAGTTTCGGGGATTCAGGGCGCATGGCTGACCCTGCCTTATTTGGAACTGGAGGACAGCCCCCAGTATCGCAAGGAGGGCCAGACCTTTACGATTACTAGCACCCTGGAGGGGACGGTCAATTACCCGTTCTCGCCCAGCCAGAAGCTGCCGGTCTGCAGCACAGTAGCAGAATGGAAGGAGTGGAAACAAGGCGGCGGGCAAGCCGCACAGCAATCCTGTACCGAAATGCGTACGGCGACCCTCCAACGGGGAGAGGTTACTGTTTCTAAGACCGGCTTTTCTGGCGAACTTAGGAGTTCTGGAGTCTTTACCCTCTTGCTCAAGAATACCGACATCGAGCCGAGCGAGCCGTACCAGAGCATTTCCGACCCTATCCCGGCCGATTACTACCTGCGGGCGCAGGATATCGAAAATCTCTTTAAGGATAACCTGGCCCAAACGGACGAAGAGCTGACCATTACAATCACGCATGCCCAGCGGATTGCCCCGGAATATGTGCCGGAGCGGCGAATCTATTATTTCGAGAGGGCCGATTCTCGCTTTGTGCACGAATATACATCAGAAAATGTCCAAGAAAAATATGGGGCGTATGCGTATATATTCCCGCAGTTGCCGCAGTATATCAGCAATAATGCGCCACTTGCGGTTTGCACAACAGAGTACGCCACCAAAGGGCAGGAGGGCACCATCACAATCCGCTGGCAGGATCAAGGCCGCACCGCCCTGCGTATGGAATACCGGCAGGCAGAGGGACTGCTCGACCGTATCCTTGGCGATTATGAGGTGATCGAGGATATTCCGCCAACGCAGGCGAGCATCCAGGAGGCCTTTGACAAGCTGCGGTTTATTGTTTCGGCACCAACAGAATACCATGTTGAATGGCGCTGGGAAGAGGGCAAGGTTGTCCAGGCCGGCAGCGAGCTTACCAGGAAGCTTTACGCTGCGCTGAAAGATACATTTATGCGGCTCCCTGTTGACCGCGTGGGCAACCTGAACGGGGACCTTGCAAAGACCTCTGTAGATATTGCACCTAACGTCGCGTACTTTACGCCGGTTGATCCTTTTGCGGCGCCACTGGAGTACGTTTATAAAGGGTATGCCCAGACCGAAATCTGGCTCCAGCCGTCGGTTGTAAAAGACAGCAGCGGCAATGTAATTGGCGAAGACGGAAGCAGCAGCCTGAAGGTTGGCGACCGCCTGTCCTGTACCCTGCGGTGTGGAGGGAAATATCTTAGTTCGAGGTATGGTGGGAGCTACCTGATGCTTGGGGTGCAGCTTCAGCCTGGGCAAACGGTGCTGGCAGAAAAGAATAACAACCCAGCCCTTGCCAGCCAAGGCCTGCGCGTGGTTACGCTTAAAAACATCGAGTACTATGTCCTGGAACAGCAGGGCGTCTACCATAACGTAAAGCTGAACGGCAAAACGGCCGATACCGTTACGGTAGTAGGGCAGGGCGCCGGGCAGTGTACCACAGAAGTAAAGTTCTACATGAGTGGCAGCAATATGGGGAGCAGCGGCGCAAGCGTCGAATTTTACATGCTGGCGGGCGGAGAGGGTGGCCTACCCACAGAATTCCGGCGCACCGCCTGGCTGGGAGATCATTATGGCCGCCGGCTTTACCAAGGCAGCGTGTTTAAGGTGCTTCGCAGCAGCAAAGCCATTGTAGCCACACAGCGCCCCGGCAAGCCGGTGCAGCAGATTGCCCCTGCGACGTTCTCATTGCTTCATGAAGGGGAATCGGTTACCTATCGGCTGCAGGTCTCGCTGGAAAGCGAAGCCAACAGCGGAACCGACAGCTATGCCATCATCAAGGGGTCAGAAATACAGGATAATCTGCCGCTTACAATCCCTGGCTGCGAGTGGACAAAAGACAATGTTACTGTTATGTATAAAGGGCAGCCGATGGAGGATGGGTGCTGGGAAATCGTTACAAAATCCAGCTCGTCTCAAAGTGTCTCACAGTATATCCGGTGGAACGACAACCTTGAGCTCACGGTTGCAAACAATGCGCCGTGCGAAATATTCGTAACCTTGACCTACCCCAGTGGAGAGGCCTGGCAAAAGTATTTTGCTAAATACGGCTCTGCCAGCCTGACCAATACGTTTGTCCGGCAGGGGATTTCGTCGAGCGTTACCCATCAGTTGGTGCAAAACAGCGTTGCAGTACTGCGTAAAGGCGTGCTCAAAACAGGCTATGAATATTCTAAGCTTAGTGTTGAGGCGTATGCAGGTACAAGATACACTTCTGTTACAGGCAGCCTTATGCAAACCGACAGCAGGCTGCTGTACATAAACAACGATGCAGCTACGCGGACCGTGACCTATTATATCTCGGTATATAATGCAAGCCCCTCGCGCGTTTACCTTACCGAGATACAGGACATCCTGCCGGACGGTTTTACCCTAAAGCGAATGGGGGGCAGCAGCTATGACTATAGCAGCCGTTCCGGAACCTCCATGGCGCAGGAAGATAAATACACTACTTCTTGGGGAAATCGCTATTATACAGTGCAAACCGTTGAGCCCTATGATGAAGGCTACCACTATCTGGCGGCCAATATCACGGCGCATGTCATATCCCAAGACGAACAGCAGCTTCTCCGTTTTACCTTTTCGCAGCCTTCCAGCGTAAGCAGCGGCCTGCGGAGCGTTGGCTACGATGCCGCCACGGGGCTGTGTTATCTGGAGCGGGGGGAAGCGGTTGTATTTCAGTACACCTGCTGTACCAACGGATATGCGGATACGGAGGATATCGCCGTTAATGCGGCGGCTATGCCCTACTATAATTACAGCGATAATGAGCTGAGCCTGGCTGCCGGTAAAGTGATCCATCTAAGGCAGAACACCGGTACAGACGACAGCATTCCCAACGACGGTGAGGCGTACCTTTGGAGCAACGACTATGCAACAGGGGTGGCGGGCTTTGTTGCTCCCACGGCCTATGCAGGCGATACGCAGCAGTGGCTAGCCTCCGATGTCCAGATGGAACGCGGCGAGCTTAAACCGGGCATTGATAAAAAGCTGGTAAGCGTGCTCAGAACAGATGTGAACACACACATAACAACCGAGCTGAAGGATCCTACCAAGGAGCACCTGACCTCGGCGGACGTGCTGAAATGGGAGGTGACGGCAACCAATGAGGGCGGCGCACCCATCTACGATTATGTGCTGTCGGATGTAATGCAAAGCCCGTATTTGTATACCGGGGAGCTTCAGTACAGATTGAATGTGGGCAGCGCGGCTGTGGCCCAATCGTGGTTTGAGTATTACCCTAAGAACATTCCGTGGGAAGATGTTAGAGCGGAGTACCAAGCGGAATACGAAAAAAATGAAAAAAATCAGGATAGTAATTGGCCGGAGTATAGAAAAAACCTGTGGGCGCAGTATACTCTGTTGCGGTTTGGCGAGTGGACGCTGGATGAGAATAACCAGCCTATGTCGGTAAGGGTAACGGGCTACAGCACTCACTTTAGTCCGCAGGAGCAATGGCCGGAGCTGGCTGTAAACGGCCCCGAGGTTAAGTTTACAACCAGGTACTGGAAAGCCACATCTGTTAACGGAACACAAGAGACCACCTTCTATGCTTCCCTTACCCAAAGCAAGAGCGGGGCACTGGCGTTGCATCTCCGTTTCCCGGATGAGCAGATGGCAATCCCGGCCTACGGCTCTGCCACGCTTACCCTGTGTACAAAAACCGCGCTGAAAAACGTTTTTGTCAGCAACTACACCTATACCAACCTTGCCTACCTTACCCCGCTGGCCCAGCCTTGGGGCGAGATGGCGGCGGGCGAACGGGTGCTTGGGTACACAACCCCATTCAACCAGGATGAGCCTATGGATGCGGTACGCGACAGCGCAACCGCTACCATCAGTGGCATTGAGGTTACTACCTCTAAGCTTTTGCTGAAACAGGGCGATAATACAGCCGACTCAATCTATCTTAACACACTGCAGCAGCAGGGTGACGAACCGTTTACATACGAGCTTTCGGTGGTAAACAATCAAGAAGCCGGCACGATGAAAAGGCTTGTGATGATTGATACGCTGCCTTATGTAAACGACCATACCGCTTTCTTTGAGGAAGACAGCCGCGGTAGCCAGTTTGCGGCGGAATTTGCTGCAAGCCTTAATCCGGTTGTTGTGGTAAAAGACGAGGAGGGAGAAGAACGTTCCCTTGTTTTAGAAGAGGATTATGAGATTTATCTGTCTGACAAAACAGAATTCGCCCTCAACGATTGGACCGACTCCGAAAAGGAGGAAAGCAAGCCCCAAGGCTGGAAAACGCTCCGAGAAGCAATGAGCGAGGAGGGATGGCAACAAAAATACAAAACTATTCGGCTGGTGGTTAAAGAAACAGCCTCCAAACAAATTGGAGAGAACGAGACGGTGATCCTGCGCTTTGACTGCGAGGTTGGCAAAGAGTATCAGGGGAACCTTACGCCGGGTATGACTGCCTGGAACAGCTTTGGATACATGTACATGAACAACGCCGATAAGTACTATACGGCGTCTCCCGGCAAGGTGGGGGCCATAGTGCCCGGTGTGCCGGAGCTCACCAAGCTTCTGCGCCTGGCCAGCAATAAACCGTTTGCGGCCGAAGGGGCCGAAAGCTTCCGGTTCCTGATTTATCGGGGTGCAAAGGTGGCCGGAGTAACCGGCGATCAGACCGACCAAGAGATTGCTGAGGCGCTGGATAAGGCTGGGCGTGCGTACATGGTGATAACCGTGGACGTGAAAGAGGGCGATTCGGCCTCTGTCCCGCAACTGCTGGAAAACCAGCATGTCTGGCGCTGTGGGCTAAACGGCTTTGAGCCAACAGAGCAGCTTTGGGACTGGATGCCCAAAGAAGGAGACAAAAAGTATACGATCTTGGAGCTTGGTTCCGAGTCCATGCAAAGCGGCGAGTACCTGCTGGGCTCTATCAACAATTCCAGCAAGAACCCTGTCGACGGCCTGACCTTTACGTATGTGCCGGAAATCAATCAGCAGATCAAGTGCACAAACATCCGCAGCGAGTGGCAACTGCTGCTGCACAAGATCGACGCGGATAACCTGATGGGCCTGCCGGGCGCGGTATTTGCACTGTACAGCCCGGAAGAAAAAGATAAGATGGAGGACGAGGCAGTTGCTGATTGGCAAGAGACATATTCCGGCCTGGATGATACCTATACAGAAAACGGGACGGCCTATTATCTTATGGACATCCGTACGACCAATAACGGCGGCATGATCGATTGGAGCGGCCTGCTGCGCGGCGAGTATGCCTACTGCGAGCTGCGCGCGCCGGACGGGTACCGCCTCAAAACGGGCTACACGGTGGTAACAAAGCCGGCCGACGGCAATTCCGTTTCCGAAACTGTCACCAACCGTTTGGGCTATGAAATGCCCAAAACCGGCGGCGTCGGCACAATGCCGTTTATCCTGTCCGGTACGGCGGTGATGCTTGGCGCGCTGCTGCTTTGGAACAAGCGCAGGCGCACAGGGGAGGTGGATGCCTCCTGACCGTCAAGCGCGGCCTTGCCCCAAGCGCCCGCACCATCCCCCTGCCGGGGCGGATACGATCCCCCCGGCAGGCCGGCGCAGGCAAACCACAGATATACCGTTAGGAGGAAAACGTATGAAGCAAGCAAAAAAGCTGCTGGCCCTTGTGCTGGCCCTGGCGCTCAGCCTTGCCGCCGTCCCCGTGTTTGCAGCGGATGAGGACAAAACCGGCATCACGGTGCTCAATGCAAAGGAAGGCGAGACCTACAGCGCCTATAAGGTCTTTGATGTGTCCTATGATGCAGACCAAGACATGTACGCCTATACAATCAGCGCTGACAGCCCCGTGCTGCAGGTACTGGCTAACGTGGATACAGCAGCGGGCACGGCAACAAGCAAGTTCGAGGGCCTTACATTTACAAAGATACCCGAAAAGGCCCAATATAGCGTTGCGTTTAATAAAGAGACCTTCAGCGCCGCGGCGCTGGCCGCTTTCCTAAAGGGGCATCAGAACAGCTTGGGTGAGGCCGAGAACACCGAAACGGCTGCTGCGGACGGCCCGGTGAATCTTGATGTAGCCGAGGGCTATTACTTTGTTGCGAGCAGCAATACCGAGGCGCTCTGCAACCTGGACAACGTAACCCCTTATGTGGAAATCCGCAACAAAAGCAACATCGTGTTTGACAAAACGGTGGACGAGGAGAAGATTGTCGCCGCCAATGTTGGGCGGGTGGTGAGCTATAAGATTACGGGCGAGGTGCCCGAAACCGAGGGCTTTGAATCGTATACGTATAAAATTACGGATACCATGAGCGCAGGGCTGACCCTGCAAGAGGGAACCCTCGAGATCCGCTTAAACGGTACGGAGTATAAGGAGGTAACGCCGAGCGTTGCCACTGCGGACGGCGTCAGCACGATTGTTGTTGATTTCAGCGAAAAGATTATGGACTTGGCCCCGGGCGCCACAATCGTGGTCAGCTATTCGGCTGAGGTGAACGAAAATGCGGTCGGTGCGGTTTCGCCCAACATCGCAACGCTCGAATACAGCAACGATCCCACCGTTACAGGGGTGGGCGGCACCGGCACCGTTACAGAAAAGGCCTATGTTACCAACGGCAATATTGTTGTGGATAAATTCGTGAGCGGCTCGGACGATGTAAAGCTTGCGGGCGCAAAGTTCAAGCTGTACATGCTGGGCGAGAATGACGAGCATCTCTATTACCGGGTGGATGCGGATTACAAGGTTACCTTTGTTCCAGAAACCGAGACCGTAAAAGGCGACGAAAAGGCTACCAATGGCGACGGCGCAGCAAGCTTTGCCGGCTTGCCCGCCGGTACCTACTACCTGATTGAAACCGAGGCCCCCGCAGGCTACAATCTCATGACCGAAGCAAAGGAAATCGCGATTCCCGAAGTAACGGTTACAGAGGGCGGCCTGCAGGTCAAAGAGGGCGAAACGGTTGAAAACAAAACAGATGCAACCGAAATCAGTTTGATAAAGACAGCCCTTGTCCCGAACGAAAAGGGCGCCCAACTGCCCGCCACCGGCGGCATCGGCACCACCATCTTTTATGTGGCGGGCGCTATCCTGTTGCTGGGCGCCGGCGTGCTGCTGGTGACCAAAAAGCGTGCCGAGGGCGGCGAGGAGCCCAAGGGCTGAGACGCCTTTGGCGGGGCCGTACCGCCCGGTAAGGCGGCGCGCGGCTGGCCCGCGCAGGCAGCGCGCAGATGAGGCCATCCGGCTTACCTACAGGGCTGCCGGGTGCACGGCTGGCGCTACCGGCGCATCTGCAGCCCCCAAAAAACCTGAACCATGCTGTTCCCGGGGCAAAAACAGGGCTGCCCCGCCCCGGGAGCAGCAGCAAGGAGAGGCCTGCCATGAAAAAGCATCGGTCCACCATTTTGCTGGCAGTGGTTTTCGTGACAGGCTTGTCCCTGCTGCTGTACCCCACCGTGAGCAACTATTGGAATTCGTTTCACCAGACCCGTGCCATCGAGAGCTATTCCGAAGCGGTATCCACTTTGGATGCGGCCGAGTGTGAGCGGCTGCTGGCCGCGGCCGAGCAGTACAATGCCGGGCTGGCGGCCAATGAGTATGGGATGGTCCTCCCGGCCGACAAGGAAACCGAATACAATGCCCAGCTACAACTGCCCGGCCAGGCGGGCGGGGTGATGTGTAGCATACAGATTCCCAAGGTGCGGGCAAACCTCGCGGTTTATCACGGCACCGACGAGGGGATGCTGCAGCGGTATGTCGGCCATATGGAGGCCAGTTCGCTGCCGGTGGGCGGCGAGAGCACCCACTGCGTGCTGGCCGGCCATCGGGGCCTGCCCAGTGCCCGGCTGTTTACCGACATCGACCAGTTGGTGGAGGGCGACATCTTTGTGCTGCGCACCCTCGGCCGGGAGCTCACCTATCAGGTGGATCAGATCCTGATTGTCCTGCCCGAGGAGATCGAAACGCTGAAGATCATACCCGGCGAAGACCTGTGTACCCTCGTTACCTGTACCCCGTATGGGGTCAACTCGCACCGGCTGCTGGTGCGGGGCCACCGGGTAGACAACCTCGAATCGCTGGAGGTATCCTCCGAGGCGGCCCAGGTAAACACCAACCTTGTGGCCGTTGCCATTGCCGCGCCTGTCCTGCTGGCGGGCATGCTGTTTGTTCTGCTGCACCGGCCGCGCCCCAAAAAGCGCGGCAAGGGCTGAGATAGAAATATTCAAGGCTTATCACACCGCGGAGGTGAAGGAAATGCAGAAGCAAAAACGAAACAGGGCCTTGGGAGCGGTGCTCCTGGCGGTTGCCCTGTGCATTACCGGGCTTGTGCCGGCCCTTACGGCTGCCGCCGTAAATACGGTGGACACAGCGAGGCAGGATTGTACCCTGGCTGTGCAGACGCCGCAGCAGGGCTTTGACGAGCTGCGGGAACCGGGCTGTTCCTTTGAGGTAAAAGCCTATTTTGTGGCCAGCATGAATGCGGACGGCTCGGTGGGTACAGAGGGGCAGGGCACAGGAGATTTTGCCGGGGAGGATCTATCGGCTTATGGCAGTGATGCGACGGTGGATGAGCTGGAGGGGCTGGCAGGTAGCCTTAAAGAGCTTGTGGAAGAAAGCGGCCTCGAGCCGGCCCAAACCATAGAGGTTGCCGGCGGCAAGGGGAGCATAAACGGCCTGCCGGTTGGCTTGTATCTCCTTTTGCCCGAGGCAGTGGGCTTTGGCGCGTACGAATACCAGTTTGCGCCAAGCTTGGTAACCCTGCCTACCACCGAGCCGATCGAAAACCCGGGCTATCAGGAGGGCGGCCCCGAGCAGGACCGTTACCTGTATAACCTCACCTATAACGCTAAGCTGACCCTTAAGCCGGAGCGCGTAGACCTGGTGGGGATGCTGCGGATCGAAAAGGAGCTGCTGCGGTACCGGGCAGACCTGGGCCCTGTGAGCTTTGTGTTTGAGGTCAAGGCCGAAAAAGCCCAGGACGGCCAGGCCCAAACGGTATACAGCAATGTGGTCTCGATTGCATTTAGCGCCCCTGGCCTCCAGCATGTCGACCTGGCCAACATCCCCGCCGGGGCAAAGGTAACCGTAACCGAGGTTTACAGCGGGGCGTCTTACGCCCAGCAGGGCGCGCAGAGCTGGAGCATCGAGCCGATGCCGGCCAATACGGCAATCGACGCCACAACCACGGCGCGCTTTACCAACGACTACGATGGGACCCAAGGATGGGGCGCATCCGTGGTAAACCGGTACACATATAACCCGGATGCGCAGGCATGGGACGCGCCGACCGGCGGGCCTGCCCAGCCGGCCGGGGCGGCGTGATAGGGGGGTGTAGCAGATGAACAAAAAACAGAGCTTGAGCCGGTGGGCCGGAGTGCTGGCCTGCTTGGCGTTCACCGTAATTTTCGCCCCCTCGGTGGGAAAAGCCATGGCGTACTTTACCAATTATACGCTTGCGCAGGGCAGCAGGGCGCTGGGGGGCTTTACGGTAACAACAGAGGTTACCGAAACGGTAGAGGAAAATCAAAAAACCGTCTCGGTAAAAAACACGGGCGAGGTCCCGTGCTATGTGCGGGTGTGTGCGGCGGCGGGCGAACAGTTTACGGTTGAGGCTGCGCCGGAAACCGCTGGGAGCTGGCAGCAGGAGGCCGACGGCTGGTGGTATTATCACACCTATATCGAACCCGGCGATGCTACCGGCCCGCTAACCTTTACGATCACTTGGGAAAAAAGCCAGGTTCAGGGCGATTTTAACGTGATTGTGATTGAGGAGTGCACCCCGGTGCGCTACCAGGCGGACGGCACGCCCTATGCCGACTGGGATGCCGAGGCGAAGGAGGTGGGCGTGCAGTGAAACGGCTTACAGCATTTTTGAAACGCCGGCCCGTTTTTTGCTGCCTGCTGGCGGCCGCTGTGCTGATGACGGCTTTCAGCGGGGTGCAGACCAGCCGGGCGGCCCTTACAATGGCCAGCAACAACTACAACGCCCAGTTGGTAACCGACACCACAATCCATGCGGCCCTGCTGGAAAACGGAACAAGGATTTCCGACTCCGCCGACCCGGCTGCCGCGCAGCCCCTGCTGGGGGGCCTGGCCGCGGGGGAAGGGCGGTTCCACCTGGGGCAGAACTACAGCGAGGCCTTGGCCGTGCAGAATACCGGCAGCATCGACGAATATGTACGGGTGGTGGTTTATAAATACTGGACCGACGGTAGCGGCAATAAGCTGACCGGGCTGGACCCGGACCTGATCCAGATCGGGTTTGCGGCGCAGGACGGGCAGGTCAGCCCGTTGGGCGCAAGCGGCGATTGGGTGGTGGACCCTGACGCCTCCGCTACCAAGGAGCGCACGGTATTGTATTATCGCACCCCGTTGGCGGCCGGCGAGACCTCCGCCCCCTTGATGGATACCCTGCGCATCCGCGGGGATTTGGCAGACCTGGTTACCACAACCGAAACACAGAGAGCCCAAGACGGCAAAACCTATACCACCATTACGGCAAGCTACCCTTATGAGGGGATGACCTTTGCGCTGGAGGTGGAGGTGGACTGTGTGCAGACCCATAATGCGGCAGCCGCGATCCAAAGCGCCTGGGGCGCAAAGGTCTCGGTTGACGAGGCCGGCAGCCTGAGCCTGCAGTAAGAAGGAGAGGGGAGCGAGGATGAAAAACAAAATATGCTGCCTGCTGCTGGCAGTGCTGCTCACCGCGCTTTTTGCCCTGCCGGCGTCTGCCGAAGGGGACGACCGCTGGATTGAATACGGCGGCGACGGGCTTGCGAACAATTTCCCGGCGGGAGACCTGGCGGACACGGTCAACCAGATGCAGCCGGGGGACAGCGCAACCTTTACGGTAACCCTGCGCAATACCAGCGAGGTAGAGACCGACTGGTATATGCTGAACGACGTAACCAAGAATATGGAGGCCGACGCTGTGGCAACCGGCGGCGCGTATTCTTACCAGTTGAGCTACCGGACCGGCGGCGAAACGCAGGAGCTGTACAGCAGCGACCGGGTCAACGGTACCGGCACGGCGCGGGCCGGCGCACAGGGCGAAGAGGGCCTGAGCGAGGCGGTAAGCTCGCTGCGCAACTACTTTTATCTGGACACCCTGGCCCCCGGCGAAACCGCGCAGGTGGTGCTCACGGTGGGGCTGGACGGCGAGACGCAGGGCAATGTTTACCAAAACCGCGACGCCATGCTGCTGATGAACTTTGCGGTGGAGGAGCGCGCGGGACAGCCGGCAGAGGGGGAAAACCGCCAGGTTATTGTGCCGCTGCTGCGCCGTACGGTGATTGCAGCCAAAACCAACGATACCGGCAACCTGGCCTTTTGGCTGGCGTTGCTGTTCGCCAGTGCCGCGTTGGTAGCCGGCCTTTTGGTGTCCGAGGCAAAAAAACGCAAAAAGGGCGGTGGTTGTCATGAATAAAACAGCCCAAAACAAGCGGCTCGGCAGCCTGCTGGCGGCCCTTTTGCTGCTTTGCGCGTTTGCCCTGCCGGCCTTTGCCGAGGATGACGCCCCGCAGGATGGCGGATACACCTACACAATTACCCTTTCGGCCGGTGCGCACGCCGCATTTGAGGACGGCAGCGACGTTTGCGTATACCCGGGCCGGCCGGCGGGCGGGCAGGTGAGCCTTGAGGCCAAGGTGAACGAGCTGAACGAGGCGCTGGAACGCCAAAACAGCAAATATTATGTCCTTGGCGTGCGGCTGAGCGGCCATGAAGAGCTTATGCCGCAGGCGTTCGGCGTACAAAGGGATGAAATTTATGTGGTTGCCTATGGTATCCGCGGCGCGATGGTAGACTGTACCATCCGCTATGTGGACGCGGCCGGGAACCCATTGGCTGCATCCCGTATCCTGCGTGCCAATGTAGGGGATAAGCCAATCGTCCCCTATGCTTATATCGAGGGGTACGAGCCGCAGGCCTATAACCTCACCAAAACCATCAGCGAAAACCCGGAGGAAAATGTTTTTACCTTTGTTTACACGCCGGCCGCAGCGCCGGCGGCAGGCCCGGGCGATACCGAGACCGTTTATGTGACGGTGGATGTGCCGGCAGAGCCCGGCGTGGCCGCTCCGGGCGGCGCCGTACCGGCGCCGGGCGGTGCAGCGGCAGGCCCGGAGGCCCCGGCAGGCCCCGGCGCAGAGGAGCTTCCCGAAAACCCGACCCCGCTTGCCCCGCAGGAGGTCTTGGATCTGGATGAGCAGCAGACCCCCAGCGCCGGCCCGGGCGATGTCGGCAATCCGGCGGACCTATCCGGCGAGGGGGCGGCGCACCTGTGGATGGTGCGGGCAGGCCTTGCGGCGGCAATATTGCTGGTGTTGCTTGCGGCCTGGCTGCTATTCAGGCGCCGCGGGCAAAAGGCCAAAACACAGCAGGACTAATGCGGCTTTGCCGCCCCATAAAACCGCCGCGGCCGCGGCGGTTTTATGGGGCAGGGCCGGGCGGCGCGGGGCGCGCGGAGCATCTTCCGCTCCGCGCTGCTTTCGCTGTAGGCAGCGCCTCCGGCAGAGGATGCCATTTTGAACCCTGTCCGTCCTGCCGGATCAGCCGGAACAACACGCCCCGGGAGAGGACCTTGTGATGAAACGTATAGTTTGGGTGGGCGTGCTGACGCTCGGCCTCGCGGTGATGGCGGTATCAGCCTTTCAGGTGATGTCGGCGCTAAAGGGGGACCGTCAGAGCGAAGCGGCCTATGAACGGCTTGCGGCGCAATATACCTCCCCTGTGCCGCAGGCGGAGGAGGGCGGCATGGCGGAGGATGCCCCGGCTGCCGGGGCAGGGCGGCAGACTGCGATCGAGGTGGACTTTGCGGCGCTGCAGCAGCTAAACCCCGAAATTGTAGGCTGGCTTTGCTGCGAGGCGCTGGGCATCAGCCTGCCGGTGGTGCAGGGGCAGGACAACCAATTCTACCTCTCGCATCTGGCAGACGGCAGCAGCAACGCCCACGGCGCCGTCTTTGTGGAGGCGGCCAATCGCGCCGGGTTTGCAGACGGGAATACAATTTTATATGGCCACAATATGCGGGACGGCAGCATGTTTGCCCCGCTTGTGGGCTACAGCAGCGGCCGGCTGTACGAAAAAGGCCTGGACATTTGGCTGTACACGCCTGCGCAGGACTACCGGCTGCTCGTTTTTGCCGGTTATACCACCGTGCTGAGCGATGCCGATACCTATCAGATCATTTCAGAGCCGGGCGAGCAGCTTTTGGCATACTGGCAGGCTTGCGCGGCCCGCTCGGATTTTGCCTCACAGGTACAGCCGGCGCCGCAGGACCGCATCGTGTTGCTTTCGACCTGTGCCCACACCTGGGACAGTGACGAGCGGTATGTGCTTTTTGCTGTATTGCGCCCCTGTGCCTGACCGGCCGCAGAGGGGCTGCAATACAAAAGAAACGGGGGAAGGGACAATGACCGATAAGGAACTGAAGCGCCTCAGACGGCCGGAGCTGCTGGAGATCCTGCTGGCGCAGAGCCGTGAGATCGACGCGCTGAAGGAAAAAAACGGGCAACTGGCCCGTCAACTGGAAAGCCGCAGGATCGAGCTGGCCGAGGCCGGCTCGATTGCGGAGGCGGCTCTGCGGCTGAGCGGGATATTTGAAAAGGCGCAGGCCGCGGCCGACCTGTATCTGGAAAGCGTAAAGGCACGGCGGCAGGAGGATGCAGGACGGGACGCCGCAGCGCAAAAGGATGCGGCCTGCGGCGCGGCAACGGAGGGCCTGGCCAATGAAGCACAAGGGATATGACCCGTCCGACCTGCCCGGGACTGCGGTGCTTGAGCGGGCCGTTGCGCGCCAAAAGAGCAACCAAAGGCTGGCGGCCGCATTTCGCAGCACCTTGTTTACGCTTATCACGGTTTCTGCCGTGGCGGTGCTGGTAGCCACCCTTTGGCTGCCGGTGCTACAGATTACCGGCAGCTCCATGGCCCCCTCGCTCAACGACGGCGAGCTGGTGGTGGCGGTGAAAAACGAGGAATTTGAGACCGGTGATATCATCGCGTTTTATTACAACAACAAAATCCTCATCAAACGGGTTATTGCGGGGCCGGGGGATTGGGTGAACATCAGCGCGGATGGCGTTGTTTCGGTAAACAACGTTGTGCTGGATGAGCCTTACGTTCTTGAACCGTCACGGGGCGACTGCAACATTACCCTGCCCTATCAGGTGCCGGAATCCCGCTATTTTGTAATGGGAGATCACCGGAGCGTCTCGGTGGATTCCCGCAGTGCCTCGGTAGGCTGTGTGGCCTACGAGCAGGTAGTGGGCAAGCTGCGCCTGCGTATCTGGCCGCTGGGAAGCTTTGGGGCGCTGAATGTGCGGGGGCAGGCGGGATGAAACACGGCAAAAGGGCTGCTGCGGCGTTTTGCCGGGCCGTAGGCCTATTTTCCCTGCTTGCGGTAGTGGGGCTGTATATGCTTTTGGGGCTGCCCCGGCTGTTGGGGCGGCAATCCTTTGTGATTACCAGCGCCAGTATGGCACCACAGTTGCCGGTGGGCAGCCTGGTATTTGTGCGGGAGGTGCAGGACCCTGGAAGCCTGCTGCCCGGGCAGATTGTAGCCTTCCGCAGCGGGATGGATGGCCCGGGGGGAGAGGACACAATCACCCATCGCATTGTTAGCAATGACCCGGCCCGGCGCGAATTGGTTACCAAAGGGGATGCAAACCATGCCCAGGACCCGCGGACGGTCTCGTACGAGCGGCTGCTGGGCGTGGTGGAGGGGTGCATCCCCCTTTGGGGCGAGGCGGCGCTTGTGTTGGGCAGTACGGCAGGCAAGATGGGCGCGCTGTCCCTTTTGGTGTGTGCGGCGGCGCTGTATGCAGCCGGGGCGCGGCTGGATGAGGGAAAAAAGAAGAGCGGCGCCAAGGCGGCGGTTCCGTAAAAAACAGGGCTGGCAAGCCTGCCTGTACGGCCGCAGCCGCCATGCCGGGAAAATTCAGGGTGCGCACCGACCTTTTTTGCAGGCCTGGCCGTACAGCGGAATCCCCGGCAAAATTTTTTGGGTTTTTTGCTTCCTATCTTGCTACCGCTAAAAGGGGGGATTAAGGATGGAACGCTCCCGTGCGGGCCTGCGTATACCGCAGGCGGAAAGGGCTTTGAAGGAGCCGGAGGGGATGCTCTTGTCGGCCGAGCTGATCGAGTCTTTTTTGGCCAGCATGGCGGAGAAGGGGCGTACCCCGGAGACCATCCAGTGCTACCGCAAAAGCCTGGAACAGTTTTACGGCATGCTGGCAGGAGGAAAACGCGTTACCCGCGGCACGCTGGACGAGTGGAAATTGGAGATGCAGGAGCAGGGCCTCGCACCCCGCACAATCAATGTGCGCATTTCGGCCATGAACAGCCTGGCCGAATACTGTGGCCGCAGGGAGCTACAGGCGCAGACACATGCCCTGCCGGGCGATTCGGTCCAGCCAGAGCTGACCCGCAGCGAGTACCTTAGGCTGCTGGGTACGGCGCGGCTGTTGGGAAAACAGCGCACATACCTGATGATTAAGGTATTTGGTACGCTGGGCCTTTCGGTCCAGGAGCTCCGGCTGCTCACCGTGCAGGCCGTCTGCCGGGGCCGCCTTGTGCTGGATAAGCAGACGGTGTACATCCCTGCCTGCCTGCAAAGCGAGCTGACCGGTTACGCCAGGCAGGCGAATATCCAATCCGGTCCGCTTTTTGTTACGGCGGCCGGCGCCCCGCTTGCGCGCAGCCATATCAGCGGCAGCATCCGGGCTCTCGGCAGCGAGGCGCGGGTGGCGGAAGAAAAGTGCAATCCGCGCTGCCTGAAAAAGCTTTGCCAAACCACCCAGGACCATGTGCGGGAAACCCTGGAGCTGCTGTTTGAGCAAACCTACGAGCGTTTGCTGGAGGGGGAGCAGAGGAGCATCGGCTGGGACCTGCCCGAGAAGGGCCCTCTTGCCGGGGCAGACGCCCGGCGGGAGCGATAAAGGGCCCGGGCCGGTAGTAAGGCAGCCGGCCCTTTTTGCAGCAGCGGCCAGGTACGTTTTTTCAGGGCGGAAAGCGCCGGGGAACGCACATTTGTGCGGCAAAGGCATATAGTGAGGGTGCCGCTGAAAAAACTATCTGCTGGAGGGAATGCCTTATGTCAATGCCGAGTATCTGTATGCAGAACAACCCCGTGCCGATGTCCCAGGCTGTGACCGACCTTATCGAGAGCATTGCGCTGGAAGAAACCGCCCTGAGCCACATCCTCAACGCGGAGGGCGAGCACCTGCAGTGCGTCCTCACGATGCAGGATCTGGATTTTTGCAAGATCGTGGAGGCCAACGAGACGGTGGCCAATATGGTATCTGCCGTGAGCGACCTTGAGGTGATCCTCAAGGATAAGCTGGAATTTATCTCGAACAACCTCTACTATCCGTCCCGCACCGATTGCTGACCGCCGCCTTTTGCGATAAAAGCCCGGGCGGGGGCTTTGCGCGCGGCGCAGGGCCAAAAGGGGCGCAGAACAAAAATATGGCCAGCAAAAGCGGCCGGTTTGCCCTTGACAAACCGGCCGCTTTTGGGTATCATATCAGGGAGGATATTGTTTGGAAAGATGGCTGAGCTGGTCTAAGGCGCACGACTGGAAATCGTGTGAGGGCCATAAACCCTCCGAGGGTTCGAATCCCTCTCTTTCCGCCAATACGTCGGGGCAGGCTTTGTATTGCTTGCCCCGATTTTCTTTTTAAGCAGTGGGGCGCGTTTGCCCCGCTGCCTGTGGCTGTTCGGCAGGGTAAATCTTCGGTTCCTTTTGGCGCTTTGGCGGGCCCGCACCGTCCCCAAGCCGCCCCGTCCAACGGGTAGCTTTGGGGACAATGCCGTATGTGCCCACCCCGGTGAGATAAAACGGCCCTGTGCGGGAAACGACCTAAAGCGACGGTTCCATAAGAAAACAAAGCCGTAAACTCTACTGGTCAGTCGCATCCGCTGCGTCAGAAAAACTTGGAATACACAAAGCATTCCCGCGCTTTCCTTCCTTGCGGCTGCAGCCGCCCAGCGAATGCTCGGTGGATTGAATTTTACGGATTCTTTGTTTTTTATCTCACCGCTGCTAAGGGCCCCGGCCTTTTACGCCATACGCCCCCCGTAGCGCGCCCCTTGGCCGTGGCAGTACCAGTACAGCCAGCCCATGGCAAGCCCGCCCAGCAGATTGCCTAACGTAACAGGCAGCAGGTTTTGCAGCAGAAAGCTCCCCCAGCTCAGGGCCGAAAGGTCTATCCCGGCCTCTGCGGCCAGGGCGGCGTACGCCGGCACTGTGCGGGCAAGCAGCCCGGCGGGGATGTAGAACAGGTTGGCGACGCAGTGCTCAAACCCGCAGATTACAAAAAAAGCCACCGGCAGGGAGGCGCCTGCCACCCGGCCGGTAAGATCCTTGGCCGAAAGGGAAAGCAACACTCCGGTTGTTACAAGCAGGTTGCAGAAAATCCCCAGGATTACGGCGCGGGCGGGGTGCAGCCCGCACTTGGAGGCCGCCAGCCGCATGGTAAAAACGGCTAACTGCCCGCCCGAATAATCCAACTGCCCGCCAAAAACGCAGCCGGCGGCGGTAAGCAGGGCGCCAGCCGCATTGCCCAGGTATACGGCGCCCCAGTTGCGCAGGACATCCCCCACGGCAGCCTGGCCGCCAAGCACCGGGATAACCAGCAGGGTGTTGCCGGTAAAAAGCTCGGCGCCGGTTAAAACCACCATTGCCAGGCCAAAAGGAAACAGCAGCCCGCACACCACCCTTGCCACGCCCGGGTTGGCGATGGAATGGGCTGCCGTGTTGGTTACGGCTCCGCCCATGCCGATCAAAAACCCTGCCAGAACCGCCAGCAAAAACATCCTTAAAAAGGGCATGCGGGCTTTGGCGCGGCCGGCGGCCGCATAATTGGCCGTGCATTCCTGCGGTGTAAAAAGCTGCATTTTTGCCGTCCCTCCCGAATATAAGTCCTGTGCATTTTAGTGTACCACAGGCAGGCGCAGGATGCTATCCTTTTTTGAAAGGCCGCGGCGGGCGCGCCGCCCTTCGCCAGAACGCACCGTACGGGCAGCAAAAGCGCGCCCCGCGATTTTACGCTACAAAAACAGGCCCTGGTATGATACAATAGATGTGGATTACCCAATCAGGCAGGCATGGCCTTGCCGCGGGTGAAGGGACGGGATAGGTTGCATAAAATATTGTTCGTCTGCCACGGAAACATCTGCCGCAGCCCCATGGCGGAATTTGCGCTGCGGGATATGGCGGAAAAGGCGGGGCGCGCGGCGGAGTTTGAGGTTGCCTCGGCCGCCACCAGCGGCGAGGAGCTGGGCAGCCCGGTTTACCCGCCCGTGCAGCGGCTGCTGGCCCGGCGCGGGATTGGCTGCGCGGGTAAAACGGCGCGCCGGTTAGCCCGGGCAGACTATGGCCATTACGATTTGTTGATCGGTATGGATGGGCAGAACCTGGCAAACATGCGGCGTATCTGCGGGGGAGATCCGGCCGGCAAGCTCTGCCTGCTGATGGATTTTACCGATCGGCCTGGCCCGGTGGCCGACCCCTGGTATACCCGCGATTTCGAGGCTGCCTGGCGGGATGTCAGCGAGGGATGCCGAGGGCTGCTGGCGGCTTTGTAGCCGGTAAATGCGGCTGTTTTGTAAAGCCGGGGCCCCCCGGCGCAAGGGGGCGGCAGAAAACATGGGGCTTTGGAGGAGATTTTTATGATTGGGCAGGAAAAACACGAAAATTTTGCAAAAGGGCTTTTGGGGGCGTTCCTCGGCTCACTGCTGGGGGTGGCCTGCATCCTGGTGATCAGCCGGCTGGGATATGTATCCGCCATTTCGGGGGTGGTCATGGCGCTCTTTTCGCTCAAGGGGTATGAACGGTTTGCCGGCGCCTTGAGCAAAAAGGGGGCGGGCGCCTCGATTGTGCTGGTGCTGGCAATGACCTACCTTGCCAACCAACTGGACTTTGCCATTGACATCGCGCTCGGTTATGGCATCCCGGTATGGGAGGTTTTTTTGGCTGTGCCGGCGCTGCTGCGTGATCAGGTAGTGAGCGGCGGCGTATTTTGGGGCAACCTGGCGCTGCTCTACCTGTTTACCCTGCTGGGGGCGGTGCCGATTTTGCGCAGCGGCATGACCGGTTCGCTTACCACCCGCGAGGTAGCGGAAAGCGCCGGCGTACAAAGCGGCGCGCAGCAGGCTGTTTTTTATCCGCCGGTTAAGCAGTGGGCGGCGCCCATGCGTACCGGCGGCAATTTGGCGGCTGTCCTCGAGCTGGTCCTGGGGACGGGCTTTTTGATTGTCGGGGGGCTGGCCGGGGCCGGGCCGCTGATGATTGCGGGGGTTGTGGTGATATACTGTGCTATCCTGCTTATGATTGTAGGCATTGCGCACGTGCAGGACAATTCCATCCTGCTTGCGCGGATCGACGGGGTGCTCTGGCGGTTCCAGCTTACCCAGCTCAACAGCCTGCACCGTTTTACCGACAAAAGGGTTAACCTTACCGCCGTGCGCTGGTACAAGCTCACCCCCGAGGAGCGCCAGCGCGCGCAGCAGGCGGCCCTGCGCATGGCCTGCCCGCCCGATACCGGCGCGCAGCAGGTGGTCGGCCTGGCGGCAGCGCCCGCAGCGCTTGCAGGGCTGCCGCTCTATAACCCCGAGACGGTTAAAGAAACCAAATGGGGCTGGAAGCTGTCTTACGAGACCGAGAGCGGCAAACGCCGCAAAATTACCCTCTACAAAATTTATCCCGGCTTTGCCCCCATGCCGGGCCAGCAGCCCGCCGAGGGCCCGGTGCCGGTACAGTGGGGCTGGTGCCTGCTGGCGCTGGGGATTGGGGCGGCCTGCTTTGCGGTTGCCTGTATCTTTTGACAAGGGCTTATACGCCGGTAGGCGGCAGGCCGGCACAGCATACCCCTTTTATAAATTTTTGTTGCAGAGGCTGTTAATCGATGGCTGTCTTCTATTTTATACGTCATGGCCAAATGGATACCTCGATGGCCGGGAAAAAGTTCTATAAAGGGTTTGCCTATAATATGATGCCGTTGTCCGAAAAGGGGGCCCGACAGATCCATGAGGCCGCCAAGGACGGCAGGCTTCAAGATGCTGAGCTGATTATTACGTCGCCATACGGCCGCGCAATGCACAGTGCCGCTATTTTGTCAAAGGATTTACATATTGAGATGAAGGTAGAAACCGATTTGCACGAATGGCTGGCAGACGGTGTCTCATATGAATTTTTGCCCGATAAGCTGGCGGCAGATTCCTATAAAAGCTTAACGGAACATCACGGCCGTCACCCAAAAGGGGCACAATGCCGTTGGGAATCTGTAGGCCAAATGAAGAAACGGGTTATGGCTGTTTTGGACAGGTACAAGGGTTATCGTGCCGTTATTGCCGTGTCCCATGGGACGCTCATGCAATATGTCCTGGGAATAGAACACCCGGAGCATGGAAAGATCGAAGAGCTGCGTTATTGATATGCCCTGCGGCCTGCTATCTGTGACAGGACCGGCCTGCCCGCCTTTTTGCAAACGGTTGTCCGCATAAAGGAAATGGCGGGCCCGCCGCAGAGGCCTGCTTTGCGGCGCCGGGGCTCGGGAAAGAACCCTGTGGGCGTGCAAAAAAAGGCTGTGTCCCTTTGCCGAGGCCCTCTGCCCGGCCGGTCCGAGAGATTGCTTGAAAAACCCGTGCTTGGGCGTTCTATCCCCCAACATTGCCCTTGTATTTTGCGCAAAAGTTTTGTATACTGGCATTGGAGTATTTTGGCGGCGCATTCTTGTACGGAGGGAGAAAGAGGCTGTTATGCTTACCGGCGTATCTGGTTACTTATATAACCAAAACCCATACTATACCGGGGTGCTCGCGGCCCAGC
>CAJTSP010000012.1:0-4577 GCA_910578965.1 uncultured Oscillospiraceae bacterium
TTCCGGAAGATAGTGGAGACCATCAACAGCACCAACCTCAAGGACCTGCCCCCCAGCGCCTGCCTCAGCAAAGAGGGGAAATCGATTTGAACCATCTGGGAGAATACGACGTCATTGTAATTGGAGCGGGGCATGCCGGCATTGAGGCGGCCCATGCGGCGGCAGTGCTGGGGGCTCGCACCGCCCTGTTTACCATGAGCCTGGACGCCATCGGCAACATGCCCTGCAATCCCAGCATCGGGGGTACGGCCAAGGGGCATCTGGTGCGGGAGGTGGACGCGTTGGGCGGCCTGATGGGTTTGGCGGCCGACGCTACTTTTTTGCAGAGTCGGATGCTCAACCGGGGAAAGGGCCCGGCGGTGCACAGTCTGCGGGTGCAAACCGACCGCAAGCGGTACCACATGTACATGAAGCATGCGCTGGAAAAAACCCCCGGCCTTGTGATCCACCAGGCCGAGGTTACTGCGCTGGAAATTGCGGGCGGTGAGGTGCGCGGGGTTGTTACGCGCCTGAACGGCCATTACAGTGCAAAATGTGTGGTGCTGGCTACCGGTACCAATCTTGGCGGCCGGATTTTTGTAGGGGACGCAAGCTATGCCAGCGGGCCGGACGGCCAGCACGCTGCCTGCGCCCTCACCGAGAGCTTACGTACGGCCGGCCTGCCGCTGCGCCGGTTCAAGACCGGTACCCCTGCACGGGTGCACCGCCGCAGTGTCGATTTTTCCAAACTGACGCGGCAGCCGGGCGATGCAGACGAAGAGCTGCAGCCTTTCAGCTTTTTGACCGACGGCCCGCTGCACAACCGGGTAGACTGTTATATTGCCTATACCAACCCTGTTACCCATGCCATCATCCAAAAAAACCTGCGCCGCTCCCCGCTCTACGGCGGGCAGATCGAGGGCATCGGGCCGCGGTACTGCCCCAGCATCGAGGACAAGGTGGTACGGTTTGCGGATAAGGAACGGCATCAAATTTTTGTAGAGCCCTGCGGCGAGGACACCGAAGAGATGTACCTGCAGGGCATGAGCAGCAGCCTGCCCGAAGATGTCCAAAACGAGATGTACCACAGCATTGCGGGGTTTGAGCGGCTGGAGATTATGCGGCCGGCCTATGCCATCGAGTACGACTGCATTGACCCTACAGCCCTGTATGCTACCCTTGAATGCAAGGCAGTGGCGGGGCTGTACGGCGCGGGGCAGTTTAACGGCACCAGCGGATATGAGGAGGCGGCGGCGCAGGGCCTGCTGGCCGGGCTGAACGCCGCCCGCCGTGCCCTGGGCCGGCCGGAGCTGGTGCTGGCGCGGCATACGGGTTATCTTGGCACCCTGGTGGACGATCTGGTAACCAAGGGCGTGCTGGACCCCTACCGTATGATGACCAGCCGCAGTGAGTACCGGCTGGCCCTGCGCCAGGATAATGCCGACGAGCGGCTGACCCCCATCGGCCGGGAATACGGCCTGGTGGATAATCTGCGCTGGGCGAGGTATCAGGCCGGCCAGGCTGCCAAGGCTGCCGAGCTCAAACGGCTGGCGGCCGTGCAGGTCGATGCCGGGCGGCTCAATGCCCTGCTGCCGCCCGACGCCACACCCTTTGCCAGCGGAGGCAGGGCGCTGGACCTGCTGCGCCGGCCGGGGGTGAGCTATGCAATGCTGGCCACCCTTGTTGGCTGGGGCGAGGGAGTGGATGCCCGGCTTGCCGCAAAAATCGAGGCAGAGGTACGGTACGCGGGATATATTGCCCGGCAGGAGCGTACCATCCGGGAGGTGGCCCGGCAGGAAAATACCCCTATCCCGGAGGGCTTTGATTATGCGCCTATTGCGGGCCTGCGGCTCGAGGCGCGGGAAAAGCTGGCCCGTATCCGGCCGCGCAATCTGGGCCAGGCCGGGCGTGTCCCGGGCGTATCCCCCAGCGATGTTGCGGTACTGGCGGTGGCCCTCAAGGCCGCGCGGGAGAAGAAGTGAGGGGATTTCAGGGGCAGGCTCAGGGGCAGGTTCAGGGGCCAATCTGGGGGCCGCGGCCCCCAGACCCCCGTTGCAACCGGGCAAAAAATTGCCCGGCTTGATGAAAAAATGATCTTTGAAATGCGGGAATGGGAAATGAATGCGTTGCTTGCAAACCTTGATAAGCTCCATACAACGGAAATGGGGATCAGCAGAATAAAAAGGAACTGCCAGATCGAAACAGAGGATGTTGTCTTTTGGAGTAAAGCGCAGATTTTGGATGAAGCCGCCAAAATGGAACGGATCGGGAAAAACTGGTATATTGCTGTGGGGGAGTATGAGATAACCGTGAATGCGGGCAGCTATACAATTATTACCGCGCATAAGGGCAAAGCACCCTCTGCGCGATCCAAAAAAGCCGGGAGGGAAGCCCCATGATCGACTGCCAGCGCCTGATAAATAAATGCGCCGCGCTCAGCCTTACCCTGACGGCGGAGCAGACCGCGCTGCTTGACCGGTACGCCAAGCTGCTGGTGGAAACCAACCGGCGGGTAAACCTCACCGCCATCACCGAGCCGGAGGGCATCGAGGACAAGCATTTTATTGACAGCCTTTTGCTGGCCGCCCAGCCCGAGATCGCGGGACGGGTGGTGGACGTGGGCACCGGGGCGGGCTTTCCGGGCATTGTGGCAAAAATCTACAAGCCGGACATCGCCCTGACCTTGATGGAGCCCACCGGCAAGCGGCTGGATTTTCTGCGCCGGGTGGTGGCGGAATTAAGCCTTGCCGGGGTGGAGTTTGCCAAGGAACGGGCCGAGGAGGCCGCCCGCAAGGGCTGGAGGGAGCAGTTTGACGCGGCTACCGCCCGGGCGGTGGCCGCCCTGCCGGCGCTGGCCGAATACTGCCTGCCGCTGGTAAAGGTGGGGGGCAGCTTTTTGGCCATGAAGGGCCAAAGCGGCCCCGCCGAAGCCGAAGCCGCCCGCGCTGCCGCCAAAAGGTTGGGAGCAGGCGAGGCCCGGTTGCGTTCGGCCACCCTTCCCGGAGGGGACGAGCGATGGCTGGTAGTCTATCTCAAAGCTTTGCCCACCCCGCCCGCCTACCCCCGCAGCGGAGGAAAAATTGCAAAAGCGCCGCTGAGGTGAAGCAGAAGAAGGCAAACGCCAAAAGGGGGAACGGGGATAAAATAAAGCCTGCGATGGAATGTATAAAGGTTGGTTTCAACCGGCTGCTGCATTTAAGAGAAGGTTGAAAAGTGCCTGCGCGGATGGTATAATAGCCGCAAAACGGCTATTATCATTTATTTTTATGGCGTTCGCCTCGCCCCTGGCGGGGCAACCGGCGAAATCGCCCATTCTACCATTCGCGCTGTGCGTTCATGGTATAATAAGCCCGTTTCAATTCAATAAGCCACAGTTTGCAGCTTGAAATTATGATTAGCAACAGAAGGAGGCTCAATCATGTACGCTTACAAAACAGAAATTTTGATGGTAGGGACCAAATGGTTTTCTGACAAAGCAGACACAAAGGATATAGAAGCATTAGACCGGTTGATCAATGAAAGGGCCGCTGATGGATGGGAGCTTGTGACATACGATTACATGGCAACATCCGTGCAGATTAAAGGGGCGTTCGTGATTACATTCAGAAAGCGGCAATGACCCCTAACGGATGTGAAAGGTATCTTTCGGTTGATCGGGGGGATTTCGTCTTAATGGTGAAATCCCCCCTTTTTTGGCAAATGCTCTCTTGTAGCCGCCTTTATGAAGAAGCGGCCGAAATAGCCGCGTTTTTGGCCGTCCTGGCAATTGGGCTGCCCGGAGATAACGGCCGGGGAAAGCGATTTATCCTATATTGCCGGGCGGCGCTGCATATGATAAGCCCATAATGCAAAAAAGGCGGCAGTAGCTTAAGGCTGTGTGATTTTGACCTTCCTGCCCGGTGGGGTGGCAGGGGCGGCGAAAAAATATTTTGAGAAAGATGCGGGGAACGGCGCAAATTCCCGCGTCTTTTTTTGCTTTGCATCGAACGGAGAAAAAGCTTGTCAATGGAAAATACTGGAAGTATTTCCCGCCTTATGGTATGCTGAAACTGTGGCCGTAAAACAGCCCAACAGCCTGCTTTTGGCAATAGGGCGGATTTCCCGGGTTTCCTAAAAACAAAAGACAAAATGCCAAGGCCCTCGGCAGGACATCTGTCTCACTGCCCCGGGTGAAGGGCCTTGCCCTGGCAAGGCCCGTCCGTAAGGCCTTTCCTGCGCGGACAAGCCTGCGGGCCGCTATCCCATTGGCGCCAAGAAGGCCGCGGTACGCAGCCGTACCGAGAAAAAGCGGAGCGCCTTGAACCGCGACCAAGATTTGAAGCAGACGAGAAAACAGCTTTGCAGGCATCGCCTGACAAGGGCCCGGAAAGCTTTGGAGCAGGCATGCAGCGGCAAAGGCAAAAAAGGCTTTTGCCCTATGGGCAAAACTTACCCCGAAAACTCCGCAGGCCGGCAGGATGGCAAAAGCGGGAGTAAAGGCAGAGCGGTGCGCTGCAGAGGCCTTGGCGGCTGCCAAGCGTGCTGATGCCGCCGGCCTGCCGGTGCGCAGGCTCTTGCCGGGAAACCAGGCCAAGAAAAAGCTTTCGAAAAAGAGGGAA
>CAJTSP010000012.1:4587-34375 GCA_910578965.1 uncultured Oscillospiraceae bacterium
AGCCTGTTAAGAGAATGCATTTTTTCAAAAATCACCGCGAAAGGGGAGGGGATGTATGCTGACCAGACGCCCTAAAATCGCCGGCAAGGTGCTTCTGCTGCCCATCGGCCAGATAGAACCGTCGCCCTATCAGGCCCGTGAGGAATTTGACGAACAGGATATTGCCCAGCTTGCCGCGAGCATCCTGCAAAACGGGCTGCTCCAGCCGGTAAGCGTCCGCCGGCTTGCGCCCGGCCGGTATCAGCTAATTGCGGGCGAGCGGCGGCTGCGGGCCTGTAAGCTGGCCGGCCTTTATGAGCTGCCGGCCATCCTCTGCGAATATGAGGACGCCCAAACTGCTGCCCTGGGCCTTTTGGAAAACCTGCAGCGCCAGGCTCTGAACCCCTTTGAGCAGGCAAAGGGCATCCGGGAGCTCATCGCCCTTTGGGGCTGTACCCAGGAGGAGGCTGCACGCCGGCTGGGTATGGCCCAGCCTACCCTCAACAACAAGCTGCGGCTGCTCTCTTTAAGCCGGGAGGATCAAAACACCTGCCTGGCCCTTGGCCTGACCGAGCGCCATGCCCGCGCGGCCCTCCGCCTGCCCGGGCCGGAGCGAAAAAAAGCTTTGGAGCAGATGGCGGCACAGGGCATGAGTGCCAAACAGGCGGACGCATATGTAGAAAAGCTTTTGAGCCGCCCGCCCCGCCGCCGCTCTATTCCCATGGTGCGGGATGTGCGCATCTTTATTAATACCATCAACCGTGCCGTGCGGCTGATGGTGGACGCCGGGGTGCCCGCCTCCAGCCGGCGCATCGACGGCGAAGGATACATTGAATATACCATTAAAATCCCAACCGGCCGCTCACCTGCCGGCCCTGTGCTTCAACCCCCGCAGGGGCCGCCCGCTTCGCCCTTGCAGCACAGGGAGGAGGCGCTAACCGCTCAAAGATGATGCAGCCGGGCGGGGTTCATTGCCGGCGGCTGCGGGCAACGCCCATAAAGGATAAAGGGATGCTGTTTGCGGCGCCGGTGTGCCCGGCAATTGCAGGCGGCCCTTGACAAGGCGGCCGCCCGGTGCCTGCCCGCATAAAAAAGCTGTTTAAGTATTGCCAAGAGGGGCCCCAATGTTCCACATGGAACATTGGGGCCCCTCTTGGCGGCCTCGGCAAGGGGGATATTGTCCTAAAGGGATTGAAAGCCCGAAGATCGTTTGCCAAGGGCAGGCAGGGCTTTTGGGGCAAGAGGAAAAAAGAGGGGATGCCAGGCAGTATTCGTGCCCGGATAGATGGGCCTTTGCCCCAAAAGTTCCGCAGGGCCGGCAGGGCGAGGGCAGCGATGCGATGGCAAGGCGGCGCGCTCGGGATTTAGGCTACCAGAGCGTGTGCCCTTAAACATTGTTTGGCGAGAGCGGCGATGATTTCCGAGGCAGATCAGGCGGCAGAGAAAAAGGGAAAACTCCTTGCCAAAACGAAAAATGGTTTTACCCGGCAGTTTTGCAGGGCCGACGGAAATGGCGCAGCGGCAGGGCACTGCCCTGCCAAAACCCCGGGCGTGCCCCAGAGTACGCCGCCGCCGGCCTGCCGGCATAAGGGAAACCAAGAGATGCAGAGCAAACGTCTCAAAAGCGACTTACAAAATCCTGTGTTAAGCAACCCGGCAGCCACAAGATGTGCAGGTTTCAAAAAAGGGGGGGCTGTGCTATAATAAAAGCAATCAAAAATGGGATACAGCAGCAAAACGTATCCCTATCCGCGCGCCAAAACGGCAAAGGGCGGCGGCCGGCAAGGAGGAAGAGGGATTGGGCAAGGTAATTGCAATTGCAAACCAAAAGGGCGGCGTTGGTAAAAGCACCACGGCGGTAAACCTTTCGGCCTGTGTGGCGGCCCGGCATAAAAAGGTGCTGGTGGTGGATATGGACCCGCAGGGCAACAGCACCAGCGGCTACGGCGTCACAAAGCGCAGTGTGGATAAAGGGGCTTATGAGCTGTTGATCGGCGAGGCCGAGCCGGCCCAAAGCATCCGAAAAACAAGGTTTTCGGTAGACGTTATCCCCTCCAACACCCAGTTGGCCGGTGCGGGTATCGAGCTGGTGGACCTGCCCCACCGCGAGAGCCGGCTGCGCGAGGGGCTTGCCGGTGTGGTACCGGCCTATGATTACATTTTTATCGACTGCCCTCCCAGCCTTGATTTGCTTACCCTCAATGCCTTGTGCGCCTGTGATTCGGTGCTCATCCCGCTGCAGTGCGAGTATTTTGCGCTGGAGGGCCTGTCCGAGCTGATGGCTACCCTTAAAACCGTGCGCAAAAAGTATAACCCCTACCTGGATGTGGAAGGGGTGGTTTTTACCATGTACGCCGGCCGGCTCAACCTCACCCTGCAGGTGGTGGAGCAGGTGAAAAAATATTTTGGCGACAAGGTTTACAAGACCACCGTGCCCCGCAACGTGCGCCTGTCCGAAGCGCCCAGCTATGGCGAGCCGATCAACTTTTACGACCCGGTGTCCAAGGGCGCCGAGGCATATCTGGATATGGCGGACGAGCTGCTGAAAAACAACGGCGGCTGACCGTGGCCGGCCCGCCGCTCTTGGCCGGCCGATATCGGTATCCTTGTGGAGCAAAATAAGGGAGATGGATTAAGGAGGAATGGCTATGGCAGCCAAAAAGAGGGGGCTGGGGCGCGGGTTGGACAGCCTGTTTGAGGATGCGGCCCAGAGCCCGGAGGCCGGTGTGACCACCCTGCCTTTGCGGGAAATCGAGCCGGATAAAGATCAGCCCCGCAAGGAATTCAGCGAAGAAGCCTTGGCCGAGCTGGCAGGCAGTATTGCCGAGCACGGCCTTTTGCAGCCCATCGCGGTACGGCCCGCGCCGTCTGCATCCGGGCGCTACCAGATTATTGCGGGCGAGCGGCGCTGGCGTGCTGCCCGGATGGCCGGGCTCAGCGAGGTGCCGGTAATCATCCGGGAGGCGACCGACGAGCAGGCGATGGAGCTTGCCCTGATCGAGAACCTGCAGCGCGAGGATTTGGACGCGGTGGAGGAGGCGTTTGGCTATCAGCAGCTCATCGAGAGGTGCGGCCTTACCCAGGAGCAGGCCGCTCAAAGGCTCGGTAAGAGCCGTAGCGCAATCACCAATAGCCTGCGGCTGCTCAGGCTGCCGGCCGAGGCGCTGCAGTTGCTCAAAACCGGCGCCCTGACGGCCGGCCACGCCAAGGTGGTGCTGGGCCTTGCGCCCGAAAAACAGGCCGAGGCCGCCAGCCTTATTGTACGCCAGGGGCTGAACGTGCGGCAGGCCGAGGCTCTCTGCAAAAAGCTGGCAAAGGAGGCGCCCGGGCCCAAAGCCCCCAAGGCGCCCGGGCCGGCCCTGCCCAGGGAGGTAGAGCTGAGCCTGCGGGAAACGCTGGGAAGCGAGGTTTCGGTGGCATACAAAAAGGGCAGGGGAACCTTGACTGTGCATTTTTACTCGGACGAGCAGCTTACCGCCTTTGCAAACCTTTTGGGAAAATATGACAGGGAACGCGAGGGCGGCCCGGGCAGGGGAAAGTAAGGCTGCGCGCCTGCCCTGACCGAGAAAAACGGCCCGGCTGCGGGCGCAGACAAAAGCCGGCAAATCAGGAGCGCGCACGCAGCGCACCAGAAAGCTGCGGTGAGATAAGAAAACAAAGTATCCGAACAAAATTCGATCCCCGAACATTCGCTGGGCGGTAAGGTGAATTGCCCCAAGGGGCCAAGGCTGCGCCCGCAGGCGCGTGTCGGAGGCCTTGCCGCAAAGCGGCGGTTCCAAGGCCGGAGACGGAGAATCCCCTGGGGGAATTTATTTTCTTATGGAACCGCCGCAAAAGGGCCAAAACAGAAAGAACAAAGCAAGAGAGGGGAAAAACCATGCTGGATCTTCGATTTGTGCGGGAAAACCCGGACGCCGTGAAGGAAAACATCCGAAAAAAATTCCAGGAGGACAAGCTGCCTCTGGTGGACGAGGTGATCGCGCTGGATGCCGAAAACCGTGCCGCGGTAAGCGAGGCAAACAGCCTGCGGGCGGCGCGCAACGCGCTCTCTAAGCAGGTTGGCATGCTGATGGGCCAGGCAAAAAAGGATCCGTCCAAGGCGGCCGAGGCCGAGGCGGTCAAGGCGCAGGTTGCCGCCCAGGCCGACCGCCTCAGGGAGCTTGAGGCCAAAGAGAGCGAGCTGGATGAAAAAATCACCAAGATTATGATGGTGATCCCCCAGATGATCGACGCCAGCGTGCCCATCGGCCCAAATGACAGCGCCAATGTGGAGGTACAGCGGTTTGGCGAGCCGGCGGTGCCGGAGTTTGAGATACCTTACCACACCGAGATTATGGAGCGGTTCGACGGTATCGACCTGGATGCCGCGCGCCGGGTGGCCGGCAACGGGTTTTACTACCTGCAGGGGGACATCGCCCGGCTGCACGAGGCGGTGCTGGCCTATGCACGGGACTTTATGATCGACAAAAAAGGGTTTACCTATGTCATCCCACCCTTTATGATTCACGGCAACGTGGTGCAGGGGGTCATGTCCTTTGCAGACATGGAGGCCATGATGTACAAGATCGAGGGGGAGGACCTCTACCTCATCGGCACCAGCGAGCACAGCATGATCGGCAAATTTATCGGCCAGATCATCCCCGAAAGCCGGCTGCCCCAGACCCTCACCAGCTACAGCCCCTGCTTCCGCAAGGAAAAGGGCAGCCACGGCATCGAGGAGCGGGGGGTCTACCGCATCCACCAGTTTGAAAAGCAGGAGATGATCGTGGTCTGCAAGCCTCAGGATAGCATGCAGTGGTACGAAAAGCTCTGGCAGAACTCGGTGGAGCTCTTCCGCAGCATGGACATCCCGGTGCGCCAGCTCGAGTGCTGCTCGGGCGATTTGGCTGACCTCAAGGTAAAAAGCTGCGACATCGAGGCCTGGAGCCCGCGCCAGAAAAAGTACTTTGAGGTGTGTAGCTGCTCCAACCTCGGGGACGCCCAGGCCCGGCGGCTCAAAATCCGCATCAAGGGCGAGGACGGCAAAAATTATCTGGCCCACACCCTCAACAACACGGTGGCGGCCCCGCCCCGGATGCTGATTGCCCTTTTGGAAAATAACCTTGAGGCCGACGGCAGCGTCAAAATCCCGGCCGTACTGCAGCCATATATGGGCGGGAAGCAGCGGCTGGTCCCCAAGCACTAAAGGCGCCGGGCAACACTCCCCCAAAAGCATCGCCTGGCGGCATGCCGCCCCCTCTTAAGGGATGCAAGGCCTTCAAAAACAAACCAAGGGCCGCCCCCGCAGCCTGAACGCTGCGGGGGCGGCCCTTGCTGCCTGCAAAGCCAAAGGCAGCCGGCTCTTAAAAAATTCCGGGCAAGGGAATATAACAGGCCAAAGGCTTCGCGGGCTTGCCGGGCCGGGCATTGCGGCCTGCGCGGGGGGTCAGACAAACTTTGGCACCAGCAGGCGGGGAAGCCAGAGGATGAGATCGGGCAAAAGCAGGATGATCACCAGGGTAATCAAAACGGCCCCCAGCATTACAAGCAGGTCCTTAAAGGTCTTTTGCGGCTCGATGCCGCTGATCTGGCAGCCGATGAGCAGGCAGAGGCCGTAGGGCGGGGTGACCATCCCGATGGCGAGCAGCAGGCAGATAATCATGCCCAGATGCACCGGGTGCAGCCCCAGCTCGAGGCCAAAGGGCGCTACAATGGGCACAAAGATACAGATGGCCGGGGTGGCGTCCATAAAGCAGCCCAGCAAAAAGAAGAGCACAATGCAGAAAAGGATATACCCCATCCTGCCCATATGCAGGCTCAGCATGAGCTCGCGCACATAGCGGTTTACCTGGAAATAGGCCATCAGGTAGCCAAATGCGCCCGCGCCGGCAATACAAAAAAGGCTGGTGGCGGTGCTTTTGGCGGTTTGGATAAAGATGGGTACAAGCTGGCGCGGGGTAAGGGTACGATCCACAAACAGGGTAAGGATCAGACTGTACACCACCGCCACCACCGCGCTTTCGGTGGCGGTGCAGGCGCCGGTAAGCACGCCGCCAATGATGATAAGCGGCATAATGAGCACCAAAAGGCTCTTGCGCAGCGCGTGCAAAAAGTCCCGCAGGCTGCGTTTTTCTTCCCGAGGGAAGTTATATTTGCGGGCGTAAAACCAGGAGACCGCCATCATGGAGAGGGCCAGCAGGATGCCCGGCAGCACACCGGCAATAAACAAAGCCTGTACGCTGGCGCCCGAGGTGGAGGCGTAGATAATCATAATCAGGCTGGGCGGGATGATCTGCCCCAGCACCGACGAACAGGCCGTAACCGTAACGCTGAAAGATTTGCTGTAGCCCTTCTTTTCCATGGCCGGGATCAGGATCGAGCCAACCCCTGAGGTGTCGGCTACGGCCGAGCCGGAAACCCCGCCAAACAAAAGGCTCACCAGGACATTGATATGCGCAAGGCCGCCCCGCAGGTGGCCCACCAGCGTGCTGGCAAGGTCGATGAGCTTGTCGGTGATCTGGCCCGAGTTCATCAGGTTGCCGGCCAGCATAAAAAAGGGGATCGCCGTAAGCACAAAGCTGTTTACCCCCGAAAACATCCGCTGGACAATCTGCCACAGCGGCAGGTCGGTAAACAGCAGCATCACCGAGACCGAGGAGGCGAACAGCGAAAAGGCCAGCGGCAGGCCCAGCAGCATCAGGCCGACCATCCCGGCGAACAGGATCAGGATGGGAAATCCCTGCATTATTTAGGCCCCCCCTTTCCAAAGCCGCGCAGCTCGGTGGCCAGGCGGCCTAAGGCAAACAGCATCAGCAGTACGGCGCAAACCGGCGCCGAGATGTTCAGGCACCAGGCAGGCAGCGGCATGGCGATCATGGTTTTATCCCAGGTGCGCAGGCAGTAGTCGGCGCCCCCCAGCAGCAGCGCCCCGCCGCAGGCCAGAATAAGCAGCAGGATCAGCACCCGCAGAGCCCTTTGGGCGGCGGCGGGCAGGTGGCTGGTAAGCATATCCAGCATCAGATGGGTGTTTTCCTTTACCGCCAGCGCCGAACCCAGAAAGATGATCCAGACAAAGCAGAACTGTACGGTTTCCTGGCTCCAGCTAATGGGAACCTTAAAAACAAACCGGCAGACCACCTGCAAAAAGGTGACGGCCACAAGCAGGACCATCAGCACCAGCAAAAGAAGATCGATGATCCGGCAGGCCAGGGAGCGAAGTGTTTTCATGATGTTCGACCCTTTCGTTCGGAAAAATGCATCCACCCCGGGAACGGCCCCCGGGCCTTTTTACGGTTAGCTGGCCTGGATCTGGGCAATCAGCTCGGAAAGATCGTTTGCCCGGCCAAACTCCTCAAACACAGGGGTCACCGCCTGGATGATGGGCTGCTTGTCGATATCCACAATGGTCAGGCCAAAATCGTTGACCATGCTGTCCTCGGCTTCCTTGCCGTAATCCGCCTCAAGCTGCCGCGCTTTTGGGGTGATCTCCTCGATTGCGCGCAGCAGGGCTTCCTGAAGCTCCGGGTCAAGGGCGGCGAAGGCATCCCCGTTGATAAACAGCGGGCGTACCGTGATCTCGTGCTCGGTGCGGGTCAGATAAGGCGCTACCTCGTAAAACTTGGCCGAGAGGATGCTGGGCATCTCGTTTTCCATGCCGTCGCACAGCCCGGCAGACAGAGCCGAGTAGGTCTCGCCAAAGGCGATCTCCACCGGCTGGCAGCCCGCGGCCTCCCACACCTTGAACTTGAGCTCCGAGGCGGCCAGGCGCAGCTTAAAGCCATTGAGGTCGCTTGCCGTTTCCACCGGGGCCTTTACGGCCAGCACATTGCGGGTGGAGCCGCCCCAGTAGGCGAGGATCCGCAGCCCGCTCTCCTCCTCGATCATCCGGGCGTATTCCTGGCCGGGCTCACCGTCCAGCGCGGTCTCCCACTGGGCCTTGTCGCTGAACAAAAAGGGCAGGGCAAACAGCTCCAGCTTTTTGCAGAAGGTGGTGCCCACCGAGGGGTCGGCAACACAGAGGTCCAGGGTGCCTTGCTTTACCTGCTCCAGCAGCTCGGCCTCGGTGCCGAGGGTGGAGTCCGGGTAGTTGACCAAAACCAGCCGGCCGCCCGAGTACTGTTCCACCAGGGCTGCCAGTTCATCGATGGCGGTGTTCCAGGGGTGGGCCGAGGCCATGGCGTTGCCGATTTTAAGGGTAACGGTATCCCCGGCCGGGGCGTCGCTGCCGCCGGCAGAAGCAGGGGAGGAGGCCGCCGGAGAGGCGGGCGTGCCGCCGCAGGCCGCAAGGCCCAGGGCCAGCGCAAGGGCAACAAATACGCAGAGCATCTTTTTCATGTTGTTTTCTCCTTTTCATAGTTTAAGTTTAATGGTTGATGCAATATTTTTCCAGAACCGAACGGTTCACATCCACACCAATGCCGGGCGCCTGCGGGACAAGCACATACCCATCCCTGAATTCGATGCCGTCATAGATCAGATCCAGTCGGAAGGGATGGCTGGACTGGTCGTACTCCAAAAGAGGCTCCATTGGCCTGCTGCACAGGGGGGCAGGGGGGAGAGTTGCAATAAATTGGAGAGACGCTGCCAACCCGATGCCGCTGCCCCATACGTGGGGGATCAGCATGGCGTTGTAGGCCTGGCAGAGGGCGGCGATTTTTTTGCACTCGGTAAAGCCGCCGCAGCTACAAAGGTCGGGCTGGTAAATGTCCAGCGCGCCCTTGGACAGCCAATCCTTGTAGGCGATCTTGCCAAAAATCTCCTCTCCCGCTGCAAGGTAGCTTCCGGTCAGGTTGCGCAGGGCTGCATACCCTGCGGCATCCTCGGGCGCCAGCAGCTCCTCAAAAAATTCCAATTGTACGTCCTCAAGATCCAGCAGCAGGCGGCGGGCGGGGGCCTGGCTGTAGGCGCTGTTGAAATCGCACATCAGCAATACGTCGTATCCAACCGCCTCGCGTACCGCCCGGATATATTCCTCATCCTCCCGCACCCCGAAGCCGGCCTTGAGCTTCATGCCCCCAAAGCCCCTTTCGAGATACCCCTGCGCTTCCCTTACCGCATCAAGAGGATAGTGTCCGCCCTTTTTGCGGTAAAAACCCGTGGCATAGGCTTTTACCCGGCTGCGGAACTGCCCGCCCAGCAGGTTGCAGACCGGCTGGCCCAGGTGCCGGCCAATCGCATCCCACAGCGCAATGTCCAGCCCGCTTAAGGCGTTTACAGCCGCGCCCTGCTGGCCAAAGGGCCGGCAAAGGTTGTACAGCTCCTCCCAGAGCACCTCTGCCTCAAAGATACTCCGGCCAACCACATAAGGCGCAAAGCAGTGCTCCACAAAAGCTGCGGCAAGCTGCGGCGGCTGCATCCCGTGGCACATGCACTCGCCAAACCCGCTTTCGCCGTCGGCACAAACTACCTCCACAATTACCGAGCTGCGGCGGTAGACCCACCCCTGCGAAAAGGCAAAGGGCTCCTGCAGCGGCGCCTGGATGACGTGGGCCAGTACCTGTTTGATGGTCATAGATAATCGACTCCTTTTGATATAACATATATTATATGTTATATGTCATGTGTAACATTGAAAAAAGCCAAGGGGACGCAAGCGCAAGGGTGCTTAATCGCGAATGCAGCGCCTCATACGGCCGCCATGCCTTTGGGGAGCGGCGGGGAAAAGCGGAAAGCAAAGGGCCAAAAGGAAAGGCCGTCGGGAAAGGGCAGAAAAGAAAAGACGGAAAAGGAGCGGTAGGGCAAGGCGGTCCGCCTTGGGCCAAAGCGCCGCCGACCGGGCCCCGGCGTTTAGCCTTGGCCGTAATTCTCCTGGGTAGCGCGCAGATGATCCCGCATGGTACGGGCCGCGCGTTCGGGATCGCCCTGTGCAAGGCAGTTGAGGATGTTGCGGTGGTAGTGGTGACGTGCCTCGATGCAGTAATCTACCCGGGAGGCACGGATGATGCTGTCGCGCAAAAGGGGGGTATAGGCGTTTACAATGGCAACAAGCAAGGGGTTGCGGGTAGAGTTGGCCAACTGGATATGAAACTGTAAATCGTTGGAAAAATAAGCGCTGTCCATAACGGAGGCATCCTCCATGCTGCGGCAGACCCGGTCCAGCACCGCAAGCTCCTCGGGGGTGATGCGCTGGGCCGCAAGGCGGGCGCAGGCCTCTTCGATAATAGCCCGCACCTCCATCAGATGGCCTGTGTTGCAGTCTCCCTTGTTGATCATATCGGTGATCGAGCGGGAAAGCACCGGTACGCTGTTGTCCAGCACAAGCAAGCCCTTGCCATGGATCCGCTTTAGAAAGCCGCGGGTCTCAAGCGCGCGTACAGCGTCCCGCACCGTAACGCGGCTTACATCAAACCTTTTGCACAGCTCCCCCTCGCTGGGAAGATAGTTGTTGGCGTCGTATTCCTTGTTGAGGATCATTTGCTCGATCTGGCACTGTGTACGCTCGACCAAGGTCAATCTAAAAACCCGCCTTTCCGGTTTGGCACAGAGGGGACAATCCAGCCTGCACAAGGCCCGTGTAAACGGCAGCATACAGGATGTACTTATAATATATCATATAAGATAAAACAAGCAAAGAGGAAAATCCAACAAAGTTTCTCCCAAAAATTTGGCGAGGATGCAACAGTCCCCGGCCGTAAAAAGGCAAACATGCCTGATACCGCAAAATCTGCTTGACAAACACCCGGCGCTCCCGTATAATATAGAAGCGCTTTTGTGCAGATGGGAAATCTCTCACAACAGATGTGGCGGTATAGCTCAGTTGGCTAGAGCATTCGGTTCATACCCGAAGTGTCACCGGTTCGAATCCAGTTACCGCTACCACAATACAGGGTTTTGCTAAAATACTTGGGGGTCGCCTGCAATCGCGGGCGAAAGATGCTTGTTGTTTTAGCCAAACCCTGTATTTATCCGGCCCGATGGTCAAGCGGTCAAGACATCGCCCTTTCACGGCGGTAACCCGGGTTCGATTCCCGGTCGGGTCACCACGTCGCCGCAAGCGTCATATCGCTTGCGGCGGTTTTTTTGTCAAAACCACCGCGCGCTCATTCTGCTGCGGCTCCTTTTCCCCGCGAAACTTTGCTTTGCAAACTTTCGCGGGGGCCCCGCGGCCCTGCGGGCCGCTAAAATGGACTGCGCTCCATTCAAAAAGCCCGGTCGAAAGACCGGGCTTTTCTCATACCGCTTCGTCATTCCTCCTTTTCCCCACGGGGCTTTGCTATGCAAATCCCCGCGGGGGCCCCGCAGGCCGTTTTCGCAAGCGTCATATCGCTTGCGGCGGTTTTTTGTCAAAACCACCGCGCGCTTATTCTGCTGCGGCTCCTTTTCCCCACGAAACTTTGCTTTGCAAATTTTCGCAGGGGCCCCGCGGCCCTGCGGGCCGCCTCCTGCAAGCAAATCCGAACCTTGTGCCGGTCGGCGGAGGGTTCGGATTTGTTATTTATACAGGCCGCCCTGACCGCCTCTAATCTCCGATCTCTGCCAAAAAGGCCTGGGAGCTCTTTAGGATCTCGTCCACCAGCAATTGGAGCTCCGGGTGCCGGCGGCAGGCCCGTTTGGAATAAAACAGGCAGAAATCTCCATTGCCGCAGTCGTTTGCGAAGGGGACGCTGGTCAGCTTCCCGGTACGGATCCCCTCATACCGCTTCAGCACCGGATAGTAGGCAAGGCCGTACACGTCGCTGTGGGTCTCCACCATTTTGACGATGCTGTCCACCGACTCCGAACGGATTAACTGTTTGGAAGAAACAACGGGGATCAGCCAGTCCAGCAGGGGGACAAGGGCCGCAGCGGGGGCCTCCGTACTTGAGCGAAGCGCGCAGAAATCCCGCTTCAGATCCTCCGGGGTGACCGAGCTGCGGGCGGCCAGCTCACTTTGGGCGTTGAGCAGGCAATGGTATGCGCCCCGGAAGAGGATCGCCGGAGGATTCCCCTGCAGTTTGCTGTAGGACGCCACCGGGTTTTTTGGTCCGCAGACAAACAGCGCCAGGGCGGGCTGCTCGATATCCTGGGAGATATACTGCTCAGGCGCAGCGCATACCTCGCTGCAGATCCGCACGGTGGGGTAGCGTTTTTTGAATTTCAGGATCACATCCGGAAGCAGGAAGTTTGGAAAGGAATATTGGATGTAGATATTGACCGCCTGCAGGGCACGCTGTTGGGAAAGGGTGAGCCAGCCGTTGTAATAGGACACGATCTGCTTTGCCTCCGGCAGGATCTTTTCGCCCGCCTCGGTCAGCCGGATGCCTGCGTTGTCGCGGTCAAACAGGCGGCAGTTGATCTCCTCCTCAAAGAGCTTGAGGGCCTTGGTCAGGCTGGGCTGGGCAATATACAGCTTTTGCGCGGCCTCGTTGATGGAGCGGGATTCGGCCAGGGTGATGAAGTATTCTAGGGTCTTCAGCTTCATAGCGGCACCTCCGTCCGGGGGTATAGCTTTTTTCTATATGCTATGACATTTACATATTACCTAAAAATCTTACTCTATGATACCCTGAATGTAACGAAGATGTCAAATCCGAACATTTCAGGAAGAGAGAGGTAATTGTATGACGAAGCGCGAAAGGTTTATGAAGTTTCTGGCAAATGAGCCTGTAGATCGCGTCCCGGTGGCCTTTTTCCACCATTTTTGCGGCCCTGAGCTGATGGAAAAAGGGATGGAGCTGCCCGAGGCCTTTGAGCGGAACATCGAGGGCCACCGGGAAGCCCTGGCCGTCTTTGACCCCGATGTGATCAAGGTCATGAACGACTCGCTGATGATCCTGCCCCTGGACACCTCCTTTGTAAAGAAGCCTTCTGATCTGCGGAAGATCCAGCCACCCTCTGTGCACTCCCCCTTTGGCAGGAAGACCAAGGAGCTGACCCAGCGGGTCATGGAGATCTATGAGGGCAAGGACGCCCCGATCTATGCCACCGGGTTTTCCGCCATCCGGGTGCTGCGGGGCAGCCTGGATGGGATGACCAACCCCGACCCCCGCCTTCCCAAATGGCTGGCGGAGGACCCCGACTCGGTGTTCTGCGCCCTGGACATCCTTACCGACACCATCATTGAGTACAATGAGATGCTCCTGAAGGAGTGCGGTGTGGACGGGATGTACTTCAGCGTCCAGAACCGCAACCAGTATTTCCCCGACGAGATGTTTACCAGGTTCGTCACCCCCTCCGATTTGCGGATCATGGAACACGCCAATAAGCTCAGCGCCATGAACCTGCTGCACATCTGCGGCTTTACCGGCGCCCGCAACAATCTGGAGCTGTTCAAAAACTATCCCGCCGCGGCCTATAACATTGCCGTATATGCGGAAAAGGTCTCCCTCAGCGAGGGCAGGAAGGTCTTTGGCGGCAAGCCCGTCTTTGGCGGCTTTGCCCAGGACGGCATCATTGACAAGGGAAGCAGGGAAGAGGTGAGGGAGGCGACCTGGAAGATCCTGGATGAATGCGGCCAGGTGGGCATTATGATCGGCGCCGACTGCACCGTTCCCTACAACATTGATGATGACCGCTTCAACTGGGTCCGTGACGCCGCCATTGAATACGCCGAGAAACACTAAGGAGAGAATGCCATGCTGACACCTGAGATCCAAAGCGCCTTCGTGGGCATATTGAATGAGGAGCTGAAGATGGCCACAGGCTGCACCGAGCCCATCGCTCTGGCCTATTGTGCAGCCAAGCTGCGCCAGTTGCTGGGCGCAGAGCCCGAGAAGCTCCTGGCGGAGGTCTCCGGCAACATCCTGAAAAATGTAAAGAGCGTGATCGTGCCCAACACCGGCGGGCTCAAGGGCACCAAGGCTGCCATCGCTGCCGGCATTGTGGCGGGAGATGCCAACGCCGAGCTCCAGGTCATATCCTCGGTGGACAAGGCCGTCTACCCGGCCATTGCCGCTTACAGTGAGCGCACCCCCATTGAGATCGTCTGCTCGGACACCCCTCATCTTCTGGACATCCAGCTCACCGGCTGGGCCGGGGGACACGAGGTCACGGTGCGGGTAGCCGACCACCACAACAACATCGTGTACATTAAAAAGGACGGGCAGGTTCAGGTGGAAAAATCCCTGGACGCCCCCGCCGCCAGCGGGGAAGAGGCCGACCGGAGTCTTTTGAGCCTGCCCAACATCCTTGACTTTGCCAATGAAGTGGACCTGGGTTTGGTAAAGGACCTGCTGAAGCGGCAACTGGAGTGCAACAGCGCCATTGCCCGGGAGGGGCTGAAGAACTCCTGGGGGGCCAACATCGGCTCCACCCTGCTGAATGAGTACGGAAACGACATCCGCTTTGAGGCACGGGCCTGGGCTGCGGCGGGAAGCGATGCCCGGATGAGCGGGTGTGAGATGCCGGTGGTCATCGTCTCCGGCTCCGGCAATCAGGGCATTACCGCCTCCATGCCGGTGTACCGTTACGCCAAGCACCTGGAGGTCAGCGAAGAAAAGATGTACCGGGCCCTCATCGTCAGCGACCTGGTGACCTGCTACCAAAAGGAAGGCATCGGCGTCCTTTCGGCCTACTGCGGGGCCGTCAGCGCCGGAGTGGGAGCGGGGGCCGCCATCGCCTACCTCCAGGGGGCGGACGAAGAGGCCATCGGCCACACCATCGTTAACGCGGTGGCCATCCTGTCCGGCACCATCTGCGATGGGGCCAAGCCCTCCTGTGCGGCAAAGATTGCCGAGAGCGTGGACGCGGGGCTTCTGGGCTATCAGATGTATCTCAACGGCAACAATCTCCAGCCCGGAGACGGGATCATCGGCGAGAGCCTCCACAATACGGTGGCCAATGTGGGCGTGCTGGCCAAGAAGGGGATGCGGGACACCGACCGCACCATCCTTAAGATCATGACCCAGTAAGCCGTAGGGCTATGTTTTCACAAAGAAAGGAGAAATCATCGTGGAAAAGAAAGAAAAAAGCGGATTTGCAAAAACATTTTCGATCTGGTTTGGCCTGGGCGCCCTGATGTTCGGCACCTACTGCGGCGCCAACATGGCCGCGGGTACCTACGCCACCACCTACATCGTTACCCTGGGCGGCGGCTGGGCCCTGGTGTGGCTGGCCATGTTCTGCGCCTTTATGTCCTTCTTCTGCGCCGTGGGCCTGGAATTTGTACGCGTCTACAAGGTCAACAACTACAACGAATACTATCTGGCCCTCTACGGCGTGGACAAGCCGCAGTCCAGCCCCCTGGTCAGGGCCGTCGTCACGGTCTTTTTTGACATATTCACGACCCTCAAGGGGATCGTCAATGTATCGGCCACCGTGGCCCTTTTCACCGAACTGATGCACTCCCTGTTTGGGATCCCCGTGCTTGCGGCTACCATTATGGGCATTCTGCTGTTTGCCTTCCTCACCATGTACGGCGCCGCATTCCTGCGCAAATTCAACTCTGCCATGACCATTGCCCTGATCGTCAGCCTTGTGGTGATCCTGGCCGCTGTTATCAGGATCCGCGGCGAGGTGCTCATGGGCTGCATCGGCAATTTCCAGGAGGGCCTGGACTGGACCGGCACTTCGGTAAAGGCGCACTTCTTCCTGTTCCTGTCCTACTGCTTCAATACCTCCGCCTGGGGCTCCACCATGAGCAACTATGCCGATCAGTTGCGGGATCGCCGTGACGCCATCGGTTCCGGCGTGATGATGGGCGTTCTGGTCACCCTGCTCTTTGCCATCACCGGCGCCATTGTGCTTCCCTTTATGCCCGAGGTCATTTCCGGTACGCCCATCCTGATGATCTGCCAGAAGTATTTTTCTTCCGTGCTTACCGCCATCTACTGGGTCGTGGTAATGCTGGCCGTGATCTCCACCGCCCCCAGCTTCACCTTCAACTTTTCCAACCGCTGGGCCAAGGTCTGGAAGTCCGAGAAGCTCTCACACAAGGCCAAGTTCTTCATCCTGTCCTTTTCCTTCCTGCTGCTCTGCGGGCTTATCTCCAAGGTGGGCCTGATCACCCTGATCAAGAAGGGCTACACCGCTCTGGGCAACATCGCGCTGTTCACCATCATCATCCCGATCTTTATCTCCATTCCCCGTATGATCCACCAGGACAAGCTCAACCGGGCTGCGGCCGCCGCCGAAAAGGCTGGCTGAGCGTCAACCGGATCCTCTTTTAAGCCCGGGCCCCACAGCTTTTTTCCCTGAAAGGGATATACACGGAAGTTCCAGCCGGGCGACGCGGCTGTAGGCTGCCGCGCCAAAAAACGCGCAAACGCCCCCGGGGCCTGTGGGTCCCGGGGGCGTCTGTGCATATCAGGTTAAGGGAATATGGCTCAGGCTACCGAGCCGCCGTCCACGCCCAGCACCGCGCCGGTAACGTAGCTGCCCATCTCGCTGGCAAGGAAGAGGAAGGCGTTGGCCACGTCCAGCGGCTCGCCCACACGGCCCAGCGGGATGCCGGCCGAAACCCGGGCCACCATCTCCTCGGGCAGGGCGGCCACCATGTCGGTGCGGGTGACGCCCGGCGCCACCGCGTTGACCCGGATCTGGTCCCTGGCCAGCTCGCGGGCCAGCGAAATGGTCAGGCCGTTGACCGCAAACTTGCTGGCGGGGTAGGCGCAGCCGGCCGGCTGGCCGATCTTGGCCACCATCGAGCTGGTGTTGATGATCACGCCGCCGCCCTGGGGCTTCATGATGCGGGCCGCCGCCTGGCAGCAGACGAACACCGCGTTGACATTGAGGTTCATCACATTGGTGAACTCCTCGGCGCTGTAGTCGTAGAGGCTGGCGCGGGAGGAAACCCCGGCGTTGTTTACCAAGATGTCCAGGCTACCAAACTTCTCCTTGACCGCGGCAAAGGCCGCGCCCACCGCCTCGGGGTCGCAGAGGTTCGGGCAGATGCCCATCACCCGGCCCGCGTACTCGGGTAGCTGGGCCAGGGCCTTGTCCACCGTCTCCTGGCGGGAGCCGGCAATGGCGACGTTGGCGCCGTTTTCCAGATACAGCTTGGCAATGGCAAAGCCAATGCCGCGGGTGCCGCCGGTTACGACGGCCGTTTTGCCTTGCAAAAGCATAAATACCCTCCTGTTTTTTGGTAGAGCGCCGTATCCTGCCCCATCACGGCAGCGAAAGCAGGCGCAGAGATAAAGAAATCACCCGGACTATCCTATAGCATACCCCGGACAAGGGGGATTGTCAATCCTTTGACAAAGTTAAAGAGCTCTAAAACAAATTTTTTGTGGCCCGGCCATAGTAAAGCCGGCAACCAGGCGGGGATAGAGGGGCCTTAGGGGGCGATCTTCTGCCGCTTGCTCGGCCGGGCATCCGCCCCAGCCCCGGGCCAGGCGCCGGCCCTTATTTGGGCAGCAGGACCTTCCCGCTCCGGCCTGCCCTGCCGCGGCATACCGGGGGCTGGCAGCCGAGACCTTGGGTTGGCCAATCACGCTCCTCCCTTAGCCCACGCCAGCAGCAGGCGGGCCATCTCGGCCGGGCTTTGAGCCAAAAGGCTGGCCCCGGCCGCGGCCAGTTCCTCCCGGCCGCGAAAGCCCCAGAGTGCCCCGCAGACCGGCAGGCCGGCGTTTTTGCCGGTGAAGACGTCCACGTCGCTGTCGCCCACCAGCATTGCTTCTGGGCCGGGGACAGCGCCCATTTCGCTGAGCAGGGCATATACCCCGGCAGGGTTGGGCTTGGCCGGCCGCCCGGCTATCGCCCCCTGCACATGGGCAAAAAGCCCCGGGAAATAGTGAGCTACCACCGCTTTGGCAAGGCTGTCGTCCTTGTTGGACAGCACCCCACACAGAATCCCTGCGTTTTGCAGCGCCCGCACGGCCTCCTCAATACCTGGATAGGGCGCGGTTTTGTCCTGCTTATGAGCGGCATATCGGGCCAAAAAGGCAGCCAGTACTGCGGCCTGCTTCTCTTTGCCGCGGGCTGCCTCGGGGGAGAACAGGCGGCAAAGGTTGGGAATGCCGCGGCCCACAAAATGCTTGTATTCCTCCGGCGTATGCAGCGGCCAGCCGTTTTGGGCGCAAACCCAGTTGGCAGCGTCGGCCAGGTCGTCGATGGTGTTGAGCAGGGTGCCGTCCAGGTCAAAGATCACGGCACGGGGCATACGATCACTTCTTTCCAAAAGGTAAAAGGCCTTGCCGGCAAGCGGCCTGGGCAGCATGGCGGGGAAATATTCCGGCTGTTGGGGATGCAAAGCCAAAGGAAGCCTTAGCGGCTTTTTTTTAAGGCTTTGCGGTAAAACAGGCAGGACATTTACCCGCAGGATGTATGTGCCGGCTATTGGGGATGGCTTTTTGGAAGCCGAAAATAAAAGGCCGCTGCCCGCTCGGGAGGGAACCGACACGGGCATTGGCAAGGCGGGCCGGCGGGCTACACATCCAGCCGCAGCGAGGCGGCGCGGTAAAATTCCAGGCTGCGTACCCGTATCTTTTTGTAAAAGGGCAAAAGCAGGCGCAGGTTGCAGCGGCCCTGCAGCTCGCTAAAAGGGGTTTGCTGGATGCTGAGCGCAAGATCCGGCGTAAACACGCAGAGTCGGTGCCGGGTAAAGCCGCGGCTGTACTGCACCAGCAGCACCCGCCCCGCGCTTTGGGTGGCGTCCTCGGTAAAAAAGGCTTCCAGCGCCACCAGCGCCAGTGCCAGAGCGGGCAGCAAGAGCAGGCCCAGCAAGGGGGTAAAGGCGGGTAGCTGCCAGGCGGACACCGCCACCAGCACGAGGCAGGCCCCCAGCAGGGTACCCGGAAGCCCTAAAAAGGCAGGCAGGCTGCGGCCGTTGGCGTACAGCCCCCGCCGTGCCGGGCCCGGCAGGCTGAACTCGGGCATCAGGGCCTCGAGCAAAGCCTCCTGCCCCTTTTTGTACACCAGCACCGGGATGTCGCCGCCGTCAAAGCTGCCGGCTGCCAGGTAGACCGGGTACCGCCTCAAAAGCCGTGCCGCAGGGGTGGTGCGCACATCGCATACCGTTACCGCCGCTGCGCGCACCCGGCGCTCGGTGTGGGAAAAAAGCCCCCCCCGGTAAAAGATAACCCCGCCGCTGCGCGAAACATGGAACCGCGCGGTTTTTAGCAGGCTTACCAGCAGGCTGATGCCTGAGAGCACAAAGGCGAGGGTAAACAGCCAGGCTACGCCTGCCGGTAAAAACAACTCGGCTAACTGTTCCAGCCGGGCAAGGTTTTCGCGGGTAAGGCTGTTCAGGCTGCCGGCCAGGTTTTCGCCCAGCAGCTCCACCGTCTGCCGGGCGCTCAGCCAGAGCAGGGCGGCGGTGGTTACCAGGTTCGCGCTCAGCATGACAAAGCCCAGCCGCTCGGCCCCGGTAGGCTTGTAAAAGCTCTGGCCCGTACGGGTGGGCAGTAGAATCTCGGCCAGGCCGGCCGCCGCCTGCCGGGGCAGATAGAGGCAGACCTTTGGCATCGAGCCGCTCTTGGAAAGATAAATGGTCATCCGGGTACAACCGGCCAGCCGCAGCAAAGGCGGGCGGGCCAGCTCAACCACCGCGACCTGCCGCAGGTTTAGCCGGCGGAAGCGCCGGGCCAGCACCCCGGTACGCAGCTCGAGCTCCCCCTTGCCCAGCCGCCAGCCTGCGCCGGCCCAAAACACCCCGGCCGCCGCAGCCAGCACGGCCAGCAGCAGCAGCTCCTGCCGCAGGGCGTTTAGCAGGCCGGCAAGGTCCAGGGCGGCCAGCGGTTCAATGAGCGGTACGATACAGAGTACCAGCATCTTCTGCATCAATTTAAGGGAATAAACGATATGAAAATGCCTGTACGCCGGTTTTGTAGGGGGCCGTGTCTTCATTCTGCCGCCTTTCCGCCAAGGGCCTGGGCCAGCGCACCGGAATCCTCAGCCGAAAGGCCGGCCAATACCAGTACAGCCCCGGCACTGTGCACAGCCAGCACCCGGCAGCCCGCCCACAGGAGCAAAGGGGTGCATAAAAGGTCCACCCCCGAGACAAACCGCGCAGGCATCCGTTTAAGGGTGCGGAACACCAGCCCGGCCGACACCTGCAGCTCGCCCTGTACAAAGCTCGCCCGCACGCTGCGCCCCCGCCCCAGGCAGAGAAGGGCCGCCCCTGCCGCCCAAAGGCCCAGGAACACCACTCCGGCCCAAAACCCCTGCCAGAATACAAACGACGAAACAAGGGCGCCGGGCAGGCAGAGCCAAAGGGTAAGCACCGCAAGGCCGCGCGGCTGTAAGCGGACTTCCATGCGCAGGGCTCCTTTCTGCTGAGCGTTCTCTTTGATGCTTTATGCTTAGTTGCGCCTGGGCTTTTTGGAGGGGCGTGCGCCCCCTGGCAGGGGCTGCCGGTCAAGGTCCCAGTCCTTCATGAGGATGTGGAGAGCCGTATCCCTGGCCAGGCAGAGAACCCGGTCGCCTACCAGCAAAGGGGTGTTGCCGCGGGGGATGTAAAACTCGTCCCCACGGGTTACCGAGATAATAATGGCGTCCTGCGGCATATGCAGCTCGGCCAGCACCTGCCCGGCGTAAGGGAAACCGGGCGGGATGGTGATCTCGGTAAGGCTGGCGGTGCCGCCGGCCATCGAGAGTAGCTGGCGGATGCGGTCGGTTTCCACCTCGCGCTCCAAAAGGCGGCCGAGGTTGTCGGTGCTTGAGACGGGGATGTCCACGCCCAGCCGCCGCATCACCTCGGTATTGCGGGGGTTGTTGACCCGCGCTACGGTTTTGGGCAGGCCAAAAACCCGTTTGGCCAACTGGCAGGCGATCAGGTTGGTCTCGTCGTTGCCGCTTACCGCCACAAAGGCGGCGCAGCCGGCACAGCCGGCCGCCTCCAGCGCCTCCAAGGTGGTGCCGTCCCCACAGATGACGGGGATATCTAAGGTATCGGCCAGCTTTTCGCAGTTGCGCGGCTGCCGCTCGATCACGCTCGGCTCGTGGCCGTGCTCCAAAAGGCTCTTGGCAAGGTAAAAGCCCACCTTGCCCCCGCCGATGATACAGATTTTCATGCCCCAGCCTCCCCGGCCTTTTTGCCTTTTTTGCGCTGCAGGCGCAGCCGTTTTCCCGCAGCGGGGCCGGCCTTGGCAGGCGGGGCAAACACCCCGTTCAGCGCGTTTATTGCGGCGTTTACGGTGAGCCGGGTAGGGCAGAGGGTTGTCAGCCCAAATTCCTCGGCGTAAATCTGCTCCAGGCGCGGGTCGGCAATGCAGGCCACCGTCTGCTGGACGCCAAAGACATCCCGCGCGATCTGGGCCACCATGATGTTGATGCGGTCGTCGTCTGCCACGGCCGCCACCGCGTCGCAGGTCTCGATGCCGGCCTGGCGCAGCACGTCGACATCAATGGGCATACCCACCAATGCCACCCCTGTAAAGGGGCGCCCCTCCAAGCCGTTAAGCTGGCGCAGGTTTTCGGCGCTCGCGTCCAGCACCGACACCTCGCAGCCGCTTTCCTCCAGCCGGCGCACCAGATACAAGCCCGCCTGGCCGCAGCCCACAACAAGGACATTCATCTGCAAACCGCCCCCCTTTTACAAAAGCGTGTACGCCCTGATTATACCAAGCCTTTACCAAAAGAGCAACCAGAGTGCGGGGGCGCGGGCTGGCCTCCAAACGGGTTTTATGGTATAATGGCCGCAAAGCGGCTATTATACCCTTGATCTTATGGCGTTCGCCTCGCCTCTGGCGGGGCAGCCGGCGAAACCGGCCGTTGTACCACTTGCGCTGCGCGTTTCAAGCATTGCATCCGGAGCAAGGCCACGGCATTGCGCGGATTTCCTGTATTATGCGCCAACGCCGCCAGCCTGCCGAGGGATTTGGCCTGCCGGCGTGTGTTCTTGCCAAGGGATAAGCCTGGCGGCATAAATGCCCTATCCTTAGCGGACAGGGGCCCCTTGGGGCGATGGATGGGCTTGGTTGTATGGGGGATACAGGAGCGCCCGGCCTCGGAGGGTGGCAAGGTCCCGCTTTTAGTATATAGCGGTTTGCCGGGCGGATACATGCCGTTTTGGGGGCCCTGCCAAAAAAAGACGCCTCTGGCGGAAAAAACTGCCCCGCAGGCTCGTATTTATAAAAAACGACGCATAAAAAATACGGTAGCGGCCACGGCCCCGGGCCACACAGCGAAAAAGGGCAGGCTGTATCCTAAAGGCCGCCCGCCGAAAACGCGGCCGGCGGGAAAAAGGCAAAGAATTCGCAGAGAGCCCGGTTTCCGGCGCTGCTTTTTGATGGAACCGCTGCAAAAGGAGTGTTGTTGCATATGACCGAGCCAAATACCCTGCTAGAGCTGCTCAAAGCCGTATTGATGGGCATTGTGGAGGGCATTACCGAATGGCTGCCGATCTCAAGCACGGGGCATCTGATCCTGCTGGAGCAGATTGTGCGGTTTGAGCTGTCGGACGCCTTTTTAAGCATGTTCCGGGTGGTGATCCAGTTGGGGGCGATTTTAGCGGTTGTGCTGCTGTATTTTGACCGACTCTGGCCCTTTACCGCCGATGCCGCCGCCCACTACACAAAGCCGGGCGCCTGGGCGCTCTGGGGCCGCATCCTTGTGGGCAGCCTGCCCGCCGCGGTGTTGGGCCTCTTGTTGGACGACTGGCTGGACGCCCACCTGTACAACTACTGGGTGGTGGCCGCCATGCTCATCCTTTATGGCATCTTATTCCTGGCCGTCGAGCGCCGCCCCCGCCGCCCGCGCATCAGCCGCATCGGGCAGCTTACTTTGCAGGATGCGCTGATCATCGGCTTTTGGCAGGTGCTAGCCATGGTGCCGGGCACCAGCCGCAGCGGCGCCACCATCGTGGGCGCGCTGCTGCTGGGGGCAAGCCGGCCGCTGGCCGCCCAGTTCACCTTTTTTTTGGCGGTGCCGGTGATGTTTGGGGCCAGCGGGCTCAAGCTGGTCAAATTTTTTGCGGGGGGCGGCGTGCTTACCGGTCTGGAGATCGGGGTGCTCGCCACCGGCATGGTGGTGGCCTTTGTCGTAAGCCTTGTGTCCATCGGGTTTTTGATGAATTATGTCAAAAAGCATAATTTTAGGGCGTTTGGCTGGTACCGCATCGCCCTGGGCGCCCTGGTGCTGATGGTGGCGCTGCTCCAGCAATGGATGTTCCGGTAAAGGAGGAAGAGATGTCTTACAAAAAGGAGTGGCCCCCCATGCCGGAAAAAACCGAGAGGGAAAGGTATCTTGAGGCCTATTACAGCCGCCGGCGCGCAAAATTGGAGCGGGAGCTTGCGCGGCTGGAGACCGAGCGGGAAAAGGCCATTGCCCGGGAGCAGCGCCGCGCGGCTGCGCTGCGGCGGGACATCGCCGGGGTGCCGGGGCATTTTGCCCATGGGCTGAACATTTATAAACTTTTTTGGGTCTTTTTGATCTGCTGCTTTTTAGGCGTGGTGCTCGAGACCGTGTTTGTGTTTGCTACCACCGGGGTGCTGATGCAGCGCACCGGCCTTGTGTGGGGGCCGTTCAATCTGATCTATGGCTTCGGCGCGGTGCTGCTTACCGTGTTTTTGTATCGGCTCGGGGGCAAAAACGACCGCTGGATATTTGCCGGCGGCGCGCTGATCGGCGGGGCGTTTGAGTATTTTTGCAGTTGGCTGCAGGAAACCGTGATCGGTACGGTGAGCTGGGATTACAGCGGGATGCCCTTTAACCTCAACGGCCGCATCAACCTGCTCTACTGCTTTTTCTGGGGCCTCTTGGGCCTTGTGTGGGTCAAGGAGCTCTACCCCCGCATCTCGGGCTGGATCGAGCGGCATGTGCCCAACGCCGTCGGCATCTCGCTAAGCTGGGCGCTGGCGGCGTTTATGCTGGCCAACAGCTTGGTGAGCGGCGGTGCGGTGCTGCGTATGGCCCAGCGGTACGAGGGGGTGCCCGCCGTTAGCGGCTGGCAGCAGCGGTTTGACGAGCGCTTCCCAGACGAGCGGCTTGCGCGCGTTTTCCCCAGCATGGTACATGTGGAATAAGTGCCCGCGGGGCGGCGTACAAAAATCCCCTTTTTGGAGAAGCGTCGTTCCTCTTTTCACTGCCTGTCAGCGGGCTTCTTTTTCTTTGTTTTAAGGATATATCCCTGCAATTCCAGTGCCTTCCCAGAATCTGTGGTTAATTTTTCAAGCCCCTGCTCCAATATTTCATATGAATCCTCAAATTTATGCAATAGCTTCGTGCTGGCTATATTGCGGGTATCTGCTTCGTAAAAAAAAGAAAGTTTGCCATAGTTTGCGCCAAGATAATCAAGGACTTCTTTCAAAGCTTCATACGCATAGCCTTTGTTCTGCTCTGATTCTACAATCCAAACACCCAATTCGGGGAGCTCTTTGGTAAGCCCGTGAACCTCAACACTTCCAAGGAACACATCCTTTTTCGAAAGAACAGAGAATAACAATGTTTCTCCTCTTTCCATTTCGTTCAGAAACTCCTGCAGCCTGCCTTTTGCATGATCGCTGCTTTCAAATGGGTCGGGCCACTGGAATTTTGTTATTTCATGATTGAATCCGTGATAATAGTCCAACAGATATTTCATTTCAAACGGTACAATAGTTACCCTTTCAGTATGTATCATGCTCAATGTTCCTCCCAAATTCCGGTTGATATATTGGATTATAGAGTATTTGCCTATCACGCGCAACGCGTATTTATATGCTGAGGATCAGCGGATACACTTTTCGGAAAAGGGAGGTATACAAAAGCCCGGTTTGCTTTTTGGGGCAGATGCGCCCGCCCCGCGGCTCCTTTGCGCAAAAAACCGGCCGCACCCATCGCAGCGGGTGCGGCCGGGGGTCGGACGCTGATGCGGCATTGCAGTTTGCAGCGGGCTTCAAAATATCGCTTAACAAGGGCGCACATGGTTTTTGGGGCAAAAGGCAAAAAGCTCTTTTGTCCAGAAAAAGGACCTTTGCCCCAAAAACTCCCGAGGATCAGCGGGGCCGGCCCCTTTTAAGAGGCCTCCAGCTTGCGGCGGATGTACTCGGCCACCTCGCCGACCGGCAGCTCCAGCGCTACCGCCAGCTCGCCGTGCAAAAGTTCCTTGGCCCGGCGCAGTAGCTGCTGCTCGGCACGGCTGGGCTTGCGGCCCCGCTTTTGCTGGGCCTGGCTGCGCTGGTGTACCGTTTTGATAAGGCAGACAAGGTCCTCGCAGCGGTGGGTGTCCAGCCGGGAACGGAAATGCTCGGCGGCAAGGCGCGGGTTCTCGATGGCGCAGTCGTCCTCTTTGATCTGCGGGATGCTTTCCACAAGCTGCTCGGCCTGCTGCCGAGTCAGCACGGGGCGCATAAACACGCGGGTGTTTACAGGAATCTGGATGGTGCCCACCCCGTACAGCGGTACGAGCTTGTAGTAAAGGGTCACCCCATCCGACGAGGGCAGGCCGTCCGGCACGCCCACGGCCTCCACCCGGCAGACACCCGTGTTTGCATACACGATAAGCTCCCCTGCTTGAAACATGATCTCCCTCCTGCGAAAACTCCGCGCTGATTGCCGCCGCCCGCCGGGCAAGCGGCCCTGTGGTATGACCGGTATAGAACTATTTTACCACAATTTTTGTCGGGATGTAAGCGGTTTTTCTACAAAGGGGGGCAAAAAAACCTTTTTGGCAGGGCGTTGAGCCAGCAAAGGCGGCCCGGGATACGGCGTCCTGGGCCGGGGCCCCAGAAAGGCCGAAAAAAGTGAAGGCTTTTGTGGGCGGCTTTGGCCCGGCGGGCATACGGCGCCCCGGGAAACCCTTTTTAGCAGCCCTCGCAGGCGACCACGCAGCCGGACAGGCGCAGGTAACACCCGCTCGAATAGCTGCCGTGCTGCTGCGGGTTGCCGGCTGAGGCCAGCAGTTCTGCACAGGCCTCGGGGTCGGCCAGGATTTCCCGGGCCTGTTGGTCAATCGACGGCCAGTTTTCCCAAAACAGCTCGCGGGTATCCAGCTCCTTTTCGCCCAGCCAATCCTCTATGCAGCGGGTTATCGCCTCATCGGCAGGGGTGGAGGGATTGTCCTCGGCCCAGTCGAGCATGCCGCAGGCTGCAATTACGGTTTTGAGCGAAACCCCCGCTTCGCCCTGCCCGTAGCAGACGCATTGCTCCAGCGCCGCGTGCAGCCCCTCCTGATCCCAATCGGGCTGCGGCGCAGAGGATGGGCAGGGCAGGCAGCCGCCCAGGGCACAGGCAAGGGCCAGCGCGAGCACAAGGCAGGCCACGCGGCTCAAAGCTTTTTGTTTCATACTAAACACGGTCCTTTCATGGTGGGTTGACGCCGCGCCGGCCAAAGGGCTTTTGCCGCGCCGCGGCTTATCCTTAGTGTATGCGGGCCCCGCCCGGCGCGTTTGGCACTCGGCAAAACGTCGCGTCTGCTGCGCCGGCCAAAGGGTTTTTGCCGCCGTGCCCCCGGCGCGGCGCCTAAAAACGGCCATATCCCCAGGGCTCAGCAGGCAGGGCCGCCTTGCCTGGCCCTGTATGGTTTGCCGGGGACGGCCATAAGAAAAGAGGATGTTTTTGTATGCAGGCGTACCTTGAAGACCTTTTTTGCTTTCTCTCGGCATCACCCAGCCGGTACCATGCTGTGCTGGAGTGCGCGGGGCGGCTGCGCAAGGCCGGCTTTGCACCCCTGCGCGAGGCTGCCTCCTGGAGCCTCCGGCCCGGCGGGGCCTATTATACCACCCGGGGCGGCGCAAGCATCATTGCCTTCCGGCTGCCGGCCGGGCCGCTGCGCGGATGGCGGATTACCGCCGCCCACAGCGACAGCCCTACCTGGCGCATCAAGTGCGGCGGGCGCCCGGTACAGGATGCAGTGTACGCCCGGCTGGTTACAGAGGGGTACGGCGGCATGAACATGGCCTCCTGGCTGGACCGCCCGCTCACGGTGGCGGGCCGGGTGCTGCTGCGCACCGGCAACGGGCTCGAAAGCCGTGCGGTATACCTTGACCGGGACCTGCTCACTATCCCGAGCCTTGCTTTGCATCTTGACCGTGAGCGTAACAAAGGCCACAACTATGACCCCCAAAAGGATATGCAGCCTCTCTACAGCCTGGCCGGTGCGCCCGCACTGCCTGCGTTGCTGGCAAACGAGCTGGGGGCCCGGCAGGAGGACATTTTGGACATGGATTTAGAGCTCTGCGTGCGGCAGGCCCCGGTACTGCTGGGCCCGCAGGAGGAGTTTATCCAGGCCCCCCGGCTGGACGATTTAGAATGCGCCTGGGGTACGCTGGCCGGCTTTTTGAGCGCGCCGCCCCTGCCGGAGGCTGGCATGGCCTGGTGCTTGTTTGACAGTGAGGAGATCGGCAGCGGCACCATGCAGGGGGCCTCGGGCAGCTTTTTGCCGGATGTGCTGGCCCGCGCCGGGGCTGCGCTGGGCCTTGGCGAAGACGCCCGCCGTGCGGCGTTGGCCGGCAGCGCCGCCCTCAGTGCCGACAACGCCCATGCCCAGCACCCCAATTTCCCCGAAAAGAGCGACCCGCAGAACCTTGTAAAACCGGGCGGGGGCGTGGTGCTTAAATACAGCGCCAGCCAGCGGTACACCACCACCGCGGTAAGCGGGGGACTGTTCCGGGCTGTTTGCCAGCAGGCCGGGATACCGGTACAGGTATTTGCCAACCGGGCGGACATGCCCGGAGGTAGCACCCTTGGGCATCTGCTCAGCGCCCAGGTGAGTATCCCCATGGCCGACGTTGGGCTGGCCCAACTGGCGATGCACTCTTGCGTTGAGACCGCCTCGGCCCGGGACGCAGGCTGGCTGCTAAACGCGATGACCGCTTGGTATGCCGCCGATTTTGCCTGCACGGCGGACGGTGCATACGCTTTCCGGGGCTGAAACGCCTGCTTTGCCCTTGCCCGCCCGCGGCCCGGTTTGCTTTGGCTGTGCAGCCTGCGGCCCTGCCCGGCCTGCAAAAAAGGAGGAAGCCTATGACCGACCTGCTGCGCGCCCGGCTTGCCGATATGGCTGACCCCGCATACCGCGCCTTTCAGCTACCGCTGCTGCCCGGGGTAGAGCACTACCTGGGGGTGCGGCTGCCGATATTGCAGAAACTGGCCGCCCGCCTGGCAAAGGAAGGCTGGAGGGATGAACTTGCCGCCCCTGACCAAACCTTTGAGGAACAAATGCTGCGTGGGCTTATCCTTGGGAGGCTGGAGGGGACGCCGGCAGAAATTTTACCGATTATACGTGAATTTTTGCCCAAGATTGACAACTGGGCGGTTTGTGACAGTTTCTGCGCCGGGTTAAAAATCGCAAAAATATACAAAGAGGAAATGTTTTCCTTTGCCGTGGAGTGCGGCGCCGACCCTGCGGAATATATCGCAAGGGTGGGCGCGGTGCTGTTGCTCTGGTATTATGCCGGCCCCGGGGACCTGCCACGCAGCCTTGCCGCCTACCGGGCCATCACCTGCCCGGGTTTTTATGCCAGGATGGGTGTGGCCTGGGGATATTCGGTTTTTGCGGCCACAGATTTTGCGCAGACGGTTGCGGCCATGCAGGCGGCCGGGCTGGACGATGCTACCTGGAACAAGGCGCTGCAAAAAATGCGGGAAAGCCGCCGCATTGCCCCGCCGCAAAAGCAGTGGTGCAGGCAGCATAAGCGGCGGTAAACGGAGGGTGCGGCCTTACCGGCTTGTTTTGCCCCCGGTGCGCTTTTGCACATTTTGCATTTGTACAAAAATAAGGCTCCGCTGCGGGATACGCCCGTCGGGCTCTATCCCGCCTCTATGGACAAGGATGCCAAAACAAATACAAATTGGAATATTGCAGGAAAATAATACAAAAATTGACTGGTCCGGGGCAGCTTGTGGGGCCTTTAGGCCGCCAAGGGACTTCTGCCGTAGCAAAACAGGCGCAGGATATAAAGGAGGAAGGGATGGAAACAGGCCGGTTTGCCCCCTCGCCCTCGGGCCGCATGCACCTGGGTAACCTTTTTTGCAGCCTGCTGGCCTGGCTGAGCGCCAAGAGTACCGGCGGCCGGGTGGTGCTGCGCATCGAGGATCTTGACCCCCTGCGCTGTCCCCGTGCCTTTGCCGATGAGATCGAGCAGGACCTTGCCTGGCTGGGCCTTGCCTGGGATGAGGGCGGCAGCCTGGGCGGCCCGCACGGCCCCTATTACCAGCAGGAGCGCACCGCACTCTACGCCGGCGCCTGCGACATGCTCGCCGCCCGGGGGCTTACCTACCCCTGCTTTTGCAGCCGGGCCCAATTGCATGCGGCTAGCGCCCCCCACCGGGCGGACGGGACGCCGGTTTATCCGGGTACCTGCCGCGCACTCACCAGGGCAGAGCAGGCCGCAAAGGCCAGAGTCCGCCCTCCGGCCCTGCGCCTGGCGGTGCCGGACGAGAGGGTGGAATTTGTGGACGGCCATCTTGGCCGGTATGCCGAGGATCTGGCAAAGGACTGCGGCGATTTTATCCTGCGCCGGTCGGACGGGGTGCATGCCTACCAACTGGCGGTGGTGCTGGACGATGCGGCCATGGGCGTTACCCAGGTAGTACGCGGGGCCGACCTGCTCTCGAGCACCCCGCGCCAGCTTTACCTTTACCGGCTGCTGGGCCTGCCCGCCCCCCGCTTTTACCACCTGCCGCTTTTGACCGACGCCAAGGGCCGGCGCCTCTCGAAGCGGGACGGGGATGTAAGCCTTGAGACGCTGCGGCAGAGATATGCTCCCGAGCAGGTGGTGGGTCGGCTGGCTTTCCTGGCCGGGCTGCAAGGCGAACCCGCCCCCCGCACCGCCAAAAGCCTGCTGGACGGTTTTGCCTGGGAGAAGGTGCCCAAAGAGGACATCCGCATCCCGGAGGGGCTGTTTTAGGCCGCAGAGCACCTCGGGCGAAGGCGGCGGTGAGATAAGAAAACAAAGAATCCGAATAAAATTCAATCCACCGGAAATTCGCTGGGCGGCCGTAGCCGCAAGGAAGGAAAGCGAAGGGGCCCTTGTCCGGCTCGGGGCCGGCCATTTCGCCTTTGGCGAAACCGGGCTTGCATTTTACCGCTGACGCGGTAAAACCCCAGACC
>CAJTSP010000013.1 GCA_910578965.1 uncultured Oscillospiraceae bacterium
GCGCAGGAGTGGGGGTCGGCACGGCCGCCTCCCCAAAGCTAAGCCGGGGCGGGGGCTGCTGATCCTCGGGCAAGCTTTCCAGTACCTCCTGTGCCGTAGGATAGGTATCCCATACGGCAGCCGGAGCATACAGGTCCCCGGCCGAAAGGTCCTCCACCCCGCCGGCGCTGTGCCATCCCCTGCCAAGAGACCATTCCACCATGCCGTTGCTCACCCGCACAGCCGGGGTTGGCTGGGGAGTGGATACCGGCTGCTGCTGGGCGGCCGGGCCGGCCGGGAGCCAGCCGTCAAAAACGCCGTTTGCGCCGCAGCCGGCGCCCACGCCAAACGCCGCAGCGGCAGCCACAGCCGGCACGGCCAGGCGCAGCAGGGCAGACAGTGCAATCTTTTTCAAGCCTTTGCCTCCTTATAAAGCGGTTTTAGGCGGCATCCCCCGCGCGGATGATCTCGCGCAGGAATGCATCTTCCCGGCTGCCCACAACATAGTCCTGCCGGTCGATCAGGCGCTGGGCCAGGTAATAGATGCTGCGGGCTACCGGCGGCCCATAAAGGGTATACTGCTGGCCGCCCTTTTGCAGGATGATATACCCGCGGAAAGCGTACTCGGTTTTATAGCGGCTGCTGGGAATGTCCACCAGCACCGAGGTAAAACGCTGCCGGCCCGAAACCGTTTCAAACACCTTGTCCTGCACTATGCCGTCCTGTATCCAGTAGCAGCGGCCGCTGGCCACCTTTTCGCAGCCCAATATAAACGGGTAAGCGGCGGCATTTTTTTGGTTCATCACAAGGGTGCCATACTCCACAAGTCGGAAGCCGTCCAGCCCGCCGGCACTCTGTAGGGCGGCCTTTGCCGAGAGGGATATGCCGGTTTTAAACCGGATGCCCGCCGCGCCCGAAATACGGATAGAAAAGCCATGATAGGTCAGCAGGTCCCGCAGGGCGGTTTGCTCGGCAGCGGTATAGCGGCCGTTTGCAAAGCTCAGCAGCCACACCCGCATGCCGGTGGGCGTGCCCTTTGGGTCGGTGGGGTACCAGGTAACCGTGCGCGCAGCGCCGTTTGGCAACCGGACGCTCACCCCGCCGTTTTGGCAGGCAGCCCGATAGGCCACCCCGTCCACATACACCGTCTCGGCGGCAGCCGCACTGCCCAGGGCAAGGCTCACGGTATAATCGGGCGCCGGGGTGGGGTCAGCCGGCTGCGCGCCGCTGTGCCGGCGCACAATGAGGCTGTTATTTTGGGTGACATAGGCCAGATAAAAATCACTGCCCAGTACCGTGGCCGCAGGATTTGCGCTGAGCACCGAGTTTGCAATGCTGCCGCCCAACTGCTGCCAGGCGCTGCCGTCCCAGCCGACAAGGCGCAGCACATTGCCGGGAGTTTCGACCAGGCCGGCATAGAGCTTTTGCCCGTTGTAGAATAGGCTCAGCCCGTACACGCCCTTGCCGTCCAGCTCCGGCAGGGCGGGCAGCCGGGCCCAACTGCTGCCGTTATAAGCCCAAAGCGCATGCTGCTTATTATAGTCGGCAAACACCGTGAGGGTACCGCCGTTTACTGCAATGGCGTGCTGGTTGCCCCCGGCGATACCGGTATCGAGCAGTTGTACCCAGCCGCCGTTTGTGTACTCCGCAACCTTGCTGGTAGCCCCGCTTTGGCCGTATACCGCTATCAGCCTGCCCTGGCAGACACCCAGCGCGGGGTTAATCATATTATCGTACCGCAGCTCCAGCGGCCGGCCGCCGGACACCTTTTTAACACAGAGGGTAACATTGTTGAGGGTGTAAGCCAGGCAAAGCCCCCCCTCATACTCAAACAGCCGAGGTTCCCGGGCATATTCATCGGTACCGCGGTACACCTCCTGCAGACTGCCGCCCGTAAAGCGGTACACTACCGGCTGCGCATTTTTGCCGGCTTGGGTGGCCAGGAAAAGCTCTCCGTTATAGACGTACAGCGCACTGTCAAACCCGCCGGCCAGGCCGCTCAGACTGCCTACTGCGGTAAAGGACGCCCCCCTGTCGGCCGATTTCCAAAGGGTGAGCCCCGCCGGGTAGGTTTTGGGGGTTGTGCTTGTAAGGTAAAGCGCGCCGTCGCAGGCTGCCATCGACACACCGTACGCCTGCACATCGTCGATCTGGGAGCCGGTGGTTTCCCAAAGCTCACCGCCCGCGGAATAATCGGCGAAATCGACCGTAAAGGTCAGCTCCTCGCCGTTCAGCACAATGTCCCGGATGGCCACCCCGCTGTTTTGGCCGCTGCTGTAAAAAAGGGTGTTTCCTGCGCCGGCCGAAAGGTCGGTGGAGCCGTAGGCAGAGCGGCAGGGCGCATTGATGACCGGGGAATTTACATCGTTGGTCTCGGTGTTTCCGCTCTGCCGCGGGCGGAAAAGATAAATATAGTTCTCGCCGTGAAAATTGGTCTGCCCCGCCACTGCGGTATCGACCCGGTAGATCAGCAGGCCCTGCGCCTTCAAAAGGTTTTTGTCAAATACCGTGCCACCAACCTGGTCGCTGCGGTACTCCAGCACAAAAAACTCCGTATCGGACAAAGGAGTTTTGATTTTATATGCGGTAGGGGCGCTGCTTTGGGGGCTTTGCAGGTTGGGCAGCCGCAGGGTAACGGTCCGCAAGCCCCCGGCCGGCTCCAGCACGGGGATGCTCCCAATCCAGCCCAACTGCTCCCGCAGGTACTCGAGCGGGTACTGGGGGCTCTTGTTGGCATTGGCCATAATGCTCCAATAGCCCACCGGCGCGGCCGAGGCGCCGCCGCCAAGGCGGTAGAGGTCTGGCAGGCCCAATGTATGCAAAAACTCATGCGCAAGCAGTCCCGGGCCGCCGCCGATGCTGCTTAGGTTAAAAAAGTCCTTTGCGGTAATCAGGTTATAATGCAGCACCTCCAAAGAGCCAAAACGGGCGTCCCCGCCATACACAGAGCTGTGGGCGGTAAACCTCTCGCTTTCGCCCGGGCCGCGCGCATCCGGCAAAAGAAGGGTAAGGGTATCCAGCGCACCATCGTGGTTGCGGTCGAGCGCGGCGCTGTCTGGGATCTGGAGGGCCTGCGCTTGGATGGCGGCGGCAATCTCCGCAATCATCTCCTGCTCGCGGGCAGTGCTCTCGGCATAGTACGCCGCATCATGCGCCAACTGCAGCGAAACGCAGCGGGGGCTGCCTGCATCCGCCTGCGCCGACAGGCCCTCTTCCCCGGCTGTTTGCCCCCGCGCAAAAAGCTGCCCCATCTGCACGTCTGCCGGCCCGCTTGGCGGGCCGGGCTGTACCTTGGGCAACCCGCCCGCCCCCTCGCTCGGCTGCGGCATGGGCTCCCCGCTCGGCTGCGGCGTGGGCTCCTCGCTCGGCTGCGGCATGGGCTCCTCGCTCGGCTGCGGTAGGGGCTCCTCGCCCGGCTGCGGTAGGGACTCCTCCAAAGGTCCTTCCTCGCCATCCGCCTCCATTAGCCGGAACAGGACGGCCGGCTGCCCAGTAAGCTCCTGCGGGAAATAATTGTATATGGCGAGCTTATGCTCCGAAACGGCATCGATGTATCTGGAAAACGAATTTTCCGCGGTATCGTATGTTTGACGGACCACAGCCCAGGCCGAGGCAAGGGCAAACACGTCGGTGTCCCGATCTGAAGGTTGGGTTGTACCGGTTGCTTGTGCCGTATCTGCAAATTTCACCGCAATGACCAGGTTTGCCAGTTCGCCTGCCGCGCGGTTTGGATCAATCGGCATCTGACTGCCGTAGGCAAAGGCCGGCGGCGGAAAAAAGGCTGCGGCGAACGCCAGGCAGAGCACAAGGCAGCCGCCCCGGCATCCCTGCCCGCGTAAAAAGCGAACGGCGTGGAGCAGCATCTGTTTCATGGGGTTTCCTCCTGTTCTTTTGGCAGCGGAAACCAAGACAAGCCTATCCCCTCCTCGCCGCTCATCCCCTGCGGGATGCCGAGGGTCAGGTAAAGCCGCCCGGAAGCGTCATAGCCCACCGTCACGGTGCCGGCAGCGCCCCGCTGGCGGACGGCGGGACGCCCGTTTTCGTCAAATTCGCCGGTATATTCGCCGTTTGGCTGTTCAGGCAGGGGCTGCCAGCGCACTGCCTCGCCCTCCCCGGCCGAAAAATCGTAGGTTTTAAAAATCGTCTGCCCAAAAAACAAACCGCCGCGCAACTCCCCCTCCACCGTGAGGAAGGCGCCGCTCTCGAAATCCAGGTATTCCAGCCGCGCTGCGCCGGACCCTTCGGCGGACTCACAGCACAGCCGCGCCGCACCGAGCGGGGTAACCCGGATGAGGGCTGCCCGGCCGTCCAGCAGGGTAAGCGCCAGGTCCGAAACCGGCACTGCGCCGTCCAGCCATGTATGAATCTCGCCCTCGGCGCCGTCCTCGGCTGTACAGCCGTACCGCCGCCCGCCAAAGCCGGCGGCGGGCATCACCGCGTTGAGCCACCCGGCGCTCTGGACCTGCCGGGTCAGGGCGGGCATATCGTCGGTCGTAGCCGCTCGCAACACCTCGCGCAGAAGGGCGGCGGTTTCGGGCGTTTCCTGCCCGGCCGGCACGGTCAGACCCTGCAGCAGGCCGATTGCCTCCTGCCCATCCTGCCGGCGGGCGGCCATTTCCAGCAGCCCGCGCGCCCTAAGCGTTTCGCCTGTATCCAGCAGGCTGCGGGCAAGCCGCAGCATCCCCGCTGTTTCCAGCTCGCCCCGCTCATAGAGCGTCTCATACGCCGCCCGCGCGCCAGGCTCCGAAAGGCTCTCGTCCGCGCCCTCGGCCAAACGCCGGTATAGCGCACTGTCCAACTGGCCGGCAAACTGCGCCTCGGCGGCAAGAATCGCCTCGCGCACGGCGGCATTGTCCCCTGTCTCCATTGCCGCATACGCGGCCTGCTGGAGAGCCTCAAGGGTATCGGGCGGCGTTTCCTTTGGCGCACATGCGCACAAAACGGCCAGAAGGCACGCTGCGGCCAAAAGGCCTGCCGGGCGGGTATGCTTTCTCATGGCTGCACCTCGTCGTTTTCAGGCCTTTCGGCACGGCAGGCCCTGGCCGCCGTATCGGGTTTTCCTGATTTTTTAGAATCGCAGCTATTATAAGGGATGGGGCAGGACCCTGTCAACCCGTTTTTAGGCGGGCAAAAGAGGGCCCTAAAAAGGTTTTTTGCCCCCTCTTTTAGAAAAAAACGCTTTGCGGCCAGGGCTGCGGCCCGGCCCAAGGATAACAAGCTACAGGCCCATCCCCATATTTTGGCAGGATAACGGTTCGTTGACAAACCGGCCCGGACAGCGTAAGCTAAAAAACAGGGCAGGCTCGGCAGCGCGGCCGCAAGGCATTGCATAAGCGGCCGCAGGCCACGGGACAAGCCATACCGGGGGCTGCGCGGCCGGCAAAGCCAAACGCGGCGCCCCCCAAACCGGGATACAGGAGGGCGGCAGATGGAGATCGAGCGCAAATGGATGGTAGCGGGCTGGCCCAAGGGGCTGGACGCCGTGGCCGAATGCCGGATGCGGCAGGGATATTTTTCGGTACGGCCGACCGTGCGCCTGCGGGAGGAGGCCTGGCGGGGCGGCCCCACGACCTGCATGCTTTGCTTCAAGGGCGCTCCGCAGGCCGGCGGCCTTGCGCGGGAGGAGATTGAGCATGCGGTTGACCCGGAACTGTTTGGCCGGCTGGAAAGGCTTTTGGGCCTGCCGATGATCCAGAAGCTCCAGCGGCGCTATCCCCTGCCCGGCGGGCTGACCCTGGAGGTAAACCAGGTAGACGCCGGCCGGCCCGCCGGGTTTTGGTATGCAGAGGTAGAGTTTGCCAGCCTTGACGCGGCAAACGCCTGGCGCCCACCGACGGCCCTAACCGGGTACCTAGCCGACGAGGTGACCCGCCTGCCCGGCCAGAGCATGGGGGAATACTGGCTTGCCACCCGCGGCGGGCAGGGATAACGCCGGGAGGTGTGGGCTGACAGGCTAATCCGGGGGATGCGGCCTATGGGCCAATCTGGGGGCCAAACCCCTCAGACCCCCATTTCGGCAAAAGACGTTTGTCTTTTGCCGGGATCATTTTGGGAGGATTTGCCATACGCTCCTGTGGGCCGCGGCGGGGCGCAAAACAGGCATGCCGGCAGCGCCGAAAGCTGCCGGCAAAAATTTTTTGGATTTTTCTCTTGACCCTGACCTTGCGTTATAGTTTAAGATGGTTTCAGCGGGCAGGAAAGGCACGCAGAGCCGGCCCGGAAGCAGGGCGCGGCGCAAGGCGGGGACGCGGCGTATGCAAACCGAAAGGGGGCAAACGGCATGCGGGAATACACGGTGGCCGAGGTGGGCCGGATAGCCGGGGTGAGCGCGCGCACCCTGCACCATTACGACGCCATTGGCCTGCTAAAGCCGGCCCGGGTAACCGGCGCAGGGTACCGGCTGTACAGCGACGCAAGCCTGCGCCGGCTTCAGAGCATCTTGCTGTTCCGGGAGCTGGAGTTCCCCTTAAAGCAGATTGCCGCCATACTGGACAGCCCCGGTTTTGACCCCCGGGAGGCGCTGGGCCAGCAAATTCGGCTGTTGGAGCTGCAAGCGGCCCACACCCAAAAGCTGATCGGCCTTGCCCGCAGATTACAGCAAGGAGGAGCGGACGTCATGGAATTTGACCCATTTGACAAGAGCGAATTAAAGGCATACGCGCAGGAGGCGCGCGCGCGGTGGGGAGGCACGGCCGCCTACCAAGAGTACGAGCAGCGGCAAAAGGCCGCCCCTGAGGGCGGCCTTGACGAGGCAAACCGGCAGCTGATGGCCCTGCTGGCCGGGCTGGGAGCCCTGCGGGACCAAGGGCCGGCCTGCGAGGCGGCGCAGGAAAAGGTGGCCGAGCTGCAGAACTTTATCACCGCCCACTATTACACCTGCACCGACGGGATTTTGCAGGGCCTGGGCGAGATGTACACCGCCGACGAGCGGATGCGCCGCAATATCGACGCCGCCGGCGGCGAGGGCACGGCCGAGTTTGCCCAAAAGGCCATCGCGGCATACTGCCAGGCACAGCGCGGATAAGGCGCGCAAAGGGCCAATCTGGAGGCCAAAGCCCCCAGGCTCCCGGCACGATGGGCTGATCCGGGGGGCGATGCCCACCATAAGATGCCCCGTATTGGATGGATGCAGTATTTCTGGATTTTTTACCTTTTGAAAACTGGATGGCAAAAAATGCGAAGCATCGGATCAGACCCTCATTCCCGCAGAAAGCCGTACCGCTTTTTGCGGGGAATTTTTATTATGGGCCGTTTGGGCCTCAAGGCCGGGGCCGCAGCGTTTTTCTTTCTTGCGGCTGCGGGCGCACAGCGGATGCCCGGCAGATCAAGATTGTATGTGCAATCCCGGTTTTTTATCTCGCCGCCGCTGCGCAGCGGCATTTTTTATCGGATCACACGCCTACATCCGGCGGCTGTAAAAGGCCTTTGCACCCAAAAACAGCAGCATAAACGCCAGCGCACAGCAGCACAGGGTGCGGAACACGGTGAGGTTGATAAAGCTCGAGGCCAGCAAGGCCAGATACAGCAGGAGCAATCCCAGGCCGGCCGCGGCCCCCGCAGCCCTCTGCTGGATGGCAAGGTTGCGCTCGTCCTGCTCCTTGCGCATTGCCTCCCGCAAGGCGGCCTCGTTTTTGAGCAGCCGCCGGGTACGCAGTGCAAGCACCGCCCCCGCCATAATCAACCCCGAGCCGATGCCGCACCAGACCCCTTGCAGGTAGGCGGTATCGGCCGGCTCGGCAATCTGCCCGCCCATCAGCAACAGGGTCACCCCAAGGGTGGCCGCCCCCAGCATCGCTACCGCCCAAAAACACCCGATGCGCAGCCTTACGGCCCGGCGGTACTCCTCCAAGGTTTTTGCACGGGAAGCACACAACATCTTCATCAGCATAAATGCTCACTCCTCCAGTTCTGAAAAATCAAACACCTCTTCGATTGTAAGGCCAAAATACCGGGCAATCCTGTAGGCCAGCACCAGGCTGGCGGTGTACCGGCCCACCTCCAGGCTGGTGATGGTCTGCCGGGTTACCCCCACCGCCTCGGCCAGCTCGCCCTGGCTCAGCCTGCGCTCCTTGCGCAGCCGCGCGATCTGCGTTTTGATAATCAATCACCCTTTCCGGCCGGCGCCGGACGGCCGTTTGGAAACCCTGCCGGCCGCCCAATGTCATGATGTAAAGCTCGCTTTGCATTTTTAGTATAGTATGCTTTGCAAAAAATGTCAAGCACGTTTTGCAAAAAAGAGGGATTCTGTTAAAATTTGGTGTTGGCCCCCGGGCCGGCCCTGGAGCCGGGCAGCCCAAAAAGGGTTTAGGGGGAAGAGCTTTTGAGGGCTTTCTTTGGTTTACCCCGCCAGCTCTTCCATCGCTTCCCGGGCGGTGTCCGCCGAAAACAAAAATTTGCCCGACCGGGTGTATACCTCCACGTGGCCCCCCACATCCCGCAAAATGTAGTCCATCCTTTTTACCGCCTTTCTGTTTTTGCCCATAGGGCAAAGCCTCTTCTGGCAAATCCCTTTTTGTTTCTATAGAGCATTATACAAAATGATATGTCCCATAATACGGACTTCAAAAAACGGCCGGCGCATGGCGGAGGCAGCCGGTGCAAGGCAAGGGATATCGGGCGCAATGAAGGTAGCCAAAATGCAGCAAAAGCGTCTAAAATACAGGAAAGCCGCCGCCCTGCTCCCACCCCCCTATTGGGGGCAGAAACGGGGCGGCGGCATACAAATATCCAGGTACTGCGCACGGCAGGGGGCCTTGGGCAGGCCTTTCACACACTGTCACATCTCTGCAAACGGGTAGGCGCCGGCCGGGCGGCAGCCTACATTTGCGCCGCCGCTTTTATCGCCGTTTCGAGGCTTATACGGTAAAGCGCACGGCGGTGCCATAGGCGATCACCTCGGCCGCCCCCTGCATTACGCTGGCGCTGGCGTACCGCACGTTGACCACCGCGTCCGCACCCTGCGCCTCGGCTTCGTCCACCATCCGCTTGACCGCGATCTGCCGCGCCTGGTTGAGCATTTCGGTGTAGCTCTCGATCTCGCCGCCCACCAGGGTTTTCATGCCGGCCATAAAATCCTTACCAAAGTTTTTGGTCATAACCACGTTGCCCTTTACAATGCCCAGCGCCTCAAAGGTTTTACCGGGGATATGGTCAATATTTACGAGCAGCATCTTGTTCTCCTCTCTCCAACTCTTTTTTGCGGGCGCGCAGGGCCTTGGCAAGCCCGATGACAAACAGCACCGGGGTCGCGGCGGCCAGCGCCCAAAATACAATGCCCAGCAACCCAAAAGGGGCTGCCAGCAGCCAGCTAATACTTTGCTGCAAGGTCCTCTTCTCCTTCCTCAATCTGGCGGAACCGATCCCGCAGGGCCAGCAGCACCCCAATCACCATCACGGCGGGTACCGCCATAAACCCGAGCGCAAGCGGCCAGGGGATCGGGTCGGTAAGCATCGCCCAGGCCAGCATGCCCTCCAGCGCGGCCATCAGCAGCGTAAACACCGCCGCCGCCAGGGCCGCCCCGCGGTACCGCCGGGCCTTATCCTGCTTTTGAATGTTGATAAAACGCACCCCCTCTTTTTCTAAAGCATCCATCCGGGCCAGGTGGGCCGCCGCGTCAAGATCAGCCAGCAGGCCCGGTTCCTGTGCCAGTGCTGTAGCAAGGCCCTGGGCGCTGGCAAGGTTTGCCTGCCGGTTTTCCAGGGTAATGAGGTGCCGGCGCATCCCCTCGGCCAGCGGCAGCCGGCCGGCCAGCATCTGGCCTATTTCGCCCAGCGGCACATCCAGCTTGCGCAGCAGCTTGATCTGCTCAAGGCGCGCCACATCTGCCTCGCTGTAATTGCGGTAGCCGTTGCCCGCCTGCCTGCTGGGAGCCAAAAGCCCCTCCTGCTCGTAAAACCGGATGTTTTTTTTGGTGATGCCTACCCGTCGTTCCACCTCGTTGATCTGCACTGCGATCCCTCCCTGATCCCGTACCGGCCAGGACGCCCGGCGGCGGGCTTTTCCCGCTTTTTTTGCGCGTTGGCGCCTGCCAGCGGCTTTTTGCCTGTGCCCTGCCCGGCCTGTATCCTTAGTGTATCCCTTCCCCCTGCGGGAAGGTCAAGGCCTTTTTCAAAAAATTTTGGCAGCCTTCTTTTTTGATTTCATTCGATTTATCGTGTTTTTTATTGCGCATCTGCTATACAAAAAAAGCCGTCGGGAGGTCCTGGACCTTTCCGGCGGCTGGAACGCTTGCTGTTTGGGCAAATTTTTTGCTTTTGCAAGGGGCCCTGCCTCAAGGAAGCGGTGCAATGAGAAAACAAACCCTCCACGGAAGCCGCGAAGCAACGCGTATGCGGCCCTGTCCTCCTGCGGCCCCAAAGGGGGCTTAAAAATACGCCCGTACCTGGAACTTATCGCCCTTTTCGATTTTTTCTTCAATCAGGCGGTCGTGCTGCCCGTCAAAATGCACCGGGATGGCAAGGTCGGCGTTGCGGGTGAGGCGCAGCAGCTCGTCCACCCGTTTTTGCTCCTCCTCGGTGTAAAGCAGGTAGCTCACCCCCTCCTTTTTGGCCCGGCCGGTGCGGCCGATGCGGTGGGTGTAGTACTCGTTGGAGGGGGGCACGTCATAATTGACCACTGCGTCCACATCGTCCACATCGATGCCGCGGGCGGCCACGTCGGTGGCCACCAGCATCTGCAGTTTGCCCTCCCGGAAGGTGGCCATGATCTTATTGCGCTCGGCCTGGGATAGGTCGCCGTGCAGGCAGTCCACCTCAAAATGGAGCCGGGCCAACTGGTTTGTCAGGATGGCGGTGGTAAACTTGGTGTTGCAGAACACCATCACCCGGCCGTAGCCCTTGCTTAGCACGATCTGCGCCAGGTCGGCCAGCTTGTTGCGGCCGGTGGTGCGCAGGATGTACTGGGTGATCTTGGGCTGGCTTTCCTCCAGCGGCTGCACCATGATCTCGGCGGCATCCCGCTGGTAGAGCCAGCCGATGTCCATCACCTCGCGGCTGATGGTGGCGCTGAACATCGAGAGGCTTTTGCGGGCCTTCATGCTGTCGATGATGCGGCGCACGTCCTTGTAAAAGCCCATGTCCAGCATCTCGTCGGCCTCGTCCAGCACGATGGTGGCCACCTGGCTGGTATCAATGGTGCGGTGCTTCATGTGGTCCATCAGCCGGCCGGGGGTGGCCACCACGATCTGGCAGCCCTTTTTGAGCCTGTCGATCTGCTTTTGCATATTGGCCCCGCCGTAAACGCAGGCGATGCGCACCTCGGGAATGTAGTGGGCCAGGTCCTCCAAATCCCCCGCGATCTGCTGGGCCAGCTCCCGGGTGGGGGCCAGGATCACCGCCTGCGGCACCGCGCGGGCCTTGTCCAGCCGTTCGATCACCGGGATGCCAAAAGCGCAGGTCTTGCCGGTGCCGGTGGGGGCCTTGGCGATCACGTCCTGCCCGGCCATCATCACCGGGATCGCCTTCTCCTGCACCTCGGTCAGCTCGGTAAAGCCCATGCGCTCCACCGCTTTCAAGATCGGCTCGCTCGCCTTGAGTTCACTGTACAGCATAAATTTACTCTTCTCCCTCCGGGGCCGCCCTCTGCCCGGTCTGCAATCCTGCGCCGCGCCCCGGAGCCGCCCTCTTCTGTTGCTCTGTCCTTGGCTGGGGCCCGCTTGCCCTTTGGGGCGGGCCCGTTATCCAAAAGCCTGCGCATGTGTTGGGATCTCAGCGACGGCCTGCCGGCGCCCGGCTTCGGCCCTTTTGCGCAGGCCCACGCCCCTGTTGGGGGCATCCGCAGGGTATCCCGCCGTCCTGCTGCCTGCCCCCCTGCCGAACCGCCGCGGAAGACAGGCATTTTCTCACTTGTTTTTATACATTTCGTCGTAATACTTTTGATAATTACCAGATGTAACGTTTTCCATCCAATCCTCATGGGCAAGGTACCAATCGATGGTTTTTACAATGCCCACCTCAAAGCTGGTTTCGGGGTACCAGCCCAGCTCTCGCCTGATCTTGGCAGGGTCGATGCCGTAGCGGCGGTCGTGGCCCAGCCGGTCGGCCACATGCCGGATAAGGTTTTCGCCAATGGCCTCGTCCGCCAGGCGCTCGTGTAGCTGGGCCAGAATGGTTTCGACTATAAAGATGTTGGGCCGCTCGTTGTGGCCGCCTACATTGTAAACCTCGCCGTCCCGGCCGGCCTCGGCCACCATATCGATCGCCTTGCAGTGATCCTCCACATACAGCCAGTCCCGTACATTCATGCCGTCGCCATACACCGGCAGGCTCTTGTGCTGCTTGGCGTTGTTAATCATGAGCGGGATGAGCTTTTCGGGAAACTGATAGGGCCCGTAGTTGTTGGAGCAGCGGGTAATGTTCACCGGCAGGCCGTAGGTGTCGTGGTAGGCCATTACAAAAAAGTCGGCGCTGGCCTTGCTGGAAGAATACGGGCTGTGCGGGCAGAGCGGGGTTGCCTCGGTAAAATACCCCTCGGCCCCCAGCGAACCGTAGACCTCGTCGGTGGATACCTGCAGATACTTTTTGCCCGGCGCCCACTGCCCGTTTTGCAGCCAGGCATCCTTGGCGCACTGCAGCAGGTTGACCGTGCCCATCACGTTGGTGGCCACAAAAATTTCCGGGTTGGTAATGCTGCGGTCCACATGGCTCTCGGCCGCAAAGTTGATCACACAGTCAAAATCGTACTCTGCAAAAAGGCCCTGCACCAGCTCCCTATCGCAGATATCGCCCTGTACAAAGATATGGCGGGCGTCCCCCTCGGCCCCCTTGAGGTTTTCGAGGTTGCCAGCGTAGGTAAGCTTATCGAGATTTACAAGCTGAATATCCTCATGCTTATTCAACATATAGTAAACAAAATTGGAACCAATAAACCCGGCGCAGCCGGTAATCAGGTATTTTTTCATTCCTTCAATCTCCTTGACCTTTCTCGTGCGGATAAAGCCCGCCTGCATTTTGCGGGCTTAGTCATATAAAAAGCTTGCCCTTGCCTCCCTGCACGTTCCCGGCACGGGCAAAACCCACCCGCGTTTTGCAGGTATACTTATACGGTACGCAAACCCCTTTTCCGCATTCCGCCTGTTCCCTTTGGCCCAGGCAAAGCGCCTTTCCTCATTTTTGTGCCGCGGATGACCTCGCGGCACAGGATGGGGGCCCAGGGGGGCGCGCCCCCCTAAATTGGCCCTTTGGCCGGCCTTTGCCCTTAATCGGCAAAGCCGCCGCTCTCAAAAAACTGGGCCAAAGCGGTTTGCCAGGGGCGCATTTGGTTGCCGACGGTACAGGCAAGCATCCGGTTTTCCAGCGCGCTCCAGGCGGGGCGGCGGGCAGCAGAGGGGTGCTTTTGGGCATACTCGGCACTGGTACACGGGGCCAGCTCGGCCACCGCGCCGGTCAGCCGCAAAATTTCGCGGGTAAACTCGTACCAGCTACAAACCCCCTCGCCGGTACAATGGTAAACGCCATAGTCGTGGCTCACCGCCAGGCGCAGCAGATGATGCGCGAGATCCTCAGCGTTGGTGGGGTTGCCGCGCTGGTCGTTTACCACCTCGATCCGGCCCGGCTTCGCGCCAAGGCCTGCCATGGTGCGCACAAAGTTTTTACCGGTGCGGCCGTACAGCCAGGCCGTGCGCACAATAAAATACCGCCGGCAAAATTGCCGCACATATTCTTCGCCCAGCAGCTTGGTTGCGCCATAGGCGCTCCGCGGAGCAGGCAGGGCGGTCTCGTCCAAAGGGACGCCGCCGTTATCCTCGCCCGAAAACACATAATCGGTGGATACATGCACCAGCCGCGCGCCAATCTTGTCGGCCGCCTGGGCCAGGTTTGCCGGGCCGAGGGCGTTGGCCTTGAACGCGTCCTCCCGGTTTGTTTCGCAGCCGTCCACATTGGTATAGGCCGCGCAGTTCAAGATCACGTCCGGCTGATGCCGGCGTACAAAGGCAACCACCTCGGCCCGGTCTGCAATATCAAGCTGAGGCAGGTCCACCGCCAGCACGCTTGCGTTTTTCAGCCGCTCGGGGATGGGGCCCAACGCGCTGGCCCCGGCCCGTAGCTGGCGCTGCAGCTCGGCGCCAAGCTGGCCGCATGCGCCTGTAATCAGTAGCTTCATACCGCCGCTCCTTTACGCTTGCTCATGGTTTTAGGCACATCTATAACGCCCACGATGCCCCGCCCAAACGCACAACCGGCCGTGGCAGGGCCAACGGGCAAAGGGCCGCAAAAGCCGCCCTTTGCCCCGGCGGTGCGGTCAGTACCGGATCTTGTGCTCGGCCACCTGCCGCAGATGCTCCCCATAGGGGCTTTTGCCGTACCGGGTGGCACTTTCCAGCAGGCTGGCACGGCTGATCCAGCCGTTTTTGTAGGCGATCTCCTCAGGGGCCGAAATCTTGATGCCCTGACGTTTTTCCACCATACGCACAAAATCGGCCGCATCCACCAGGCTGTCCATCGTGCCGGTATCCAGCCAGGCAAAGCCGCGGCCAAGCAACTGCACGTCGAGGCCGCCCGCTTTCAGATACATAGCGTTCAGGGTGGTGATCTCGAGTTCGCCGCGTGCCGAGGGCTTTACCTGTTTTGCCAGCTCCACCACCCGCCTGTCGTAAAAATACAGGCCGGTAACGGCATAATGCGATTTGGGCCGGGCCGGCTTTTCCTCCACGCTGATGACCCTGCCGGCCTCGTCGAACTCCACAATGCCAAACCGCTCGGGGTCGTTGACATAATAGCCAAACACGGTAGCCCGGCCCTTATCCTCGGCATTGGCGCGAGCCGCCTTGAGGATGCGGGAAAAGCCGTTGCCGTAAAAGATGTTGTCCCCCAACACCATGGCGCAGCAGTCGTTCCCAATAAACTCCTCGCCCAGCAAAAAGGCCTGTGCCAGGCCGTCCGGGCTGGGCTGCACCTTATAGGAAAGACGCAGCCCAAGCTGGCTGCCGTCGCCCAGCAGATGCTCAAAGCGGGGAGTGTCCTCGGGGGTAGAGATGATGAGGATATCCTGGATACCGGCCAGCATCAGGGTCGACATGGGGTAGTAGATCATCGGCTTGTCGTACACCGGCAGCAACTGCTTGCTGGTAACCATGGTGAGCGGGTAAAGCCGGGTGCCGGCGCCGCCGGCAAGGATAATTCCTTTCATTTCAGCGCATCGCTCCTTTTTTACGGGGCAGGGGCCCGCAAAAGGCCGGGCGTCCCGTCCGTATTGTTGTGCGGTCTCCGGCAGGCCCCGGGCAGGCCGGCGGGCGGGCCGGCGGGCGTGAAACATGCCGCCGGGGCACACCCGCGGTACTGCCTGGGATAGCTGCCTTAAACAAAGCGGAGCCGCGCCGCTGTATACAAATCCATCGCCGCCCGCAGCGCCTGGGCAGGTTGCGCAGGGCTGGGGCAGCCGGGGGGATATTAAGCCCCCTCAGCCGTTTGACAGGCCTTACCGAAACGCAAAGCCCCATTTCGCAAAATATCGCCCCATGCTTTTAAGCTGCATCCAAAAATGGCTGCCGCGGTGGGCGGGGGTGCGGTGCCAGGCGTGGACAGCCTTAAACTGGGGCAGCAGGCAAACCCGGCCGTATTGAAGCGCCTTTTGGGTGATGTCGGCATCCTCCACATACATAAAATACCCCTCGTCAAAGCCGCCCATCCGCCGGAAAACCTCGGTACGGATACAAAAAAAGCTGCCGGTGCAAAACTGGATGTCCTGCACCTGGGTAAGGTCCTCGTCCTGCATGGTATAATGCTCGTTAAAGGTATGCAGCAGCCCGCCGGGCAACTGGCGCGCCAAAAGCCCCATCAGGTTGGGCCTGCGGCGGGGTAGGTGCTGCAGCCGTCCGTCCGGGAAATAGAGCTGCGGGGTAGCCATGACAACGTCGGGGTGCTCATCCATCCAGGCGCAGATGCCGCCAAGCACGTCCCCTGTCACCAAAATATCCGGGTTGAGCACAAAGTGATAACGGCTGTCCAGCCGGCCCAGCACCGCATTGTGCCCCCCTCCAAAGCCCTTGTTGCGGGGCAAAAAGAGCAGCCGGGCATGCTCGTCCTGCACGGCCTCGGGCAGCCTTTGGGCCGAATCGTCCGGGCTGGCGTTGTCGATCAGATACAGCGTAAAAGGGCGGGCGGCGGTGTGCTCCAGCACCGAGTTTGCCGCGGCGGCGGCCTCCTGCCAGCCGCCGTACACCACAATGCTGGCGCTGACCCCTGTATCCTGCATGCCCTGCCACCTCTTTTGCGGGCGGGGCCTGCCGCCCCGCGCCGCCGTTTCGCCCTATAGGCCCGGCGCCTATGGCCCTGCGGCCCCGGCGCCTATATTTATTTGATTATAGCATGTTCCAAAAGGGATTGCAATTTTCAAAAAAGGCAGGCGGGGCCCCGGCGTGGCCTAAAACCGGGCTGCAAACAGGCCGTTTCCCCTTAAAGCAACAAACCCTGCGCTGCTTTGGGGCAACTGCCGGTTGCTTGGCAGACATGCCCTGCCGTGCTATCGCAGGCGCGGCACAAGGATATAATAAACATGAAACATGCATACAAAACAAGGGCTTTTTGAGACAAGTGCCTTTTGAGCCGCTCCCCCGCCTTTTGGCATACAAAAAAGCCCGGCATCGCCGCCGGGCTTTTTATATGAGGCAAGGCCTGCTAACCGCGGCCCCAAGGGCTGTGCAGAACAGGCCCCGGCGGCCGGGCGACAGCGCCTTTTTATGCAAAGCGCGTTACGCGCCAAAGAAAAACCGCCGTTTGCATCGATACAGCGGCGGTTTTTGTGGAGCAGGTGATGGGAGTCGAATGCAATCGCATTGATTTATAAGGCGGTCTCGGGATTTTTTAAGCAGTTGTTTATGGGTGTTCTTGCGTCTTTGCGGTTTGCTTGCAATGCACGAAAAACGCGCTGGAAACAACCGAAGTGTGTTACAAGGTGTGTTATTCTTTTTGCAGCAGCCGGGCAAAGACGCCATCCAGGGCGCGGGCTGTCTCGGCTGCCTCGCCCTCGATCTCGTGGCCGTAGGTGCCGAAGGTGTCCATGTTGCGGCTGTGGCCCACAACGGCTTTAACCTGCCCTTCTGGCAGCACCTTTGCCACGGACACAAAGGTGTGGCGCAACTCGTAGGGGGTGGTTTTGCACATTCCGTTCGCCAAGCGGTAGCGTTCCCAGTGGGTGCGGTAGTCCCGCGGGTTCCTGATCCCAAAGACCGACCCGGCGGGGCCAGTAAGCAGCCGCTGGGCGTCCAGGGCACGGAGGGCCAGGGCCGGCAGCTCGACCGTCCGCACGGCGTTGCGGTTCTTGCCCTGGGTGATCTCGTTATGGGAGTTGACCGCCCGCTGCAGGTGCACCGTGCTGCCGTGGACATCCTCCCAGCGCAGGCCCACGATCTCCCCCGGCCGCATCCCGGTTAACACCTCAAAGCGGAAAGCGTTGATATATTCCTCTTTGGCGGGCCTGCCTTTGTAGGTGGTCATGTCGCTGTTAAACAGCCGCAGCAGGTCGACCGGCTGGAGCACGCCCTTGCTGGGCCGCCGGGCGCTGGCCGGGATGGTCAGGCTTTCAGGGAACAGGGCGGAGGCCCGGCGGCGCCGGCAGAATTTGAAAAAGGCCGAAAGGTCGCCGCGCAGGTTCAGCAAGGTTTTTGCAGCCAGGCTATGCTTGGCATAGGCTTGGTTGATAACATCTTGCAGGTCTTGCTCTGTCACCCGGTCAATTCGCTTGCGGCCTATGACCGGCTCAATGTGGTTTTTATACCGGGATTCAACCCCGTGCCAATGGCTCTTGCTGGTGCCCTCCCGCTTGCTGGCCAGGAAGTCGGCATACAGCACCGACACCCGCGCGCTGCCGCCCTCTATGCCATCGTCCAGCCAGGCGTCCGCCTTTGCGTTGGCCTCCCGCTGCCCGGTACGGCCCGGCTTGCTGCTGTAAAAGCTGCGGCGCTTGCCGTCTCGCTGTACATTGATTTGCCACCGGTTATATTTGTCGCTCCATGTGGCCGTGTTGGTGCGTCTGCCCATGTCTAAGCCCTCCTTATGGTTGCACTTTGACAAACCCACACAGGAGGGTGTATAATCTGGTTGCAGGGCAGATTGTACACCTCCGTGTGCGCCTGTTCTATTTGACCGCCTCGGTGTTGGTAGCGCCGGGGCGGTTCTCTGTTTTTCTTGCGCAGCGTGTCGGTTTATGGTATATTGGCTTTGGCGCTGCCCGTAGCGGTAGGCGGTTGGCCCCCACACAGGGGGCAGCTTCTTGCCCCCTGATCTTACGAAAGGGGGGCTGCTCTGTGAGCACATCCGAAGTATTACAGCTTTGCCTTGTCCTCATCGGCATTTGCGGCCTGTTTATCCAGGCATACAAAAAGAAGTAACCGCCCCGGGCCCAACCGTGCGGTTACTTCTGTAGCCTTATAACGGAGGCCAACCGTCTACCGGCAGCGCCCTCGTTTAATTACAGTATAACCGCTTTCAAATGTGTTGTCAAATGTTCGTAGGCGGTTAATGAAACCGCCCAATAAAACACGTTGTTTTATATACACTTTCTACCCGCCGGGGGCCTTGTGGCCTTTGGCGGTTCTTTTTTTGCCCGGATGCCGCCGGGCAACGTCTTGCCGTACCATGCGCAACGTGAAAAATGATTTGAAGCATAAGGGAATAAACCTTTATTCCCTTTATTCCCTAAAATGGACAGCAGAAAACGATTAAAGGGAATTAGGGGAATAAAGTTTTAGGGAATTTGCTTTGAAACTGCTTTTTGGCAGGTAGGCGGTACAAAACCCTATTCCCCCTCTGGCGGCGTTTCTGGCGCGTCCGGGGCCGGGGCGGTATCTGTACCCTCCTGCGGCGCTGGCGTGTCCTGTGGGGCGGCTGGGCGTTGATATAGGGGATTCTCTGATAAGCTCATAACATAATCAGCGACTTTACTTAAAGTGTCTTTATCCAAGTTTCGGAAAAAATAGCCGCCTGCCACTATTTTACCTTCGTCGGTGAGTTTCTTGTAAAAATGGACAATTCTATCTGCTTCTGAATGAAATTGAAGGATTCCCGCCCGGAATAGTTCTGTATCGGTCATTTTATGGACTGATACCTTGCCACTTGACGCTGTATTTTTTATTAGCTCTGTCATGTGATCCACAACGGTCTGTCCCTGCTGATTTTCTGGTACAAGTTCCGTCCACTCCACGCCCAGGGCGGAGGCAATGCGCCGGAGCTGTTCAAGCCGCGGCTGACGAATACCGCGTTCATATTGTTGCACCGAAACAGTTGCAACCCCAGATTTTTCCGCGAGCTCCTTTTGCGTATACCCAATAGCTTTTCTGTATTTTCTAATGCGTTCGCCTATGTTCATAAAATCACCCCTTCCAATTTAAGAGTACCACAAATGCAAAAAACATTCAAGTGAATTGCAAAATATTCTTGATCCCTCTTAGCGCATTCAATAGAATGTGATAAGAGGGATCAACTGAATTGCTTAACGGAGGTGAAATAATGACCATCAACGCGGTAAAAATCGAAGCAATGCTTGCAGAGCGGGGACTGACAAAAGCAGCCTATGCGCAGGCGTGCGGCATTTCCAGGCAGAACATCAGCACGGTAATCCGGCGCGGCACCTGTGAGCCGAAAACAGCGGGCAAATTGGCCGTCGAGCTGGGTGTTCCTGTGGCAGAAATCATTAAGCAGGAGGCGAAATAATGGCCAGGCGGAAATTTGCGCGGCTGAAGTCCGCGCTTTATGAGGCAGAGTTAACACAGGCAGACATTGCCCGAGCGTGTGGGCGTGGCACAACGTACATCTCCCGGCGGATGAACGGGCGAGAGCCTTTTAACACCGCGGATATGTTGGTGATTGGCCGCTTGCTCGATTTGCCCCGTGACCAGTGGCTCAATTACTTTGTTGATGGGCCAGTCCAGGAGGGCGCTGCCTATGCGAATCGCTGACTTTCTCGGTCGCGGGGCTGAAAACGCTCTGACTTTGCGCGATCTGCAGGCCCTTACCGGTGCAGATGGGCGAACCATTCGGCTTGAAATCGAGCAGGCCCGGCGGGCGGGTGTCCCGATTCTGTCAAACTGCCGAGATGGCTACTTTCTGCCGGCTGGCGAGGATGAAAAGGCCCTATTTGTCCGGCAAATGCGGCGCAGAGCCGGCGAAATCCTACGAACGGCAGCCGCAGTGGAAAAGGCTACAGATGGAGAGGGGGCAGAACCCATTGGCTGAACGACGGATGTTTGCAAAGAGCATTGTCAATTCTGCGAGGTTTCTGCGTATGCCCCAGACCTCGCGCTTGCTCTACTACGACTTGGGCATGTCCGCCGATGATGATGGCATTGTGGAGGCTTTTACCGTGATTCGCACCACCGGTGCAGCGGAGGATGATTTGCGGGTGCTTGTGAGCAAGGGATTTGTTTCTGTTCTGAACGAAGATATGGTCAGCTTTATCACGGATTGGAACACGAACAATCAGCTCAGAAAAGACCGTTACCGCCCCAGTGTTTACGCTGAGCTGCTGGTCAAATTTGAGTGTGGCAACCAAGTGACACCCGACTGGCAACCGGATGGCAACCAAATGGAAACCCAGTACAGTATAGGAGAGGTAAGTGCAGTACAGGAAAGTACAGCAAAGGGAAGCAAAAGCGCGGCTGCGCCGCGGCCCACCCCCGAACCACCGAAAACAAACTTCGGCCCGGAGCTGCAAGTGGCATTTGACCGGTGGCTTGCGTATAAAAAAGAGCGCCGCGAGGCATACAAACCGACCGGCTTATCGGCTCTTGTAACGCAAATCGAGCACAACGCCGCCCAGCACGGGGAAAAGGCGGTGGCCGAGCTGATTGAGAGCTGTATGGCCAACGGCTGGCGTGGGATCATTTGGGATAAGCTGGAACAGAAAGTACGAGAAAAAGCACACAGCGGAAATATCTTTGCGGAGATGGCCAGAGAGGAGGGCCTATTTTGACAAAGCAGGAAGCGATGGGGGTTCTTGCGGTGATTCGCGCTGCATACCCGGAATTTTATCGCAACATTTCGCGGCAGGACGCAAACGACGCTGTAGACCTTTGGGCAAGCCTGTTTGCGGAGGATGACCCGCATCTGGTGGCTGAGGCCGTCAAGGCGTTTATCGCGGCCGACGAGCGGGGTTATCCGCCTGTACCCGGCCAGATCAAGGCCAAGATGCGGCTGATGGGCACAACGCCTTCGCAGAACGAGGCGGACGCCTGGAACATGGTGATGCGGGCAGTGCGCAATGGGTTCTACGGCGCGCGAGAAGAATTTGCAAGGCTTCCGCCGCTGGCGCAGCGAATCGTGGGTAGCCCGGTGCGGCTGCGGGAATGGTCGCAGATCAGCACCGATGAGCTTTCGACCGTTGTCGCCTCGCACTTCAAGCGGGCTTACCGCGAGGCGGCGGCGTACGAGCGGGAGGTCGCCGCTCTGCCGCCCTCTGCGCGGGAGCTTAGGGAACAGCTCATAGGAGCGAAAAAGGCCGGGCTACTGGCCGAATGAACCACCCGCCGGGCCAGCACAAAGGCGGCCAGCCCGGCGGGTGCCGGCGGCCCCGATCTGCGCCGCTGCCCGGCGGATTTACCGTCAAAATGCCCGAAAAGGGAGGGATAGCCCGTGCCAGACACACCGCCCGCCCGCGCCTGCATCCGCTGCGACGCACCGCTGCCGCCCCATGCAAAGGCATACTGCGCCGCCTGCCGGCTGGAAAGGGCCAGGCAGGGTAACATAGAGGCCCAGCGAAAACGGCGGCAGAAAAAACGGGCAGCGCGGGCGGCCATGCGGCAAAAGCCGGCGGCAGAGCCGGCCCCGGCCTCTGGCACATGGACGGACGCCGACGTGGTGCGCTGCATGGGCTGTAAATACTGGCGGCCGCTGGGCTATTATGGCCCGGCCTTCCACTACCCCATCGACACCGGCCGGCTGCGGCCCTGCCGCCCCTGTGACTGCTACGGCCACGTCGGGACGCCGTACACCCCCAAGAGATAACCCCACAAGGACAGGAGGAAACCAACATGGCAAAAATCATACCCTTCCCCAGCAGTCAGCCGGACGTGTGCGAAATGCTGCTTGATGGGAAACCGGAAACCATGCTTTCAGCGCGCGGGGTCGTGCTGCTGGCCCTGGACGGCTGGAGGGCCGAGAACCTGCCCGAATCGCGGGACGCCATGCGCCGATACTGTGAGTATATCGCCCTGCACGGCGGCCAGACCGGGGCCAGCGAAGCGTTTTCCCGGCTGGAAAGCATGAGCATGCCCCATGCCAGGGCGTGGGTCAAGGCCACCTTTGACCGATATGTGCAGGATAAAGAGGCAGTAGTTCAGTATGTGCTCAACACCTGATGCCCCGCCCGGCGGCGCAGCTCCGCCACAGACCGCCAGAAAGCGGCTAAAACAGCAGAAAATCACAGACAGAAAGGGGGGTGACACTCCATAAAACAGACCAAAGACGAAAAAGTAATCTCGGCCTTGCTTGCGAATCCAACTGTTAGGGCGACGTCTGCGGCTTGCGGGATTTCTGAAAGTCAAATATACGCCCGCTTGCGCACGCCCGAATTTAAGATCCGGTACGATGCAGCCCGCCGGGAACTTTTGGAGCGCAACACAGCGGCCTTACAGGGCCATATAGCGGGTGCAATTGAGGTTATGGGTGAGATATGCCAAGATGCGGACACGGCCCCGCAAACACGCTTAAACGCTGCTGACGCAATTATCCGAAATTCGCTGAAATTGACCGAACAAAATGATGTTCTGCGCCGCCTGGATGCCCTTGAGCAATCCATGATGAAAGGAGAGGATTACAATTAGCCAGAGCACAAAAAACCGATTGGAAATGCTTGAGGCGCTTCTTGCGTTTCAAAAAGTGGAGAAAGCCAAGCCGGTTGATCCGCTTGACGAAACTCTAAAAGACTTTGAAGAGTGGATTTCTGCGGTTGAAAATCCCGTTACAATCCCTGAATCGCTCAACATAACGCCAGAGCAACTCGCTCTTGCGAAGAAATATGTCAGGCGATTCCGGGGAATGATTTGGACGAAATTTTAATGCATTGGAGGAGCTAAACGTGACAAATTGCGAGTATTATCACAGCATCGTCCGGCGTTACCGCAAGGAGCTGGGCGAAATCAACGGAAAGTATGACGGGCAGGTCAAGGCGAAAGAAAGCTATCGCGGCAGCGCGGGCTATCAGGCGGATGCTGAGGAAATCGAGATGGAGCGGGCAGCGGATATCGCCGCGCTACGGGCCAACTGTCGGGAAAGTTTTGACATCTGCATCCAGAATATGGGAGCGCAACGCCAAAGAGCGCCCCATGACCCCGCCCACGCCGGAAACGCTGGCTATTCTTCAGGCGCTCCAGATGCGGGAACACCTGACCCGTGACGATCTGGAACACGCCGCCAACGCCATGCAGGATTGCGCCGTTGCCCTGGGCGTCCTGGAGGAGCTGGGCCGGAAACATGAAATCATGGGCTTCCATGCGGGCGGGAGCGGCGTTTCTGATTCGTTCGTTCAAAACGCCATTCAGAGCTTTGCCAAGAGTGCGAGGGAAATTCTGTCCCTTGACCGCTGCGGCGTTCGCGGCCAACAACTTGATTTTAGCGATGGGCTGCACGGGACAACCCCCACAGTGGCTTCTATCGGGAAATTCCGTGTTGACGTTGACCCGCAAAGCCCGATGGATTGCGCAGGCCACTTCGGTGGTGTGCCGGGTGAGGCTTACGAGGCGTTCTGCAAAGCCGTAGACGACGCTTGATAACTTTCCTTGCTGCACGTCAAAAGCGGCGTACAGGCACCACAGAGCCGGGGATTTTGCGGATAAATATCCTATAAAGGCCGAGCCCCGCAAAAGTGCCACATAAAAAAGACCAGGGGAAACACCCCTGGCCTTTTGTTTTAGAGCAGCAGACCGGCCACCCGCCGCCCGGCGGGGATATCATGGCCGCTCATAGTGCGACCACAAGGAAATAATCTTGACGACCTGATCCTGCTCGAACACCTCATAGACAAGCCGGTGCTGCCCGTTTATCCGGCGGGAATAGAGGCCCTTCAATTCCCCTACCAGCTTTTCATAGGACGGCGGGTTCTGGTATGGGTTTTCCTGGATAACGGCTATCAATCTTTTTGCTTTGCCGTCCAAATGGGCCGCTTTCAGCTTTGGGATATCTTTCAAGGCCGTTTTTGTATAGACAACAGCATACACTACCAGATAGCCTCACTTTCCGGGACACATTCGGAAAGCGGGGTTTTCTTGCCCTCCATCAGCTTTTCACCCATACCGGGGATAGAAAGCAGTTCCCTTGTCTCAAATGCGCCCGCTTCCAGCTTATCCATTGTGCCTTTCACTGTCCGCAACATTTCAAGGACGCTCTGCAACTGCCATTCATCCATGCTGTCAATGACCGATATGCACATTTCACGGTTACTCACTTTGCCCGCCTCCCTCTTTATCTCGCTCCATCGTTTCATCTATGGCCCGGTTGATGAAGCCGTTCATGCTTTCGCCCCGCTGGGCGGCGTGGGCTTGAATGTCCGCCTTGCGGCCCTTTGGTACGGTAACCGATGCAATGCGGTCATAGTTGTTTTGGATGTATTTATATACTGCCTTTTGCTGGGCCTTTGATACCGCCATCCATGCACCCCCTTGTGAAACTATCGTTTATTGTGCCCCTTTTCCACTATCCATAGTATAACACAAGCATATAATAGCGTCAATATATATATTGCACAAAATCAGCTTTTTAAGTTTGTCTATTGCGTCAATAGATATATTAGCGCCAATATGCTATACTATAATCACAGCAAGGGGGCCGGAAAGGAGGACGGCCAATGACCAGCAGCTCGCACGGTTTGAGACATACAAAAAAGCGGCTACCTGCTCCAACAAGTAGCCGCTGACCAGCAAAGACCCCGCGATTGAAACAGGCTCCCTTGCTGCTCCTATGATACCAGACCCCAGGCAAAAAGACAAGCCCCGGGCCGGGAAACGCCGAAAGCGCCCCAACGTGCCGCCCCATATCCCTGTGAGCGGGAACGCCCTTGCAATAGGCAGGAAGATGAGCGGCAGGCCCACGACTTGGAAAGGAGCAACCCCCATGAAATACGATCTGCGCAAGATCATGACGGCCGCCTGGCGGCTGTTCCGAAAGCTGGCCAGCCTGCCCTTTGCGGAATGCCTGCACAGGGCTTGGCTGTCGGCAAAGGCCGCCCCGGTCAACGCCCAGCGCATTGCCCAGGCGAAGGCAGCCACCGGGATCACCGAGGACACCAACACCTGGGCCGGCTGGAAAGCCGCCGGGTTTGAGGTCATCCACGGCAGCAAGGCCCTGTTCGGGGCTGACCTGATCCACGGCAGCCGAGGCGATGGGGCCATCTACAAGGCCCGGTTCTTTGGCCGCTCGCAGGTGCAGGCGCTCGCCTAACCATCCCCGGGCGCAACCGGGAGCGGCTCGCTCTCACGGGGTCATCGCACGGCCTACAATGCGATTAACCCGTACGAGAAGCCGCCGGGGGTGCTGCAACACTCCCGGCGGCGCAAGGTGGAACAGAGTTAACCGGCCCTGTTTCACCTTTATTCTATCAACGAATGGAGGAATTTTCAAGAGATGGACACAAAAAACCTTATCCCGCTGCCGGCCACGCTGGCCGAGTTTACGGCCTATCAAGAGGCCCTGCTTGGGCGCAGCATGAACGACAACGAGCGGGAGGCAGCCGAAAAGTATTTGGAGGTTTTCAACGGGGTTGCCGTTGGAAAATTGGACGCTGACACGGTGATTGCGGAAATCGACAAGGCGTTGCAAACGAACAGTGACCCGTGGTTTCAAGGGTTTATGGAATCTGCCCGGTTTTGGGTGCTCCATGCCGCCAAAACAGCGAACACCGCCCCGGCGGATGGGGGGTGCCCTCGATGAGGTTTGAAGCCCTGTTTGACCCCGAGCGCGGCAGCCATTTGGAGATTGACCGCCCGCAGCGCCCGCCGATACCGGCCAGCCGGTTCCGCGCCGTGTGCCTGCTGGTAGCCGCCGGGCTGGCCGTGGCGCTTGTGTTGGGTGTTTGCGCGCTGTGCGGTCTGCCGGGGCTGATCGTGACCGCGCTTGCGGGTGTGGTCGTGGCCTCGTTCGTTTGCATCGGGTTCTAAAACCAAATGCCCCGCCGGGGGTCGGTATTGAGCACCGCCCCTTTTCGTCTTCGTCAAGACGCCCCGCCGGGCCTGCCCTTAATTGGGGGGCTAACCCGGCGGGTGTTTCTTTTTGTCCTGATGCGCCTGACGGTGCCGAGAAATGCGTCCTTTATAAGGCAAGTGTGTTATAAAGTGTGTTACAGACCAAGAAAAAACCGCCGTTTGCATCGATACAGCGGCGGTTTTTGTGGAGCAGGTGATGGGAGTCGAACCCACGTCATCAGCTTGGAAGGCTGATGTACTAGCCGTTGTACGACACCTGCGGGCTACAGCGCCCGGCGCCTTGGCTGCCGGATGCTGTGCTCTATTATACCCGCACCTGCGGCGGCTTGTCAAGGCACACTGCCGGGCGGGGCGTACCGCCATGCCGCCCGGATGAATTTATCCAGCTTGCCGCAGACGTTTCGTTGGAATTACCGCCTCCTCAAGCTGCGCAATAGCCTCCTCGCCGCCTGCAATCGGGTCTGGTAGATCATCATAGCCCACCACAGAATCATCCCGGATCAGCCCCGGGTCAAGGCTGTTGCCCTTTTGGGCAATCTGTTCACGGGTAAATACACTCCACCGCTCATCCTGTACGGTGCGGCGGTCTGCGGCCTCAAACGCCGCCTCAAAACCCGCAAAATGCTCTTTTTTCAGAGGGCTGGTTTTGCCAAAAGAGAGCATATTGGTACGCAGATCATAAAACCATATTTCCTGCGTGTTGCCCTTGTCCGCTTTGCCACGGGTGAAAAACAGCACATTGGTTTTCACCCCCTGCGCATAGAAAATACCCGTGGGCAGACGTAAAACCGTATGCAGATTGCACTTGTTCATCAGATCAATACGGATTTTCTCACCCTCACCATCCACAAAAAGGACGTTATTGGGCAGCATCACATCGGCGTGGACGGGCTCGTCCTGCTGCTTGTGATGGTAATGGGCACTGCGGCGGCTATGATCGGCTCACCAATGGGCATCCTGTTTGCGAACGAGATAAACGATCTGAACGCCATCCCCATTACAGACATTGTACAGGAAACAAACGCCGCTTTCGGACAGGCCATCAACGAGCTTGTGCAGGCACACCCGGAATGCGACGAAATAGACATCCAATACCACTACGAGGCCGGCCGCACATGGGCCAGCTATTGGCCGGAGGTGCTGGCAGTGTTTGCGGTGCAGGCCAATCTCGGTGATGACAGTAATGTGATTGTGATCGACGCGGTAAACGCGCAGAAAATATCGGATACCTTTTGGGCAATGCACGAGATCACCGCCGAAGTGGAGGCCATAGAGGTGGAGCCGGACGAGGAAAACGCGCCAGAGGAAAGCAGCGGGACAGACGAAAGCGGGGGCAATGAAGAAACCGCCCCTGGGCCCCAGTACCGATACATTTTGCATATTTTCGTATCAGGCAAAACCGCCGATGAAATGGCCGTTGCTTATGCGTTTACCGCCGACCAGCGGGACATCCTGCACCAGCTTTTATCCGCAGAGATGCGGCCGATATTGGCGGCTCTGTGCGGCTGGGCAATGGACGGCGGTATTTTGACTGGTACGCTGCAATGGCCGCTGCCGGGGATTTACAACATCACCTGTCAATTTAGGGAGCCGGACGCCATCCGCAGTCTGCCGCACAAAGGCGTGGACATTGCCGCGCCGGAGGGGACGCCTATCCTCGCCGCACACGATGGCACGGTGCTTGTCAGCGGCTGGAATGACAGTTATTGCAATCAGGTGCTGCTCGACAGCGGCACAGGGCTTTCCACCCGATACGCTCACATGACCGAAACTGCCGTAAGCGCAGGCGAAACTGTCACCGCCGGTCAGGTCATCGGCTATGTCGGCAGCACGGGTGACAGCACAGGGAACCATTTACATTTTGAGGTAATAGTAGATGGTGTGAGGGAGGACCCGATGCTTAATTTTTAAGTGTGGCCAATATGCCAAAAAAGGGATACCGCTCGATAATGGGCGGTATCCCTTTGCCGTTATATGGATTTTTACAACTATTTCCCTGAAAAATCTTGGCGTTTTCAAACTCGGCTACATGAAATTTGTTGTCCTTTGAAACGACTCGCCATATCTCGCCATATAATGAGAGAGCAGCTTCTATCTTTAACCATATCCTACACTGATTTCCTGCTCGACTTTATGTCAGCCAGCTCCTTTGATTTACCAGTCAACCCATTTCATTTCATGTTCGACCTCATAAAAGGATTTTCCATTCCAAATTTTATCTTCAAGCAGGTGCGAAAGGCAGTCGTCAAAAGTGGCTCCCTCATATGAATAGAATTCATCAACAAAATGATGGATGTCATTCTGGAATCTGTCGATTGAAGTGTGGTAATGCCGAGTCTCTTCATCAAATCTGATACCGTAAAAATAGTAAAGCATACCGTCATATAGCACTGCTTCATCTTGCATCGCCAGATTATCAACAAATTCAGTTACGTTCCCGGCTTCCATCTTGAAATACCTCCAAAATATTTTTTGTACTTCTCATATTCCTGCTCAGTCATTAGACGGGGAGTTCTCTCGGAAAAATTATCGCGCTTATATTCATGAATGTGTAAAATGGGCTTTCGGCTTCTGTCCAAATTTGGTTCTGGGTGATAGCCGATTTCTGCTGTAAGATAATGATCGCTGTCATAAAATCGCAGCATTTTGAAGTTCCCATCCGGGTATAATTGAATATATGCGCTACTCGAATGTGCCTCAACAGGCAGATCATGTTTATTCCCTAATCCTTGAAGGACCTTTATTCCCTCAATTTTTGCAACTGTTTGATAACTGTACGGAACCGCGTTTCCCGCCGCAAAAGTACCTCGTCCACCCATATTACCGCACCGCCTTTCGAGATGTGCGATAATCCACACGGATGATGTTCCCGCCCATTTCTGGAAACGGATCGCCAAAGCAGAGTATCTTTGCTGGGTTGAGACGCTCCAGCATGGCATGATAACCGCGCATAAAGCCGACGCGGCTTTTCTTACAGCCAATCATTCCAACGGCTACAACAGCGTTCTGCTCCACACCGTCAAAGCAGAAGCCAAAACTGGACGTCCCTGCCCAACTGATTGTCGGGATCACAGTCAGCCCATGCGCCTGCCAGTATGCGCCACACCATCGGTTTTTCGCCACATTTTCAAGCTGTTTCCAGCGCGGCATGTCTGCGTAGAGCGAGAAGTCGGGCGTGAGCAGAAACGCATACTGAGAGAATTTTTTGAGTGTCCGTTCCGGGTCTTTATAGATTCCCCGAAACCGGTAATCGTCCACGAAAAAATGCACCCCGCAGCGGCAATTTTCCGGGCGGTCGTTTCGGCGCGTGTCCGAACAGGCCAGCATCATGGGCTTATCCATGCAAAGCTGCTGGCTTTTCACAAGGGGAATCGACCACTTTCCCGCACCGGCAAAGCCGTTGCGCAGGAACAGCGGATGATCCCGCATTTCTTTACTTGTCAATTTGTACGTCTCCTTTCGGATAAAAGCATAAAACTGCTGTTTTGTGCGGATTTTTCTCTAAATGGTCCGCTTTTTTCCTGTTTTGTCTTGCTTTTTGCTCCGAAAGTCGCTATACTGTACTTGTCACATACAACTGCGACATTCGGAAAAGCGTTCTGTAAATTGTTCCAGCAATTTACGGATCGCTTTTTCTTTTGTCTGTCACAAGCAACGGACATTCCTCCTTCCGTCAGCCGATTAGCTGAAACTGTTCCAGCATCTGATATTCATAACTGGCATATTCTTTGCCAGAATATGCCAGCCACTTGCGGCAATAACCCCATGCGATACACGCTGCCTGAAAACTGATGTTGAAGCGTTCGGCAAGGTCATACGGGTCGGATGGATTGACGCGGTGAACCAGAACCGGAGGCGCGAGGGCATACTTTGCGAAGAATTTAGCCTCTGCTTCCGCCAGTTCGCTTTCCTGCGTATGTCCAAGCACAATATGTCCGATCTCGTGCATGATGCTTTGATTGATCCGCCCATAAACCGGATCGGTGTCGTGGTAGATGAAGGTTTTTCCGTCCCAGCGCTCTACAAAAAATGAATCGGGACTCTGTTTTCGCAGCAGTTCCTGCGTTGCGGGAGGGTAGGCAGAGTAGGGAACGACATCAATCCCCATTTTCGCAGCGATCTCAAATCCATTGATGGGAACACAGTTCACATCATACCGAATGAACAGGTCGACAATGGTTTGCTTAATAGCCTCATAGCGGCTATCGGGCAGGCGCATGGACATACTCAGTCCTCCCCAAACAAGGCGTCGATCAATGCCTTGCGCTCCTGCTGGGTGAGCGATGAGGAGTTTCTTGCCAGCATTCTGCGCACGCGCGGGAAATCAAAGCTGCCATTTTCAATTCCGAGAAGATGATCGGAGGTCGTATAGAGCGCGGTGGCAATGTTGGCAAGCGTATCCGCCTTTGGCTCCCTGTCTCCGGCGATATAGCGGCACAAGGACGCCTCGGTGACCCCTACCCGCTCTGCAAGTTCTCTTTGCGTGATTCCCTGACTTTTCATCCGGTCAAGGATTCGTTCGCCCATTTCTTTACTCATAATGTGGCACTCCCATTGCTTTCAAATTACCGTTTTTGTAACGAAGATTACCAAATAACCAGAACTTTCCATTATTATAGCGCTGCTTACCGTTTGTGTCAAGCCCTCTGCACGATTGTTTTTTGCAGACAAAGTAAAATGAAAGGCTCTGCACGGGGCAGCGGGGCAATAGGCGGTGGTATTGCTGCCGGCGCGTTGCAATGGCCATGATTGTAATAGTGACGTGCGTGGTGGTTGTCCTGATCGGTTACGCTTGTTGTGTCGCAACTGGCAGAGCCGACGAGAACGAGGAAACCTATTGGAAAATTCATATAACGGAGATAAGCCGCCATGATTCAAAGTAATCTGAACAGTCGCGAAGCCTATCGCCTGCTTTTCCCCGGCTACCCCGATGTGGTGGATATTCACCAGCTTTGCGAGATGTTAGGTGGAATCGGCATTAAAACAGCCTACAAGCTGCTGCAAAACAATGAGATCGCGCATTTGAAGGTCGGCCGAGCTTACCGCATCCCTAAATGCCATGTAATTGCCTATCTGCAAAAATGCGGTGACAGTGTGGTGGACAGTTCCGACAGCCTTGCATAATCCGCCTTGTGTGGATAGAATGAAAGCGTCAATTCGCCGTGGCCGAAAAGAAAGGAGTTACATATCATGGCGAACAAATTAGTCGCTGGCCACCTTTGCACGCAGCACGACCTTTACTATATGGTCCTATCCCTGCCCGATCCTGTGACAGGGAAAAAGAAACCGACGTGGTTTCCGACCGGGCTGAAGGTAAAGGGCAACAAAACTCAGGCCAACAAAATGCTGCAAAAGGCGAGGAGGAACGCCGCAAAGGGCATCCTCCCTCCCCGCCCGAAACTGGACGCAGAAAAGAAAGCGGAACCCGTTTATACCAATGAAACCTTATGCGGCGATATGTTGTTTTCCAGCTATCTGTTATTCTGGCTGGAGGCAAACCGAACAACTTGGGCGGAAACCACCTATACTTCCTACCACAATATTGTGGTACACGGTGCCGTGCCTTACTTCGCGGAAAGGCAGATTCCGCTGAACAAGCTAACCGTTATGGACATCCAGAATTTCTACTCGGCGCTGAAGCAAAAGGGCGACAAGGGCAACACCATTCTGCATTATCACGCCAATATCCGCAAGAGCTTGTCCGACGCAGTCAAAAAGTACAAGCTGATCCAGTACAACCCCGCCGCAGATGTAACGCGCCCCAAGATTGACAACTTTGTTTCCAATTACTATGACGCGCAGCAGCTCTCTGTCATGCTGGACGCATTTCGGGGCAAGTCGATTGAGCTGCCCATCATCATCGCCGCATACTATGGATTCCGGCGCAGCGAGGTGAGGTGCATAATCTTAACTGTAAGCAACACATATATTGACGCAGGAGGGTATGCACATGAATGATTACAGCAAAATCACAGCCCTTTACTCCCGCTTATCAGTGGGGGACGAGGACAGGGACGGCGGCGAAAGCAACTCCATACAGAACCAAGAGGACATTTGTCAAGGGGGATTTCACCCAAAAGATGAAATCCCCCCGATAAACTGAAAGTTCTCTCTTATGAAGCTCGGCGCACCTCATCCCGGTAGAAACCGTCACCCTTAGACACTGTAATCAGTTCGCCCTGGTCGAGCATTGCCTTGATGCGTTTGGCCAGACACCAGTCACCAATGCCCAGTCGCTCACGGCCCAGTACCTCGCCAATGAGTTGGGCCACCCGGAAGACCCCATTGGGAATGTGGGCACGGATAAATGGATCGTAGAAATCCTCCCCCACACTGACCAGCCGCCCGTTGACCACAGCCCGTAGGGGGGCGTTCTCTTTCCGCAGTCCTGCCCACTCCATGGCAATAGCCCGGCGGACACTCTTGGGGATTTCCCGCTCCAAGGGAAGGAACGCCGCCCAGTCCCCTGGAACCAACTCCCCCCAGCTAAGACAGGACTGTACTGTACCGTCCTCCCTCGGCATCCACTGAGGCAGTTCTAAGGCGGTCACGGGGCAATCGAAGCTCCGAAGCAGCCAGCACACTTCGTAAAACCCACACAGGGACCAAGGTGCGGCGGGGCTGTACCAGATGCGTACTGCCTCGCCGTTTTCTGCCGTCTCCAACAGTCGTGACCGATCCTGCTGACGCTGCTCCCACATCTGATCACGCTGTTGGGCGTAGTCCTCAGGGGTACTGTCTGGGAGAGGGAAGTCGCCCCCCAACCAGGCGGTAAGCAGATTAAACCGAGCCTTATCCACATTGGGTCCGCTAAGGGGACCCATATCCAGACCGTAGGAAGGACACAGTACATCTCCAGGACTGCCACCCACAGGTCGTGCCCGACGTTTCTCCTCCTCCCACTGGGCCTTGAGTTTTGCCATGGCCCGCTCCTGTTCCTCCGGTGTGGTCTCGCCTTCTCCAAAAATGAACCCGATAGGTCCGTCCTCGCTATTGATGCAGGAACAGTGGGTAGCCAGCTTCAACGACCCGCGTTCGCTGTCGGAGAAAACAACCTGTAGCATGGTAAGACCTCCATATCAAACTCTTATTTATCGAATTGACACGAACCAAGTATACCATCACCGCAAGTAACTTTCAACCCCAGTTATAGATGCAGATAGTAGTAGCAAGCAATGCACCGGTATATACCTGGTGCAGCTTGTTGGTGTCCGAAGACCCCCAAGCCCCCGGTGCATCGGTGAAGCTCCGCCCGATGCACAAGCCGCCGTTGGCGTCTGCTGGCCTGTCCATACTGGGCAGGGAAGGGACGCTCGGCGGGTCTCCCTGGTCGAACGCACGACTGCCGCAGGCAGTACCACCGCTCGCTTGCGGGTGGTGAGTAAGTGCGCTCTTCGAGAGGACCGGCAGAGAGAACGGAGCGCCCAGGTCATCCCCGGACGCTCCCGCTTCGGTTCCCTCCTGCTGGTAAATCACCATCCCTCCATCCTGTGCCATTCTGCCACAAATGAACCGCAGTCAATGTAATGTAGTGGCTTGGTGAAACCACCCTTTATACATTACATCTCAGAAGAAATTTCTGGAAAGCCACGCCAGACTGTTAAAATTGACCAATATCCGGCACTACATTGACGATGACGAAAGCGGCAGATTTTTTGACCGTTCTGCCTACTCCCGCATGATAGAGGACGTGGAAAACGGCAAAGTCGGCGTGTGCATTATGAAAGACATGACCCGCTGGGGGCGCGACTATCTCCAAGTGGGAAACGCTATGGAGATTTTCCGCAGAAACAACGTGCGCTTTATCGCGGTAAACAACGGGATAGACAGCGAAAAGCCCGACACATTGGAGTTTGCGCCGTTCATCAATATCATGTCAGAGTGGTACGCAAAGGACATCAGCAAGAAAGTGAAAACGGGCATTAAGACCAAAGGCATGAGTGGCAAGCCAATCGCAACCGAAGCCCCCTATGGTTATGTG
>CAJTSP010000014.1 GCA_910578965.1 uncultured Oscillospiraceae bacterium
CTGCATACATATCCCCCTGCCACATCCCCGCCGCGGCCGGCCCCATTGCCCTTTTTCCGGCCGCGGCCCATTTATAATACTAAGGAGGATCAAACGGATGCAATACCGCAAGCTTGGCAATACCGGCCTTACGGTAAGCGAAATCGGGCTTGGCTGCGAAGGCTTTATCGGCAAAGACGAGGCCTTTGCAAACGAGATGCTATCCCTGGCCTTTTCACATGGGGTAAACTGCATGGACCTGTACAGCCCCAATCCCTCGATGCAGCGCAATGTGGGCCGGGCCATTGCTCCCCGCCGCGGTGAATTTGTTCTGCAGGCGCACCTTTGCACCGAATGGAAGGACGGCCAGTACCGGGCCACCCGGGCGCTTAACGAGGTGGAGGCCGCCTTTGACGCCCAACTGAAAAACCTGGGCACCGATTATTTGGACATCGGTATGATCCACTATGTAGATTCCCTATCCACCTGGCAGCAGGTTGAGCAAAACGGCATACTGGATTATGCGCGACAGCTCAAAAGAGAGGGGCGCATCCGCCATATCGGGCTCAGCAGCCACAACCCGGCCGCTGCCCTTAAGGCGATACAAAGCGGGGCCATTGAGGTTCTGATGTTCAGCGTGAACCCCTGTTATGACCTGCAGCCTGGCGATGAAGACCTGGAAAAGCTCTGGGCAGACGAAAGCTATGAAAAGCCACTCTTCAACCTGGACCCCGAGCGGGAAAAGCTGTACGAAACCTGCCAGCGGTCAGGCATAGGCATTACCGTGATGAAGGCGTTTGGCGGCGGCGATTTGCTGAGCGAGGCCGACTCGCCTGCCGGCAAGGCCATGACCGTTTGCCAGTGCCTTCACTATGCGCTTACCCGGCCGGCTGTCTGCGCAGTGATGGCGGGCGCGCACTCACCCGCGCAACTGCGGGATACGCTCCATTATGAGGACGCCCCCGAAGCCGAGCGGGATTATGCCGGAGTATTTACCAGCTTTCCTAAGATTAGCTGGCGCGGCCACTGCATGTATTGCGGCCATTGCGCCCCCTGCCCCCAGGGGATCGAGGTAGCGGCCGTGACTAAATTTCTAAACCTTTGCCGGGCACAGGGCCAACTGCCCGAAACCGTACGGGAGCACTATGCCGCACTGAGCGCCCATGCAGCCGATTGTATCCGCTGTGGCGCCTGCGAGAGCCGCTGCCCGTTTGAGGTGCCGATCCTTGCAAATATGGACGAGGCAAAAGCGATATTCGGCTACTGAGCCCTAACCGGCAAAAAGCTCTATCCGGCACAAAAAAGGGCGCCCTGGGCCATGGCCCAGGGCGCCCTTTTTTGGCAGGCACGCGGATGGATTTTGGCCTTTGGGAGGCCTTTTCAGATCGAGATGGTGCTGGCGACATCCAAAAGGGTGGTGTCGATGGTTTTATGCATCGAAAGGGCCACATTGATGTCAAAATCGACGATCTTGTCGGCCGAAACCGCCACCACACGATCCACAATCCCCCGCTCAAGCAGGTAGATGGCGTGGTAGCCCATAGAGGAAGCGGTGACACGATCCCGCAGGGTGGGCGAGCCGCCGCGCTGCACATGGCCCAGGATGGTGGCGCGCGCATCGATACCGCTGAGCGACTCGATCTCATTGGCAATGTCCTGCGCATGGCCAACCCCCTCGGCCACAATGATGATAAAGTGCTTTTTGCCGGTTTTTTGGGTAAACCGCATCCGGCTGAGGATATCCCGCTCCAGGTCATAGGGGCGCTCCGGGATGAGGGTGGCAATGGCGCCGGTGGCGATCCCCACATTAAGGGCAATATAGCCGGCGTTGCGGCCCATAACCTCCACCACGCTGCAGCGGTCGTGGCTCTGGGTGGTATCGCGCAGCTTATCGATCATCTCTACCGCGGTATTCATGGCGGTATCATAGCCGATGGTATACTCGCTGCAGGCGATATCGTTGTCGATGGTGCCTGGGATGCCAATGCAGGCAATACCGTAGGAAGCAAGGGCCTTTGCCCCCCGGAACGAGCCGTCGCCGCCAATAACCACCAAGGCGTCTATGCCCAGCTCGCGGCAGCGCTCTACCCCTTTTTTCTGCCCTTCTTCGGTCTTGAATTCCAGGCAGCGGGCGGTGTACAGCACCGTGCCGCCGCGATGGATAATCTCAGACACACTGCGCAGGTTCATCTCGTATACCTCGCCGTTCAAAAGGCCGTTGTAGCCGCGCTGAACACCCATCATGCGGAACCCCTTGCTGATGCCGGTACGCACCACGGCGCGCACGGCGGCATTCATGCCAGGGGCATCGCCGCCGCTTGTAAGAACCCCAATCGTTTTGATCTCTTTGCCCATAACAATTCCCTCCTATTTTTACGGGGCCCGCGGCACGGGGGCCGCAGGGCATCGCTTTATTTTTATAAGGGCGCCGAACGGCCGGCTGCCGGTACGCAAAATCCCTGCTTACTACTTGGTGGCAACATGCCCCGGCCCAAGCACCCGCTCAAGCTCCTTGTAAAGCAGCGGGTGGTTGAGGGTCCAGAGGCTGCGGGGAGCCCGCACTCGCTGCTTGGTGTCCTCAAAATAGATGCACACCGGCAGATCCCCCTCAAAAATGCTCAAGAGGTTTTTAACCTTTTCAAACACATGCCCCTGCTGGGAGGGCAGCTTGAGCCAAAGCTCCCGAACCCGCGCAGGTGCGGGGGCGGCCCCGCCTTGCTTTGCCTTTTGGCCGGCCTGATACCCCTCAATGGGCGCCACCTCGTTGGCCACCAGCTTTGCGTTTTCTTCTTCCTTTACCGATACCCTCCCGGTAATCACCACCACCGCGTTTTCGCGCAGGGCGTCCCGGCATCGCTCGAGCACCTTGGGGAAGATCAAAATTTCCATTGTCCCGCTCAGATCCTCCACGCTGGTAAAGGCCATAAGGGTATTGGAGCGTGTGGTCATCAACTTGGTTTTGATAACCGCACAGACGATGCTCACCACTTTTGTATCGTAATCTTTTGCGGTTTCGCCTGTCAATTCACTAATCTTGCAGCTTGATATATTTTTGATGAGCCCGGCATAGGCATCCAGCGGATGGCCGGACAGGTAGAGCCCGCTCACCTCTTTTTCCATCCGCAAAAGCTCTGCCGCAGGATATTCCTCTACGCCCGGCAGCCGGTAATCGCCACTGCCGCCCGCTGTCTGCCCAAACAGATCCAACTGCCCTTCCAGGTTACGGCGGCTGTCGGTCTCCACGCTTTTTAGGATGCCCTCAATGCTCTGCAGCATAGCCCGGCGGGTACCGCCCAGCGAATCGAACGCGCCGGCCTTGACCAGGCTCTCCAGCGCGCGGCGGTTGAGCTCAAGGCCTCGCATCCGCTTGCAGAAATCGTACAGGGATGCGAAGGGCCGGGCGGCACGGGCCTCCACCACCGCAGCAATTAGGCTGCGGCCAACATTTTTGACCGCGTTCAGACCAAAACGTATGTCGCCGCCATCCACCGTAAATCCGCCGCCGCTGACATTGATATCCGGCGCGAGCAGCCTTACGCCAAGCCGCTGGCATTCCCCCGAATATTCGATCACCTTGTCGGTATTGTCCAGCACGCTGGTAAAGAGCGCCGCCATAAACGGCCCGCGGTAATGGCATTTGAGGTAGGCCGTTTGGTAGGCCACATAGGCGTAGGCCGCCGCGTGGGATTTGTTAAAGGCATAGGACGCAAAGCCGGACATATCGTCAAAAATGGCGTTGGCAACTGCCTCGGGGATACCGTTTGCCACACAGCCCCTGCATTCCTGCCCTGGCGTTTTGTTTCCGTGCACAAAATGCTGGCGCTCCTTTTCCATTACGTCATGCTTTTTTTTGCTCATGGCGCGGCGCACAAGGTCTGCCTGCCCATACGAAAAGCCGGCCAGCTCGCGGCAGATCTGCATGACCTGCTCCTGGTACACAATGCAGCCGTTGGTCACATCCAAAATGTGAGCGAGCTGCGGGGTAAGGTAACGGATCTGGTCCGGGTGGTGGCGGTTGCGCAGGTAGGTGGGGATCGAGTCCATCGGGCCGGGGCGGTAAAGGCTGATGAGCGCGATAATGTCCTCCAGATCGCGGGGGCGAAGCCCGGTAAGCACCTGCTTCATACCGGTGGATTCCAACTGGAACACCCCCTCGGTCTCCCCGCGGGATAGCATCTCGTAGGTGGCGGCGTCGTTATAGGGGATCGTTTCGATCGAAAAATCCGGCTGCTCTTTGCGGATCATATCCTCCGCGTCCCGGATCACCGTAAGGGTGCGCAGCCCCAAAAAGTCCATCTTGAGCAGCCCAAGCTCCTCAATAGTGGTCATGGTAAACTGGGTTACCGGCAGGCCGTCATTGGCCGACAGGGGCACATACTCAATCGTCGCCTCCGGGGTAATCACCACCCCGGCCGCATGTGTGGAGGCGTGGCGCGGCATCCCCTCGATCTTGAGGGCGGTATCCACCAGCTCGTGCACATCCGGCTCCTGCTCGTAGCGGCCCTTTAGCTCGCCGGACAGCTCCAGTGCACGGGTCAGTGTCATCTTGGGGTCTGGCGGGACGAGCTTTGCCACCTCGTCCACCGTCTGATACAGCATCCCCAGTACCCGCCCTACATCCCGCAGGGCCGCCCGGGCTGCCATGGTGCCAAAGGTGGTAATCTGGGCTACATGGTCCGAGCCGTACTTGCGGTTGACATAGTCGATGACCTCCTGCCGGCGCTCATAACAGAAATCCACATCAAAATCCGGCATACTCACCCGCTCAGGGTTCAAAAAACGCTCAAACAGCAACTGATGGCGGATGGGGTCGATGTTGGTAATGCCTACGCAGTAGGCAGCCAGGCTGCCCGCGCCGCTGCCACGCCCCGGCCCCACCGGGATGCCCTGGCTCTTGGCGTAATCGATAAAATCCAGCACGATCAGGTAATAATTGGTATAGCCCATGCGCCCGATCACATCTGTCTCGTAGCGCAGCCGCTCACGCAGGGCCTCGGTTACCGCGCCAGGGTAGCGGCGCTCAAGGCCCTTTTGGCAGAGGTCTTCAAAGTATTCCTCGTTGTCCATACCGTTTGGCGCCTTAAAATATGGCAGCTTGGTCACGCCAAACTCAAAGTCGAAATTGCAGGCCTCGGCGATCTTATTGGTGTTTTCGCAGGCATCCGGCGCCATCGAAAACAGCTCGTACATCTCGTCGGTACTTTTGAGATAGAATTCGTCGGTCTGGAATTCCATCTTGTCGTCATCCTGGATGGTTTTCCCGGTTTGGATGCAGATGAGGATTTCCTGCATCCGGCTGTCCTCCCGGCGCAGGTAATGGGCGTCGTTGGTGGCCACCAACGGGATACCGGTTTCGCGCGAGAGCTGGATAAGCTGCGGCAGCACCCGGCGCTGTTCCTCAATGCCATGGTCCTGGATTTCGATGTAATAATTGCCCGGCCCAAAAAGGCTGCTGTAATAGAGAGCTGCCTGCTTGGCGCGCTCATAATCGCCGGCAAGCAGAGCCTGCGGTACCTCGCCCGCAAGGCAGGCCGAAAGGCAGATCAGCCCCTCATGATACTGCTCCAGCAACTGCTTATCCACCCGGGGTTTGGAGTAGAAGCCCTCTAAAAAACCGGCCGAAACCATTTTAATGAGGTTTTTGTAACCGGTCTCGTTTTTGCACAGCAGCACAAGGTGATTGTTGCCGTCGAGGCGGTTCACCTTATCAAACCGGGTACGGGTGGCAACATATACCTCACAGCCGATGATGGGCTTGACGCCGGCCTTCTTGGCCGCCTTATAAAACTCCACGCAGCCGTACATCACCCCATGGTCGGTGATGGCAACGGCCGCCTGCCCCAGCTCCTTGAGCCGATCGAACATCCGGTCGATGCGGCAGGCGCCGTCCAAGAGGCTGTACTCGGTGTGCACATGAAGATGGGCAAATTGACGTTCAGGCATGCTGTTTCCTTTCCTGCATCCGGCGGGCCGTATCCTCAAGCTTTTTGAGCCGATGGGACAGGCCTGATTTGCTGATAGGCGGTTCAAACGCGGCCGCGAGCTGTGCGAGCGAATACTCCGGATACTGCATCCGCAAGGCTGCCGCCTGCCGCAGCGGTTCGGGCAGTGCCTCCAGCACGCCCTGCTGCTGCAGATACCGGATGGCCCGCGCCGTCTGCGCGCCCGCCACAGCGGTTTTGTCCATATTGGCGGTCTCACAGTTGGTCAGGCGGTTGGTCATGTTGCGGATGTCCTTATAGATTTTGCTGTTCATCAACTCCAACGAGGCGCCGGTGGCCCCCATAAAGGTCAAAAGGTCCTCCACCTGCTCGCTGGCCTTGACATATACGACGCCGGTTCCCTTGCGCAGGGTACGGCGCGGGGCAAACTCATGCTCGGCCAAAAGGGCCTCAAAATCCCGGGCAAGGTTGCGCCGAGCGGTGCAAAATTCGAGGTTATAGCCTTTTTGTGGGTCGGTTGCCGTACCGCCGCATAAAAAAGCTACCGCGACAAACCAACCGACACACTGGCCGCACACAAGGTTTTGCGGGTTGATACGCAGGCTGGCCTCCCGGCCGGTGTGGCCAAAGCATTCCAGCATCCGTGCAACCTCCTGCGGCTCCTTAACCGCAAATTCGTAAACCGTACCGCTTGCACGCTCCTTTTGGATAAGGCTACCCCCAAGCCCAGCCATACGGTAGGCCCGCTGGATGCAGCTTGCGGCAGCTTCCAGCTCGGTTTGTACCACTACCCCGCGGGCGTCAAAGTACCGGCCAAAGCAGGCCGCCGCATAGCTGGCCGCCTTAGCGCAGCAGGGGCGACTGAGCCTGCGCGCGGCAATTTCCTGTTTAACCCGCTGCGAAAAACTCACCCTTTTGTCGCCCTCCTTTTTGCTTTTGGGTTTCGCCCGGCGCAATGGGCCCGCAGCTTGAGGCCCCTTGTCTGCCGGGCGGAAGAATTATGATATCCTGCAGGCGTCACGGTGCTGTACGCTGCACCGATACCCCAGCTTCTGGCAATACTCCCCCAACAGCCGGGCAAAGGTAATGGAGCGATGCTTGCCCCCGGTACAGCCCACCGCAATGGTCAACTGGCTTTTGCCCTCCTTCACATACAGCGGCAGCGAATACTCCAAAAGGGCCTGCAGCCGCTGGAGTAGCTGCTTCGATTCCTCAAACTGCATCACATAATCAAAGACCTCCTGGTCAAGGCCGGTCTTTTCTTTAAGCTGCGGCACATAAAAGGGGTTTGGCAGGCAACGCACGTCAAAGGCAATGTCCGCCTCTTTAGGCAGGCCAAACTTAAACCCGAAGGACACCACCGAAACGCCCATTGCCTCCCGCTCGCCGCCCAAAAAAAGGCTGCATATACGCTCCTTATGCTGCGCGGTAGAGAGCAGCGAGGTATCCACAATGTAGTTTGCCCGCTCAAAAAGCGGCCGCAGGATCTGGCGCTCCCGCGTCAGCGCTTCCGACACCGAAATCCCCTTGCTCAGGCTGATGGGATGGCGGCGGCGGGTCTCCTTGTACCGGCGCTCCAGCACGTCGTCGGTGGCGTCCAGAAACAGGATTTCATAGTCCACCCGTTTTTCGTCCAGGCTGGCCAGGGCTTCCTCCATCTCGCGCGTGGAACGCGCGCCCCGAATATCCAGCACCACCGCAACCTTTTCCAACTGGTTTTCTCCCTGCAGCGCAAAATCCACCAGGCGGGGCATCAGCCCTGCGGGGATGTTATCGATGCAAAAAAATCCGATATCCTCCAGCGCGTTTACCGCCAGGGATTTGCCTGCGCCGGAAAGCCCGGTTACAATCAGCAGGTCCATGCCCTTTTTCTCTCTCCTTCCCCTCCTGCATCCCTTGGCAGAAGGATTTATTCAAAAAGCCCTGTGTGCCTTTGCCAAAGGATGCATTTACATCTTTGCAGCCGCAGCCGTTCACCGCACCACCTGAACCTCACGCTCGAGCAAAAAGCCGGTCTGTTCCTTTACAATACGGGCAACCTCATCGGTAAGCCGCAATACGTCCGCACAACTGGCCCCGCCCAGGTTTACCACAAAGCCGCTGTGCTTTTCGCTCACGGCCGCCCCTCCTACCCGAAAGCCCTTGAGGCCGCACTGCTCCACCAAGGCGGCAGCAAACGCCCCCTGGGGGCGCTTAAAGGCGCTGCCTGCACTGGGCAGGTCCAGCGGCTGTTTCGCGCGGCGGCGGGCAAGATATTCCGCCATGGCCGCATCAATCCTTTGCGGCGCATCCAAATGCAGCGCAAAACGCGCCGAGAGAATACACCAGCCCTTTTGCCGCTGAAAAACACTCGTACGGTAGCCCAACTGCAGCGCGCCGGCCGGCAGGGTACGCACCTCGCCCGCCTCATCCGCAAAGGACACCTCAGCCAGCACATCCTTTACCTCGCCGCCATAGGCACCGGCATTCATATAGACCGCGCCGCCCACGCTCCCCGGGATGCCCATGGCAAACTCGAGCCCGGAAAGCCCTGCCGCGGCGGCAGCCGTGCAAAGGCGCCCTAAAGAAACGCCAGCCCATGCTGTAATGTTATTTTGCTGTACAGATATGCCCTCCTGTACGCCGTCAAGGCAGAGCACCACCCCGTCAAACCCCTCATCTGCAAACAATAGATTGGAGCCCCTGCCCATTAGGGTATGCCGTATGCCGGCGGCACGGCAAAGCGCAAGAGCCTGCAAAAGCTGCCCTTCGTTTTGCGGGGCCGCAAACAGCGCGGCGGGCCCGCCGATCTTAAAGGTGGTATGCCGGGCCAGAGGTTCCCTGCTTATAAACGGCACCCCTCGCTGCCGCATTGCGGCTTCCATCTCATGCTGCCCCTCCATGCATTTCCTCCTCTTGGGGCCGCTCGGCAGGTTCCACCCCAACCGGCGGACACCCTGCCTGTGGCCCACCCTTGTCTTTTGCGCTTGCGAAGGCTTTGGCCAGCTTGCCGCCGGCCCCGCCTAAAAAGCATGAGCGCCCGGCTGGTTGCCAAGGTTTGCAGCCCCTACGAGCCCCGCGTCGTTGCGAAGCTGTGCGGTTTTAAGGGTAACCCGCTTTTGGCTTGTGCGCGCATACTCCTCGCGGTTGATGTATTCCCGCAGCGGGGCCAAAAGGGTCTCGCCCTCTTTGGAAACACCGCCCCCAATGCAGATAATCTCGGGCTGGAAAATATTTACCACATCGGTAAGCCCGCAGCCCACATAATCGGTAAAGTTTTTTACCACCTGCTCCGCAAGAGGGTCGCCTGCGCGCATGCCATCATAGGCGGTTTTGGCGTTTACCTTGTCCAGGTCACCGTCCACAAGGCTCCACATGATCGTATCAGGATGCTGGCGCATGGCCTCTCGGGTATCCTCGGTAAGGGCCCGGGCAGAGGCATATTTCTCCCAGCAGCCTTTTCGCCCGCACATACAGGGACGCCCGTCCTTCACAATCACCATATGCCCCAGCTCGGCGCCCGCATGGTTATAGCCTGAAAAGATTTTTCCGTCAATAATAAGCCCGCAGCCGATGCCGGTACCCAGGGTAATAGCCACCGCGTACTTGGCTCCCCGGGCGGCTCCGGCGATGTACTCCCCGTAAGCGGCCGCGTTGGCGTCGTTTTCGATAAACACCCTGCAGCCCAAAAGCGCGTGCATATTTTGGGCAAGCTGCCAGTTGTTATAACCAAAATTGGCGTTGAATTCCACCACGCCGGTGACCCCGTTGACGCTGCCCGGCGTACCGATGCCCACCCATTTAATTTGCTCAAAGGGTACCCCGCCCTCCCGCGCCACCTGCCGGCAGAGCCCGGCAATGCTCTGCTCCACCTCGCTGGCCGGGCGGGGCAGGTTGGTGTCGCAGGAAGCCTTGGTTATAATCTTGAGGTTTTCATCCACCAAGCCCGCCTTGATGGCCGTACCGCCAAGATCTACCCCGATGGTATACCGCTTTTCCATGTTGCTTATTCCTCCAGTCCCAAACGATTGAGCAGCTCTTTTGCCGCATTGTATCCCATCTTTTTCTGCCGGTTGCTGATGGCCGCCGTTTCAAGGATCACGGCCAGGTTGCGCCCGGGCATCACCGGGATGACCGTGCTGGGAATATGTACGCCCAAAATGTCATATGTCTCGTTTTCGAGGCCGGTACGGCTGTAGTTTTTGGCCTTATCCCAAGGCTCCAGCTCAATGACAAGGTCTACCTTTTCACTCACCTTTACAGAGCCTATGCCAAATACCCTCGCCACATTCACAATACCGATGCCCCGCAGCTCGATAAAGTGCCGGATATTGTCCGGCGCAGTGCCCACAATTGAGCGGTTGGATACCCGGCGAAGCTCCACCGCATCATCTGCAATCAGGCGGTGCCCGCGCTTGACCAGCTCCACCGCCGTCTCGCTCTTGCCAACGCCGCTGTCTCCCAAAATAAGGATGCCCTCGCCGTATACCTCCACCAAAACGCCGTGCCGGGTAACACGCGGGGCCAGTTCTACATTGAGGATTCCAATGAGATCGCCCATCAGGGTTGAGGTAGCTTCGCCCGAGAGCAGCAGCGGTACCTCGTACTGACGGGCAAACTCCAGCATTTCAGGCATTGGCTCAAGGCTGCGGGTAAGGATTACGGTAGGAGGTTTAAGCGAAAACAGGGTATCCAGCCGGGCACGGCGATCCTGGGAGGGCAGTTCCTCAAGATAGGCATATTCTACCTTGCCGCAGATTTGTATGCGAGTAGCGTCAAAATAACGGGAATACCCTGCAAACAAAACCCCGGGGCGGTTGACCTCTGCGGCATAGATCGGGATTTCCTCCAGCGGCTTTGGGGTATACGCGATGTCCATCCTGAGCTGCGAGACAAGCTTGCCCAGCATCACGGAAAACTGCGGCATAAACGATGCACCCTTTCCTGCGTTGTTTATAATTAGTTTTATTATATAGGATGGCCTGCCGTATGGCAATATTTTGCATCGGATGCCGCAAGTTTTTCGCTGCTTTACGCCAGAGGCTAAAAAACAGCGTCAGATCGCAAAACATATGCGTCCTAAACCAAGCGCCGCCTCTTAGATTTTCCACACGTGCATAAAAACAATCGAATTTTCGTAAAAAAACGGATTCGCGTTTGTTTTTGCTTTTCCAACAGTTTTTTGCTATACTAAAGTACAATTATGGGGCTGGCGCCCCAGCATTTCCAAAGGAGCGTAAACACGTATGCGCATTGCCATCTTTGCAGAAACCTATTACCCCTTTATCAGCGGCGTAGTAACTCATATCGAAACCCTTAAGCTGGGCCTTGAAGCACAAGGGCATCAGGTGCTGATCGTAACCATGAGCCCTAAAGCCGAGCGCCACTACATCAAGGACGGGGTGCTGTACTGCCCTGCCCTGCCGCTCAAACGCATTTATGGCTACGGCGTAGCCAACCCGCTGAACCTGCAGCGGCTACGGATTATTTCCGAGTTCGACCCGGATATCATCCACATCCACACCGAGTTTACCATGGGCATTTTTGGCCTGTGGGCCGCAAAGCAGCTCAAAAAGCCGGTGGTTTACACCCTGCATACCATGTACGACGATTACATGTGCTACATTTCCAAACGCGAGCGGATGCAAAAGCTGGTAAAGCCGGGTGCGCACATGTATTTCCGCAACGTCGCCAAAAAATCCACCGAAATCATCGGGCCCTCCCTCAAGGTGGTGGAATACCTGCGCCGCTGCAATGTGGACCGGCATATCAACATCATCCCCAACACGGTAGACCTCTCAAACTTCCTGCCTCAAAATGTTGCGCCGGGCAAGGTACAGGCAGTAAAGGAAGCCCTGGGCATCCGCCCCGGTGACACCGCCTTGTGTTTTGTAGGCCGGCTGGGCATCGAAAAAAGCTTGGACGTGCTGATCGAATATTTTGGCCGGCAGTTCCGGGGGCAGGACGCTTACAAGCTTTTTATCATTGGTGAAGGGCCCGAGCGCAAAAACCTTGAAAGCCAGATCCGCGACCAGGGCCTTGAACGCCAGGTGTTTTTGCTGGGCAAGATCGACCACGACCTGCTGCCACCCTATTACCACGCCTGCGACGCTTTTGCCACGGCATCCCTTTCCGAAATCAACTCCATCTCGATGCTGGAGGCCATGGCAAGCGGCCTGTATGTGCTGCAGCGGCTGGACATTTACAACAAAAACCAGATCACAGAAGGGATCAACGGCGCGCTGTATACCTCCGCCGCCGAATTTGGCAGCCTTGTGCAGGAGGAAGCCGCCTTGGACGCCAACGCCCGTATGCTGCGGCGGCGTAACGTGACCGACTCAACCCAAAAATACGGCCGCAGCGAGTTTATTGCAGCGGTCATCAATGTTTACGAGCGCGCTGTGGCGGAGTATACGGCCAAACACGCTTAAAACGATTTGCCCCCTTTACTTTTCTAAGGAAACGGCAGGCCCGCATTGGTTTTGCGGGCCTGCCGTTTTGCCGTTTCCCCATAAAAAGGAGCTGCCCAAGGTTTTTCATACAGCCCTGCGCAACTGCACGGGCAGGACGGCGCTAAGCCCCCCGTTTTCTTTGCGGGCCCCGGCAGAACAGGTTTTTTGCAAAGTGAAAGGCATTTTCACTTTACAGCATTCTGGCCTGACAGATCCAGGATACGGTGTCCTGCCGGTAAAGGTTCCCCTCCTGCGCCTGCCGGGCGGCGGCCGATGCATCCAAACCGTTCAGGTAGCTACGCAACAAAAAAACATCGTTGTCCTCCGCAAGGGTCTCGTTCGTCATCTGGCGGGCAAGTTCTTCCAACCAGCTACGCAAAAAAGCCTCATACTGCGCATCGGCAAGAGGGCTCTGCGCGCCATGCCGGGTCTCCACCCGGCGGATGTCCCCCTGTAAAAAAACCTCCAGCCGCAGCTCGCCTCCCCGCTGCTGTGGGCAATATACCGCACGGGCCGAGTGCAGGGTAAACGATACCGTGTCCTCCGGCCCCTCGGCCGAAAACCGCAGGGTATCCTGCTGGCCGCTGAGCAGCAGCGCAAGAGAAAGCCGGTTTTGATCCCAGCGGTGTACCGGCCTGCCTTGGGCATATACGGTAAGTCCGTTCGGTACGGCGGTGCCCTTTTGCAGGTCTACCTGCAGGTTGGGCAGCAGCCCACCCTGCTCCGGGGCGCCAAGCTGGTATAGGTAGCAGTTATAACCGCCCCTCTCGCGCACCTGCTCCACGCTGGAAAGCAGGCTGTCTACCGCCTCGGGTCGGGCAGCCAGCTCACCGGCCGGCAGGTCCGTAAGGTAGACCGTGATGTTCGGGCGTCCGGTTTCCTGCCGCACTAGGTATTCTACCGCCTGAAAAAGCCCCTCCCGCGCGAGCTCGGGGCCAATCAGCAAAAGTTCGTTCTGGCCATAAAAAAGCTCTTCGCTGCGGCTTTGCTGCGCATTTTGCAGCGCTTCACGCACCGTGCCGCCCCGCCCCTCCACCAACAGGGTAGTTTGCTCCGCATCGGCCGCATCGGCCGACGGGGCGCCCTGATAACAGATTAGCTGTACCTGGTAAACACCGTTTTGGCGCTCGAGATAAATCCCGCGCAAAATGCCCTTTGTGCCGATGCCTACGGCGCCGCAGCCTGTGGCAAGCAAACAGGCAAGCAGGCCCAGGGCCAAACGGCAAATCGATTTTTTCATCTCTGTTTCCTCCAAAAGGCCGCTGAAGCCAGTAGCAGCCACAGCAGCCCCTGCTGTACCAGATAGGCGCCAACCGCGCCGGGGAACCCCCGTAAAATGCCAAACACGCAGAGGATGAGCAGGATGCCGGCAAGGCCTGCCGTCCGCCGGCGAACCTTGGGCAGCGCCTTGCGCACGAGCCAGAGAAAAGCCCAGAAATACAGGCTGAGCTTAAGATAAAAAAGCAGCAGCCACACGGCGACATGCACTGCGTCCAGCCGGCGGAACACCGAGATGCCGCCCAATCTCGCAATGGTGTAAATCGGCTGGCTCTGCTGCATCCCCGCCGCCCCCAGCACCAGCTCCGCCAAGGCGGCAAGAAGGCTCTCGATCCCGAACCCCACCCCCAAAACAAGGGCATACCCGCGACGGAAGGCGGTACGCGGCGGCGTTTCCTTCTCCCACAGCAGCGCAAGCAGCAGGTACTCCGGCAAGAGTACGGTACGGGCCAGTACCCCAAGGCCGGCCTGCGCCAGGGGGGCGGCGGGATATAAAAGGTTTTCAAACCGGACCTGCGGCGCAACCGAAACCAAGAGCAGCAGGAGCGAAAGTGCCAAAAGAACCAAAACCATCACCGAGACCCGGTTAAGCGCGCGCACACTGTATGCCGCTGCGCATCCGGCCACCCCCAAAGCCAGTATCAAAAACCAAAAGAGCGAAAGTTGGTCGGCTAAAACATAGTTATAAAACCGCTGGCATTGCAGCAGCTCCATGGCGGCCGAGAGCACCAGTACCCCGGCCAGCACAAGGCTGAACCAGCCGGGCTGCCGGCGCACGGCGGATGCGCGGCCATACAGGCACAGCACAAGGTAAAGTATCGGCGCAGCCACAAGCCCCGCCAACAGGTACCCCTGTGCCGCCGGCTGCTGCACAGGCTGCCCAAAGGGCCGGATAAAGCTGCCGGCCAGCGCTGTAACAAGCACCAGCAAAAGCGCAGGCAAAGGCTGCTCGGTGTTATGGCTCTGCATCTTGTCCCTCCCCGCCCGGCAGGTCGCTAACCTCAAAGGGATGCTTTGCAAGGCTCTTTAAGGATACCCGCAATACCCCGTCCCGCACGCTTCCCATGCCAAACGGCGCAAGGGGCGAGGTATATGGAAATCCAAAGGATTCCATCCCGCAGATCGAAAACAGCATGACCACAAATAGGGCCACTATGCCCGCCGGCCCCAGCATACCCCCCGCAAACACAAACAGGATGCGCAGCACGGTGACCGGCTCGTACAGCGAGGGGATGACAAAGGTGGAGATGCTGGTAAGGGCCGCGATAATGAGCACCGGCGTGCTGAGGATACTCGCGCCCACTGCGGCATCCCCCACAATCAGGGCCGCCACCAGCCCTACGCTGTGGCCGATAGGCTTGGGAAGGCGCAGCCCGGCCTCGCGGATGATCTCAAGCAGCAGGATTACCAGCACCATCTCCAAAAAAAGCGGCCAGGGGGTGGCCCGCTCGGCCGCTGCAATTTTATAAAGCAGTTGGGGCGGCAAAAGTTCGGGGGTATACTGCACAGCACAGACAAAGCAGCCCGGCAGCAGCACGGCCAGTGCAAACGCCAGGTATTTGAGCAGCCGGATAAAGCTGCAAAAATACGCCTTGGAGGCGTAATCGTCCAGGCTTTGAAAATGCTCGGTGAAAAAATAGGGCAGTACCATGGCAAAAGGGCTGCCATTAACCAGTACTACCAGCTTGCCCTCGCAGATTTTGGCGCAGGCCGTGGCCGGGCGCTCGGTATAGCCCACCTCGCTGAAAAACCCAAACCCGCTTTTTTGCAAAAAGGGGGCAAGGTATCCGCTGTCCAGCAGCAAGGGCAGCTTTGCCCTTTGCAGCTTTTGTCGTACCGAATCGATTAGCTCCTGCCGAGCTACCGCCTTGTCATAGCAAAGCACTACCTCGGTATTGGTACGCTCGCCGGCGCGCAGCAGCTCGATGACAAAGCTCTCCCGCCGGACCAGCCGGCGCAGCAGGCTCACGTTAATCCGCAAAAGGTCGGTAAAGCCCTCGCGTGAGCCACGGATATTGCCCTCGCCAGAAGGCTCCTGCACCGAACGTGCCTGCATGCTCTGTGTAGAAAATGCAATGGCCTTGCAGCTCCCGTCCAGCAGCAGTACTGCCATGCCGGCGGTGAGGCGGCGGGTCAGCTCCTCAAAATCGGCTATCTCACCGCTTTCGGCCGGGATGTCGGTGCCGTACAGGATGTGCTGGTACAACTGCCAACCGTTTTCCTCTTTGCCCTCCGGCCGGCTGAGCGCGTCCAGCAGGATAACCCAGAGCTTTTCGGTGCTGGACAAGCCATCGAACATGCACACTGCGCACCGCACCCCTCGGATGCAGAGCTGCTTGGTATAAAGGTCCATCGAACTGCCAAACATCTCGTTCAGGTCGGCCAGATTTTGCCGAAGATCCGTACCCAGCGGCTTTTGCATGGCGGCATCACCTCACTAAACAGTAGTATGCCTGGCCGTCAGGGATTTCATACAGCAGGCATAGGCGGCGGCAATGCCGCAGAAAGGGGCCGATATTGTTATGTGGGTAATCCTGCTGCGCACCCTGCTGGTGTACCTTGTCACCATTGGGGCCATGCGCCTGATGGGCAAACGCCAACTGGGCGAGCTACAGCCCTCCGAACTGGTAACCACCATCCTGATCTCAAACCTTGCCTCGATCTCGATTGAATCGCCCGAGCTTCCGCTCACCGCAAGCCTTGTACCGGTGCTGCTCATCGCGGCGCTGGAACTGCTTTTTTCGGCCCTATGCTTTCGGCTGGGCAGGTTTGCACGGCTGCTTTCGGGCAAGCCGATGATCGTAATCCGGGACGGGGATATCGACAAAAGTACCCTGCGCCGGATGCGCATTACCATGGACGACCTGCTGGAGGCGCTGCGCGGCAAGGACATTTTTGACCCGGATGAGGTTTCGTACGCCGTTGTTGAAACCAACGGCTCCTTAAGCGTATGCAAAAAATGGGGATGCGAAACGGCGGCCCGGCAAGACCTTGACCTGCCCGCCCCCACAGCAAAAAAGCCGATGCTTCCGCTGGTGATTGATGGGCGGATTGCGGCCGAAAACCTTGCTTTCTGCGGCAAGAACGAGGGCTGGGTACACAAGGTGCTGAAACAAAAAAAGGTACCCCTGGCGCACACCCTGCTGCTGCTGAGTGACGACACCGAGGAGTACCGGCTGATCAAAAAATAAAAGGGCGGGAACAAGCGGCCCCCAAAAAAGGAGGATACGGTTATGCGGCGTATTTATGCTGCATTTGGCATCTTAGCTGCGATCTTTGCGCTGGCCCTATACAGCACCAGGCTGGTAAAAACCACTACAGAGCGGCTTTGCCAAGGGCTGGACGCAGTAGAGGCAGCCTGCGTCGAGGGCCGCTACCAAGAAGCCGCCGCGCTGGTACGGCAGCTCAACAACTACTATGCCAAGCAGGAGCATCAACTGGCCCTTTTTATCAAGCGGGATTTTTTAAGCGGCGCAGCCGGCGCGCTGGCCGGGCTGGAGGCCTATACCCAAAAGGAATATCTGCCGGATCTGCAAAGCGAGGCCCGCAAAGCCCGTGCCCAGATCGAGGCTGTACGGCACCTATTTTTCAGTATGCTGTGAGCGGCTGTCCAGCAGTTCCTTGAGCTCGTCCATAAAGGTATTGATGTCGCTAAACTGGCGGTACACCGATGCAAAGCGCACATAGGCCACCTCATCAATGCCCTTGAGCTGCTGCATGGCCAATTCGCCCACCTCCCGGGAGGTAATTTCCCTCTCATAGGAGTTGAGCACCGTCTGCTCGATATTATTGACCGCACTCTCCAGCATCTGGTAGCTCACCGGCCGCTTTTCGCAGGCGCGCAGCATACCGCCCAGCAGCTTTTGCCGGTCAAACGCCTCGCGCGAACGGTCTTTTTTGACCACGATCACCGGCACCGTCTCCACAATCTCATAGGTAGTAAACCGCTTGGCGCAGGAAAGGCATTCGCGCCGGCGGCGTATCTTTTCGCCATCCTCCGTGGGGCGGGAGTCGATTACCTTGGATTCCAGTTCTCCGCAATAGGGGCACTTCATGGCTGCTCCTCCTTGATCTGTCTCTGAATCGATTGGATAGCCGACATCGCCCTCCGCAGCTCTTCCGGCCGGCCAAAATCGTCCCGATAAAGCTCAATCACCGCACTGCCCTCAAAGCCGCCGGCATACAGGGTGCGCAGCAGGCGGGCAAAGTCAAAATTCCCCTCGCCAGGCGCGATACAGTCCCGGCCGGGTTTTTCGTCGCTCAGGTGCAGATGGCAGATGTTTTCCGGCCCCATGGCTGCGGCAACCTCATAGACATCCGCGCCGGCGCGCCGGGCCTGCTTAAGGTCCAGCACAAACTTGAGCGGCCGGTCGGCATACCGGCGCAGCTCACGCAGCGCCTCGGGCCGGCCGCACTGGCACCGCTCTACATTTTCGTGCGCCACCGTAACGCCGTACCGCTCCCCCTCCTCGCACAGGCGGCAAAACCGCGCGGCATATTCCTTCATGGGCAGCGGGCGGGCCTTGTGGTTGCCGTGAAAGACCAGCATCTTCGCGCCCAGCGCCCGGCAGGCCTCAAAATACCGGCGGTAGAGCAAAAGGCCGTCCTCAAAGCGGGTGTCGTAGGCGGTAAAAAACAGGAACGGCTCCAGCCCGCAGGTAAACGGATGCACCGACACCACCGGCACGCCGGCCTCTTGCCGGGCGCGGCAGAGGGCCTCGAGATAGGGCGGGTCCCACTCGCGGAAGGTGTTTAAAAAAATCTCGGTACAGCCCGGGCGCAAAGCAAGGGTGCGCCCCAGGCTTTTAAGGGTGTCCTGCGGGTAAAAGCAGGCCGTAGAAATGCCGCACAGCATCGCGTAAGCCCCCCTTTCGCGGGCCAAAAGCGCCCTTTTGCGCCAACCGCCAAACCATCATCTGCCCAAAAACGTATCCGTTGTGCCTTGTTAAGGGACAAGATGGAACGCCAAAAAAGCGAAAGCGGCAGGGATCACGACGGCATTTGCCGCCGCGGCCCTGCCATTTCTATCGTATTACCGGGCTTTCTTTTTTTTGCCCTCCCAGTATACCCACAGGGAGGTAGTGATGCACAGCGAGGTGTACACGCCCGAAATCATGCCCACCATCAGCGGGAGGGCAAAGGTAAAGATGCTGTCCAGCCCAAAGAGCGCCGCCACCACACAGATGGTGCACAGGGCAATGCAGGTGGTAACCGTGGTATTGATGGAGCGGCGCAGGCTTTGGTTGACACTCAGGTTTACAAGCTGGTCAAAGGGCATCCGGCTGCCAAAGAGGCCGCGGTTTTCGCGGATGCGGTCGTACATGACCACCGTGTCGTTGATGGAATAACCCAAAATGGTGAGCATAGCCGCAATAAAATTGCCGTTGAGTGGGATACGCAGCAACACAAACACGCCAAACACAACGATAAGGTCGTTGATCAGGGCGATTACCGCCATAACGCCCGCCGGCAGGCCGCCGATCTTTTTAAAGCGGATGGCGATATAGATTAAGATCAATACAATGGCGGCCAGCACTGCAACCAGGCTCTTGGCAAGGAACTCCTTGCCGATGGTGGGGTTGACATTGCTCATGGAAAGCTGCTCGAACCTATTGCCAGGGCAGTTTTCTTCAAGCCCGGCCATCAAACCGGAAAGCTCGGTGGTATCCACCGTATCCGCGCCGGGCATGGTGATAGTGAGCGAATGCTCGCCGGTAGCCGCGTTTTCGCCCGTTTGCAGCGAAACACCGCCGCCCAAGGCCTGCTCGGCCACGGCCTGCACCCCGGCAAGGTCAAGCTCACCCTCATAGCCCAGGGTAATCATGGCGCCGCCCTTAAACTGGATATCCATTGAGACGCCAAGCGCCAAACTACACACCAGCACGAGTGCCAAAATCCCGCCGGAGATGCCCAAAAACACCTTGCGTTTGGCAATGATGCCATATCCAGCCTGCTGCCGGGTGTCCTCGCCGGGCGCTGCCTGCTTTTTGGGGGCGCCGTACAGCCAGGGGGCACGCAGCGCCTTGATGCGGGACGCGCCTCGGATCATCAGCCGGGTACAGAGCACCCCAAAAAGGAAGTTGAGTAGCACGCCTACCAAAAGGGTGTAGCCAAAGGAATAGATGGTGCCGGCGGTGGAGGGGCCAAACCAGCGGAAGATCAGGCTGAACAGCTTGGCAAAGGGCCCGTCGGTGGGGCCAAAAGCCCCCATAAGCACCGCCGCAACAATGACCACCGTTACGTTGCCGTCCACAATGGGGGCAAGCCCGCGCGAAAAGCCGGCACTGAGCGCGCCGTCCAACGTTTTCCCCGCCCGCAGCTCCTCTTTAATGCGCTCGGCCGTGATTACATTGGCATCCACACCCATGCCGATGGCCAGGATGATGCCTGCAATGCCGGGCAGGGTAAGGGTAAAGCTGTTAAAGGGCGGCAGGTACCCGGATACCGCCGCAAGGGTGGCCGCCACCTGGCCCAGCAGCGCCACACAGGCCAACAGGCCGGGCAGCCGGTAAAAAGCCAACATATACGCCAGCACCAGCAAAAAGGCAACCACACCGGCCAAGACCATGGCCTCGAGGCTGCGCGCGCCAAGGCTTGGGCTGATGGTGCTGTAGCTCTCGGCCGAAAGCGCAAAGGGCAACGCGCCGGAGTTGATCTGGTTCGCAAGGGAAATCACGCTTTCCCGCGTAAAGTTGCCGCTGATTACCGCCTCGCCGTCTGTAATGGCGTCGTTTACCGTTGCGGTACTGATACAGGTATCGTCCAGCCAGATGCTGATATAGCCGCGCGAGGCCGACAGCTCGGTGGTAGCCTCGGCAAACGACTGCTTGCCGCTGTCTTCAAAGCGCAGCGCCACATAGTACTCGTTTGTGCCGGTTGCGCTGAGCTGGCCGTATTGCGGGCTGGCCGAGGCAACGTCCGAGCCGTCCAAAATAAGCTCGCCGTCCGCGGCGCTGCCCTTGCGGAAGGTCATATAGGCAGTAGTGCCGATCTCACGGATCGCCGCCTCCGGGTTGAACTCGCTTTCCCCTTCTTTCCATGGGAAGCGAACGATGATCCGGTCTTTATCATAATCGATATAGACCTCGCTATCCGTGATATTCAGGTTCACCAAGCGCTGCTGGATCACCGTTTCGGCCGCATCCATCTGCTCCCGGGTGGCGTCATAGCCGTTTGCGGGCATAAAGGTCACGTCCACACCGCCCCGGATGTCGATGCCGAAGCGGATGTCCTGCGCACCCTTGACCCAGGTGGTGGTGGTATCGCCGTACTGGGAGTACACGCCAAAAAAGGCGGTGTACGCAAATACGGCGATGAGCAGCACCAGTACAATCAGGTGCCAGGCTCTGCCTTTTTTCTTCATCTTGGAACCTCCAAACCACACCCGTGCCGCCCCTTAGGGGCAGGGCCGGGCGGTTCTTTTTTATTTCATGCCCTCATGGCCCGGCTGTGCCGGGCCATGAGGGCCTTGAAGCGTGTGTTTTACAGCCGCTGCCTGCACTGCGCGCATTTTATAGCGGGCGGCGGACGTTTGGGCTCCTGGACGGGCAAAAAAGCGGCCGTGCAGAACACTCCCATCTGCCCATAAGCGGCTATCTCCCGGGGCCCCGCCCGGTTAGGCAGCTTTTTGCAGCAGCAGCTCAACCGTAGCCAGCCTGGCACAAACGCACAGCAGCTTTGCCGCGGTTCCCAGCTCTTCAAGGCTGGGATAGGTAGGCGCAATACGTAGGTGCCGGTCCTGCGGGTCCAGCCCATAAGGATAGGCCGCACCCGCGCCGGTAAGCACAACGCCGCACTCCTTACACAATTGCACCGTGCGTTTGGCGCAGCCGTCCTGCAAATACAGGCTGATAAAATACCCGCCCTTGGGGTCGGTCCAGCGGGCAATCGGCCCGCAGCCGGCAAACCCGGCCGCAAAGGTATCCTTGATGAGCCGGAACTTGGGCTCAAGGATAGCCCGGTGCTTTTTCATGTGGGCCAGCACGCCCGCCTTGTCCTTTAAAAACTGCACATGGCGTAGCTGGTTCATCTTATCATAGCTGATCAGCATCGGGGTCATATTTTTTGTGATATAGCGCACATTATGTTCGCTTGCGCCCACCGCGGCCACCCCTGCGCCGGGGTAGGTAATCTTGCTGGTAGAGCAAAACATCACCGGGCGGTCCGGGCAGCCGGCCTGCTTGCACTCCTCTAAGATGTTGGCCGTTTCAAGGATTTCGTCGGTCAGGTGATGGACACAGTAAGCATCGTCCCACATGATCTTGAAATCCGGCGCGGCGGTCTGCATCCGCGCCAGGCGCTGCACCGTCTCGGTGCTGTACACCACCCCATCCGGGTTGGAATATACCGGCACACACCAAATGCCTTTAATGGTCTCGTCCTCCCGCGCCAGCTCTTCCACCAAATCCATATCCGGGCCGTTTTCGTCCATTGGGACAGACAGCATCTGAAACCCAAAATACTCGGTAACCCTGAAATGCCGGTCGTACCCCGGCACCGGGCAGAGAAATTTGATATTGTTGCAAAAGCGCCAGGGCCGTACACTGTCGGCCCAGCCGGCGCGCCAGCCCAAATCAATCAGGTAATACATCATCGAGAGGGAGGAGTTGCCGCAGACGATTACCTCCTTGGCATCCAGCCCAAACAGCTCGGCAAAAAAGCGCCGCGCTTCGGGCATTCCCTCCAAAAGCCCGTAGTTACGGGCATCTACCCCGTTTTCGCCAATGTAATCCTCCATGCGCAGCATCTCCATGGATAAATCCAACTGCTGGGGGCAAGGCTTGCCGCGGGACATATCCAGCCGGAGCCCCATAGCCTTGTAGCGGCCGTACTCGGCCAGCAACGCCTGCTGCTCCCGCATAAGGGCCGCCTTGTCCATACAAAAATAATCCGTCATCCGTGTGTTCCCTCTTTCCCCTCTTCGATCATCCCACTCTATGCGCCTATATGCCGCCACGCCCCTGTTGCCGGCACCCATTTTTGCCGGCAGGCCGCGCTTTGGAGGCAAAAGCAGTACCGTGCCTTTTGCCCCCGATGGACGTACCTGTTTATTATAGTATAAAGCGCTTTTGGAAACAAGACTTCCTCTGCCAAAAATTCCCTATTTTTTGCCCTAAACGGCAGCGCACATGGCAATTTGCCATGTGCGCTGCACAACACACCCTGCCAGGGGCCGAACACTGGGCCAAAACCGCGTGCCCTTGGAATCCTTATGCCCCGGGGCCGGCCTTTTTCCTTGGCCGGCGGCGGGGCGCCTGCGGAGGCTCCGGAGCAGCCGCCTTGTCCCTCCCCAGCACCGGGGCAAGGTACTGCCCGGTGTAAGAGGCAGGGTTTTGGGCCACCTCCTCGGGGGTGCCCTCGGCGATCACCCGCCCGCCGGCCGCGCCGCCCTCGGGGCCAAGGTCGATGATGTGATCCGCCCGCTTGATAATATCAAGATTGTGCTCGATCACCACCACCGTGTTGCCCGAATCCACCAATTTGTCCAGCACCTGGATCAGCCGATGCACGTCGGCCACGTGCAGGCCGGTGGTGGGCTCGTCCAGGATATATACGGTCTGGCCGGTCTCGCGCTTGGCCAGCTCCAGCGCCAGCTTGACCCGCTGCGCCTCGCCGCCCGAGAGGGTCGTGGCGCTTTGCCCCAGTTGGATATAGCCAAGGCCCACATCCAAAAGGGTTTGCAGCTTGCGCTGGATGCGCGGGATGTTGGCAAAAAAGGTGCAGGCCTCTTCCACCGTCATGTTCAGCACGTCCGAGATGGTTTTTTCCTTGTATTTTACCTCCAGGGTCTCACGGTTGTAGCGCGCCCCCTTGCAAACCTCGCAGGGCACAAAGATGTCCGGCAGAAAGTGCATCTCGATCTGCACGATGCCGTCGCCCTCGCAGGCCTCGCACCGGCCGCCCTTTACATTAAAGCTGAACCGCCCCGGCCCATAGCCGCGGACCTTGGCGTCCTGGGTCTGGGCAAACACATTGCGGATATCGGTAAACACGCCGGTATAGGTGGCGGGGTTGGAGCGCGGAGTACGCCCAATGGGAGCCTGGTCGATACCGATGACCTTATCCACATACTCCAGCCCGTCGATCCGCTCGTACCTGCCGGGGCGGCGCTTGGCACCGTTCAGTTCCATTGCCAAAGCCTTGTAAAAAATCTCGTTAATCAGGCTGGACTTTCCGCTGCCGGACACCCCGGTTATGCACACCAGCTTGCCCAGCGGGATTTTTACGCTGACATTCTGCAGGTTGTTTTCGGCAGCGCCTACAATTTTAAGATGCTTACCGGTGCCCTTACGGCGCACAGCAGGCACCTCGATCCGCCTGCGGCCCGAGAGGTATTGCCCGGTAATGCTGCGCGGCTCGGCGCACAGGTCCTCCACGCTGCCTGCGGCCACCACCTCGCCGCCGTGCACCCCCGCGCCGGGGCCGATGTCCACAATGTAATCGGCCTGGCGCATGGTGTCCTCATCGTGTTCTACCACCACAAGGGTATTGCCCAGATCCCGCAGCCGCTTAAGGGTGGCGATCAGCTTTGCGTTGTCCCGCTGGTGCAGGCCGATGCTCGGCTCGTCCAGCACATACAATACGCCGGTGAGCGCACTGCCAATCTGGGTAGCCAGCCGGATTCGCTGGCTTTCCCCGCCCGACAGCCCCGCCGCCCCGCGCGAAAGGGTGAGGTAGTCCAGCCCAACACTCTGCAAAAATCCCAGCCGCTCCCGCACCTCCTTGAGTACCCCGTCGCCAATCAGGTGTTCCCGCTCGGTAAGCTGCATCCGGCGCACAAACTCCAGCTCCTCCCGTACGCTCATGGCGCAGAACTCGCTGATGTTTTTGCCCGCCACCGTTACCCCCAGGCTGGCGGCCTTGAGCCGGCGGCCGTGGCAGGCAGGGCACTCCACCCCGTTCATCACGGTGGCGATTTCCTCCTTCATCCACTCGCTGCTGGTCTCGCGGAACCGCCGCTCTAAGTTGTTGACGATGCCCTCAAAATCATTGAGATACCGCCCCGAGCCAAACTCGTTTTCGCGGTGCATCTCAATCCGCTCGCCCTTGGTGCCAAACAGGATGGCATCCACCGCCTCGCGGCTCATATCCTTGATGGGGGTATCCAGTGTAAAGCCATACCGCTTGCCAAGCCCCTCATAGTACATCTCGCTCATCGAGCCCTCGGCATAATACCAGCCGCTGGCCTTGATGGCCCCCTGCCGGATCGAAAGCTTCTTGTTGGGGATGATGAGATCGGGATCCACCTTCATAAAGGTACCCAGGCCGGTACAGGTTTCGCAGGCGCCAAAGGGGTTGTTGAAGCTGAACATCCGCGGGGCCAGCTCGTCAATCGAGATGCCGTGCTCGGGGCAGGCATAGCTCTGGCTGAACTGCAGCTCCTCGCCGCCCGTCACATCAATGCTTACAAGCCCGTCGGTAAGGCTGAGGGCGGTTTCCAGGCTGTCGGCCAGCCGGCTGCGAATGTCCTTGTGCAGGGCCAGCCGGTCCACCACAATTTCTACCGTATGCTTTTTATTTTTTTCCAGCGCGATCTCCTCGTCCAGCTCGTAGAGATTGCCGTCCACCCGCACCCGGGCAAAGCCGCCGCGGCGGGCGGCGTCCAGTTCCTTTTGCTGGGTGCCCTTGCGCCCGCGCACCACCGGGGCCAGCACCTGGAAGCGGGTGCCCTCGGGCAGCTCTAAAATGGCGTCCACCATCTGATCCACCGTCTGCTGCTGGATCACCCGACCGCACACCGGGCAGTGCGGGATACCGATGCGCGCATATAAAAGGCGCAGGTAGTCGTAAATTTCGGTCACGGTACCCACGGTAGAACGCGGGTTGCGGCTGGTAGTTTTTTGGTCAATTGAGATGGCCGGCGAAAGGCCGGTAATCTCGTCCACATCCGGCTTTTCCATCTGGCCCAAAAACATCCTAGCATAGCTGGATAGGCTTTCCATATACCGGCGCTGGCCGTCGGCATAAATAGTGTCAAACGCGAGGCTGGATTTACCCGAGCCGGACAGTCCGGTCATCACTACCAGCTTGTCGCGCGGGATGGTGAGGCTGATATTTTTAAGGTTGTGCTCCCGCGCACCCTTGATTACAATCTTATCGTTGCTCAAAGCGTATTACGTCCCTTTCCCTCTCGATTATTGGCCTTTTCTTTTCCATCATGCGACGGGGCGGCAAAAAATGCCGTACGGCTTTTTTCAGTCCCGCCGCATTCCGTGCCGGCGCGGCAGGCCGCCACAGCCGCGGCATTTCAATGCCTGCCGCGCCGCTTTTTGGGCGCGAGGGTATCCTCGCTGGGGTTTTCGCCCCGGCGCAGCTTGTCGATACGGTCGCGTAAAAAGGCCGCGTGCTCAAACTCCAGCAGCTTTGCCGCCTCCTTCATCTCACGGGTCAGCCGGGTAATCAACTGCTCCCGCTCGGCCTTGCTCATCCTGCGGGTGCCAAGCTTCTGGTTTTCCTTATGATCGCTGATCTCGATACCCTCGCGGATGCTCTTGACGATGGTGGTGGGGGTAATGCCGTGCGCTTCGTTGTAAGCCATCTGGATGCCGCGGCGGCGCTCGGTCTCGGTGATGGCCCGTTCCATACTGGGGGTCACCTCGTCCGCATACATCACCACCACCCCCTCAGCGTTGCGGGCCGCCCGGCCGATGGTCTGGATCAGGCTGGTCTCGCTGCGCAAAAAGCCTTCCTTATCCGCATCCAGGATGGCTACCAGAGACACCTCGGGCAGGTCCAGGCCCTCCCGCAGCAAGTTGATGCCCACAATCACGTCAATGGCGCCGCTGCGCAGGTCCTTGATGAGCTCCATACGCTCAAAGGTATCCACCTCGTGGTGCATATACTTGACCTTGACCCCGTGGTCGGTGAGGAAGTCGGTCAGGTCCTCGGCCATCTTTTTGGTCAGGGTAGTCACCAGCACCCGCTCGTTTTTGGCAGCGCGCAGGTTGATCTCGCCCAAAAGGTCCTCGATCTGCCCCTCCACCGGCTTGACCACGATCTGTGGATCGAGCAGGCCGGTAGGCCGGATGACCTGCTCGGCAATTTGGGTGCTCTCGGCCCGTTCGTATTCGCCCGGGGTCGCGCTTACAAATACGATCTGGTTGAGCTTTTGTACCGCCTCCTCAAACCGCAGGGGCCGGTTATCAAAAGCGGAGGGCAGCCGGAAGCCAAAATCCACCAGGGTGCGCTTGCGGGCATAATCCCCCCCATACATGGCCCGAAGCTGGGGCAGCATCACATGGCTCTCGTCTACAAACAAAAGAAAATCCTTTGGAAAGTAATCCAAAAGGGTGGTGGGGGTAGAACCGGGCGCGCGGCCCGAAAGCACCGCCGAATAATTCTCGATGCCCTTGCAGACCCCCACCTCTGCCAGCATCTCCATATCATAGTTGGTCCGCTGGGCAATGCGCTGGGCCTCCAGCAGCTTGCCTTCAGCCGTAAAGGCTTTTACCCTTTCATCCAGCTCCTGCCGGATATTTGCAAGGCCTGCCTGCATTTTTTCCGGCGAAACAATATAATGGCTCGCCGGGAAGATTGCAACATGCTTTACCACGTTTTTGCGCTCGCCGGTAAGGGGGTTTGTCTCGGTGATGCGGTCTACCTCGTCGCCAAAAAACTCCACCCGGATGGCAACGTCGCTCATATAGGCCAGGTTGATCTCAACCACGTCCCCCCGCACCCGGAACTTGTTGCGCACAAAGTTTACATCATTGCGCTCGTACTGCAGCCTCACCAGCCTTTTGCACAGCTCCTCCCGGCTCATCTGCATGCCCGGACGCAGGCTGATGACCATGCTGCGGTAATCGATAGGGTCGCCCAGGCTGTAGATGCAGGAGACGCTTGCCACAATAATGACGTCCCGCCGCTCCGAAAGGGCTGCCGTAGCCGAATGGCGCAGCCGGTCGATTTCCTCGTTGATGGCGCTGTCCTTTTCGATATAGGTGTCGGTAGAAGGGATATAAGCCTCGGGCTGGTAATAGTCGTAGTAGGACACAAAATACTCTACCGCATTTTTGGGGAAAAACTCCCGGAACTCGGTGCAAAGCTGGGCTGCAAGGGTTTTATTATGAGCCAAAACCAGGGTAGGCCGGTTTACCTTGGCGATTACGTTTGCCATCGTAAAGGTTTTGCCGCTGCCGGTAACCCCCAAAAGGGTCTGAGCCCGATCTCCCGCCAAAATACCCTGTGCCAGCATTTCGATGGCCTGCGGCTGGTCGCCGGTGGGCTGATAAGGGGATACCAGCTTAAACTCGTCCTTATTCATGAATATAGCAAACCTCCCCTGTGGCAGGATTATACCGGGGCAGGTTGCCTCGCTGTTTCATAGAGCAAACCCCGTCCGGCGTAACAATGTAATGGTCCAGCACAAAGATATTCAGCGGCCGCAGGGCCTGCATGATCTGTGCGGTAGCGGCAATATCCCCGGCCGAGGGTGCAGCAAACCCGGTGGGATGGTTGTGGGCCAGTACCACCCCGGTGGCGCTGGCGCTCACCGCTTCCGCAGCGATCCGGCTAACCGACGTACCTACCGCATTGGATACCCCCTCGCTGATTTTGGCCCTGCGTAAAATGCGCAGCCGGTCGTCCAGCGCAATCAGCCAAAAGCTCTCGCTGCTCTGGCCGTAGAATAGGGCCGAAAAATAGGCCTCCTTCTCTGTGTCTGTGCGCAAAAAGCGGATGTTGCTGGTTTTGCAATGGGCATAGTACCGCCCAATGCCCAGCAGCGAGTGGAGCAGGCGGGCGCTGGTGGGGCCGATGCCCGGTACCTCCAGCAGCTCCTGCTCGCCCGCCTCCAGCACCTGCGCAAACCCGCCGAACCGCTCGGTAAGGGCATGGGCAATGGGGTTGGTATCCCGGCGCGGCACCGCAAAATAGAGGATGTATTCCAGCACCTCGTGCTCTGAAAAGCCCTCAAAGCCTGTTTTTTCCACCCTGCGGTACATCCTTTGCCGGTGCTTCTCGTGCTGCGTACCACCGGCCTGCGCGCCCCCTGCCATGCCTCCCTCTCCCTTCCCCGGCAACGGGGGCCTTTGGCCGTGCAAAGAGAGTTTTCCCTTGCCGCTGCGGGCCGCCCTTGCCTTTTTTGGCAGTCCTATTATAATACAAATTAGCGGGATTGCAAAGATGGGAGGGAAAATACGGATATGAAGCGGTTTATCGCCGGCTGCAACGAGGAAGGTGCACGCCTTTCCCGTTTTGTCGAAAAGGTTGCCACGGGCCTGCCCGTTAGCCTGATGTACCGGAGCTTCCGCTCAAGGCGCATCAAGGTAAACGGGAAACGCGCTGCGCCGGATACCCGGCTCAAGACGGGAGATGTGATCGAGCTGTACCTCAACGATGAGTTTTTTGCCTCTGCAACGGGCCCCGCCCGCCCGGCACGCCGCCCGCCAAAGGTGACGGTGGTATACGAGGATGAGGCCATCGCCGTGCTGTATAAGCCGGCCCACCTGCTCTGCCATTCAGACAAAACCGGCGATGCCAGCTTAGTAGAAGGGTTTTGCGCCTATCTTGTGCAAAAGGGCGAATATTGCCCTGAGGACAGGCAGGGCTTTGCGCCTGCGCTCTGCAACCGGCTGGACCGCGGTACCGAGGGCCTTGTAATCGCGGCCAAGACCTACCCTGCCCTGCGGGATATGAACGAAGCTATCCGGCAGGGATTGGTTCACAAAGAATACCTTGCCATTACCTGCGGCGTACCGCCCAAGGGGCGGCATACAGCCTTTTTGCGGCACGATGCTAAAGCCAACCGGGTTACGGTGCGGGCCGACGCCGCTTCGGGATATAAAAAAATCGTTACCGAGGTAGCGGTGCTCAAAACAGCCGGCCCGTTCGCGCTCTGCCGCATCGGGCTCATCACCGGGCGTACCCATCAGATCCGCGCGCATCTGGCCTTTTTGGGCGCCCCGGTGCTGGGGGACGTCAAATATGGCAACCGGCGGCTCAACGAACGCACTGGCTGCAAAACACAGGCCCTCTGCGCGCAAAAGCTCTGCTTTGGCTCCCTGCCCGAAACCGGCAGCCTCTGCAGCCTGGCCGGGCGGGAGGTGTTGCTACAAAAGCCTGCCATCCTTGCCCAGTTTGGCGCTTTGGCGGCGGGTGCTGCCGGCCGTGGATAGGTCTCACTTGTTTTGGGGGTATTGAAAAAGGCTGCCGGCCCATGCGCTCATTTTTTACGCGCCTTAGGAGGCGGGAGCTCGGCGCAGGTGGCGCGGGCTAACTGGCAAAGCAACGGCGCATCTTCCACCTCCTCCACCGCGAGATACGGCTTTGCACCCGCATAGGGGGGCTTTTCGGGGCAGCCTGGCAGTAGGGCCCGGCCGGCTCCGGTGGGCTTTACAAAGAGAGTATCGTCACAAACACAGGCAAAATAGACCCCCCACAATAAAGCCCGTATTCTCCAAACATCCTCCTTGCAGATACCTTCGCCTGGGCCATCTGGTCACACAGATAGTCCACAAATTGCTTGCTGGACGCCATCTTATTATCCTCCTTTGCGCGGCTTCCGACTCGGTTTTCCGGTTTTGCCCAGTTGGCTTTTTACCGCTTTTTTAGGATACCATAAAAAACACGACAACTGCATGTCCTGTTTTTATGCGGGATTTTCCTCTCTGCTCACGGGGAAAATCTTGCTATTTATAAAATCGCATATTATACTGAAACCGAGGAGGCAATGGCCTCGAGTTTTCCCAATGGAGGGAAGTTTTATGCACCTCAATAAAAACAAAAAGCTTGCTGCACGAATCGGAATCATCACAACTGCCATTACACTGGTTGGCATGACCTTCCTATGGCTGGTAGTATCCACCAACGCCGCTTCGATGGTCAAAAGCGATATTACCAACCAAATGACCGACGCTGTGGAATCCAGAGCTTCCATTATCAACACCTATGTGCTTTCTGCAGAAGAATATATGGAGGCTTTTGCTTTGAGCAGCGAGGTCCACGACCTGCTGTTAAACCCGGATGACCCGGTGCTACTGGCCCGGGCGCAAAAGTATACGGAAGACTTTGCCGCAATCAAAGGGATATTTGAGGGGCTGTACATAGCCACTCCGGCTACCCATGTCCTGACCCATACCTCCCAGGGCGCTATCGGCATGACCACCCGGTCGGGAGATTCGCTCAAGGCCTTTCAGGATACAATCCTATCCCGGAGGGAACTGACAAATCTGGGCATTATGAAATCGCCCGGTACCGGCAGCATGATCCTTTCCATGTATTATCCTCTTTTTGAAGGGCAGCGGTGTATTGGCTATGTAGGGGCCGGCGTCTATGCGAGCCGTCTGATGGACTCTCTGCTGAATCTGGATATCAAGGGCCTGCCCAGCAGCGAATATGTATTTTTGAATGTGGATACCGGCGTGTACCTCTACCATGAGGACAATGCCCTTTTGAATACCGAAACCACCGATGCCGGGTACCTGGAAATCCTCCGGCGCATCCAGGCAGAGGGAAGCACCCAGGCCAGTACTTATTCCTACCGGGACAAGGATGGGATTCAGCAGTTAGTGGTATATAAATATCTCAAGGAACGCGGCTGGGTCTTCATGGTGCGGGACAACGCCGCCGAAGTCTATGCCTCCGTAACTACCGTCCGCCTTTTGGTAGGAGTGCTGTGCGCAGCCATGGCCGCCGCCATCATCCTAATCACCCTTTTGATCCTACGCCGGGAGGGCCGGGACTTGATGCAGGTGGAGCGGGCTCTCGGACGTCTGGGGAATTTAAACCTTTCTGCCGACAAGGAGATCGAGCATTTTTACGGTCGGTCGGATGAGATCGGCATGATCGCCCAAACCACCCATCGGGTCTGTGCCTGCCTGCGAGATACTATCGACGATGTGGGCCGTATCCTGGGCGGGATGGCAAACGGCAACCTCGCTATAGATATTGCGGTAAACGAATCCTATTATATCGGTGACTTTAAGGCCTTATTTGCAAGCCTGCAGTCCATCCACGCCAACCTGGTGGCTATGATCCGCGACATTTCCCAGGTGGCCGGCCAGGTGGATGACAGTGCCGAGCGGGTATCCTCGGGGGCCCAGACATTAGCCCAAGGCACCACCGAGCAAGCTGCTTCTGTAGATGGGCTTATGGCAAATGTAACAGCCATTACCTCTCAAATCAGAACCAGCGCCGTACGCTGCGCAAACGCCAGTGAACTGGTGGACCGCGCAGCCGGCTACACCGACGAAGCGGATGCGAAGATGGAACAGCTAACCGAAGCTACCCGAAGCATCGACCAGTCCTCTGCCAAGATCGGCACCATCATCAAAACTATCGAGGATATTGCCTTCCAGACCAATATCCTGGCTCTCAATGCCGCCGTGGAGGCAGCGCGGGCCGGCAATGCAGGCAAAGGCTTTTCAGTGGTTGCAGACGAGGTTCGCAGCCTGGCCGGCAAGTCTGCCGAGGCCGCAAATGATACCAACAACCTCATCAGCCGTTCTATCCAGGACGCCAAAAATGGAACGGAATCTACCGACCAAGCTGTTTCAGCCATGCAGGTCATCCATGACTGCATCCAGTCCATTAAGGCGTTAATGGACGAAATTGCCGCTGCCAGTGCCCAGCAGTCCGAAATGATTTCTCTGGTTGAAAACGGGATCAAAGAGATTTCCTCGGTGGTACAGGATAACACGTCCGCCGCCGAAAAGAGCGCATCGGTTTCCCTGGAGTTGTCCCGGCAGGCACGAACCTTGAACAGTCTTATCAGCCGTTTCCGCATATCCTGAGCGCCTGTTCAATAAGCGGGCCGGACAGGCGGAGCATCCAAAGCCGCCCCCGGATGCCGAATGGCCCGCTGAGCGGCCCCTGCAAAACGGGATATTTCTTAATAAGCACCAAAAAAGCGTACCTTTCCTTCTGGGGGATGGGTACGCTTTTTCTATGTACTTTTTTGTTTTTCGAAACAGGATAACCCTTATACTTTCCGCACTACCCCTATTTTTACAAAAAGCTGTATTGCGCATGCCCGCGCCGGTATGCGTCGTTGTCCTTCCGGGTCAGCTCCTGCTCAATTCGGTCTGCCTCAGCCTGCAGTTCACGGGCCTTTGTTTCGTCCGTTTCGGCCTTGAGTCGGCGTTCTATCTCCTGTTTTTGCTTTTTCAGCGCCTCGATTTCCCGGTCTACCCTGCCGGTATCCACCGTACAGTGTTTCGGGGATTCTTCGGGGCTTGCTCCCTCCGGCCCCTCCGCTACTCTGTCCGGGCTTAGAGTGTCGTCGGCCGAGTCGTCCTCTGCCTGCCGGGGCTGTGCAAGCAGGTTTTGAGGCGGCTTGACGCCGCCGGGCACAGGTGTATCCCCCGCCTTTGGCCGTTCGGAGCCGTCTGCCGGCTGCTGTGGATCATCGTAAAAAACTGTCTGCCGCCCGGCCCCATCCCTTTTGAGCCAATATCTCCCGGAGGGCGGCTGCTTTTGTTCGGGGATATACTGGTCTGTCGCCGGCCTTGGCGAGCAGCTTCGAGCCCACTCGCAGGGCGGCAGAAGCTGTGGCAAATCTTTTGCGCCGGCAGGCTGTACCGATAACCGGGCAGCGTCTGGGATTGAACCTGAAATGAGATGCATGGTATCTTTCTCCAATCCAATCAACATATTTTGCGGTTGTATATATCATACCGCCTCCCAGCCCGACCGCAAGGCCTTTGCATCGGAATGTTGCCCGAATGTTACGAAATGCCCTGCGCTGGCTGTCTTTTGCCCAAGGAAAGGCTGAATATCGGCCTTACCAACAGGGTATAAAAGCCTCGGCCCATCCTCCCTTTTAGTCAAAAAAGACAGCTACTTAGGAAACACCTTTTTTATTTTGCCGCCGGCCGGGATGCGATGGCGGCAAATTCCTCATAGGTGTACAGTCGGTTCAGCAGCTCGCAGAGCGCTTTCTTGGATAGGCGCGGCGGCAGCCCGGCCCGTTTTAACAGGGCGTGGCGCTGCCCGGCGCTGCCCGGCGTGCCCGAAAGCCCCCACTCGTACAGGTCGGTGTAGGTAATGGCCCGCCCGGTGCGGGGAGCCCGGGGCTCTGCGCCGGCGTTTAGCAGCGCCTTATAC